>CANJJB010000011.1 GCA_947474635.1 Parachlamydiales bacterium | reverse complement strand
GGCCGTGCAAAAAAGAAATTTTTATTGATTTTGCGGAGCAAAACCAACCGTCTTGGTTGTCACATCTTCTACCATAAACTCTTTTCTCATGAGTATCTGGGATCTGCCTGGCATCATAAAATTGATTTTCTTTAAATCAACCATTTGCACACTTAGGCTTCCATAACTACGAAAATACGTTTTTAGGTTCGTGCGATCGTGCACAACTGTCCACTGCGTAGTCTCTAGATTTTCCTGGTTGGGAGGAAGATTTTCCACCTGACCATCTTTCATGGAAGGAAGACGCTGCACTGCTCCTTCAAAAATATCAAACGTGTTGAGAATGTGAAACCCCGTACGTACTGCGTCTTGCGCAGATTTTGGCATGATAGCTGCTTGAGAAAAGAAGGCAGCTTTCACAAACCTTGAAGGCGGCGTGTAATCCCCAGGAAGCCCCAAGAATCCACTCCCCTGTCCAAAGCTGCGCATTTTTAAATTCCCGAGTTGCAAAATAGGCACATTGACAGGTGATAAGTTCATATAGTTCGTTAAGTTATCCAGATGCCAAGGAAAAGGGGGAGAGTTTGTAAGAACGCCCAAAGGATTATCGTAGGTAAAGCGTTTGCCTCCCACGTATTCGATGATCATGCAATTGCCCGCTTGATCAGACACGTAATAGTGAAGCGGCAGAATAAAATCGCCCATGCCAGGTGTTCCCTGTTCCACAACCATCACTGTAGGTAATATTGCTTTCACATCTTGGATAGAAGCGCACGAGCTCAAAAGAAAGGTCGTCAGCTCCCAAGGCCCTAAAACCTTATTGGATTGCGCATCCAAAAACGTCTCATACTTAGCAAAGCCTGGCAAGTATAAACACCCGACAACCAGCCCCTTCTCATTCATCCCATCAGACACCGTTGTCCTATCCATGATTTGATTCAAGCCGACAAAGCCATACTTAGACTTCCACTGCATTCCCATTTTCTTTCCCGGCGCAGTTCCCTTAAAAGCTTCCTCTCTGGGTACGATCAAAATGTTGGAGTCCATTGGAAACTCATATTCCATCGATCTGCAATAGATCAACGCTCCATCTTGCGACTTCAGCTGAAACGCTGTACACGCCTCTACTTCCTGAAACACTAAACATGACACCGCACATCCTATGGCTAATTTTAATACTGAGCGCATCGCTTGAAATCCCCTTTTTAAAACTTTGAATAACTCAAAATGGCTTATGCCTGCAACCATAAAACTTTCCTTGATACATATTCAGGCAATCACCAAAATGGCCTGAAAAAAATAAAGGAGCCTTTTGTATGGACGCATCTATAGCTCGTTTATCTTTAAAAACTCCCAGCCCCTTACAAGAACTAATCTTTAAAGGACATACAGACACTGTCACAAGTGTTGCATGGGACACGCAAGGAGAAAGACTCGCCTCAGGAAGCGATGATAAAACCATCCGTATATGGGAAGCCTTAACAGGAAACCTTCTTCACATATTCGAGGGACATACAGACATTGTTACAAGCGTTGCATGGCATCCAAAAGAGGAAAGGCTCGCTTCAGGAAGTGAGGATAGAACCATTCGTCTGTGGGAGGCATCAACAGGAAAAATCCTCCACATCTTCGAAGGACACACGCATGAGGTCTCAAGCATTGCATGGGATCCGCAGGGAGAAAGACTTGCTTCAGGAAGCTACGACCACACAGTCCGCCTGTGGAAGGCCTCTTCTGGACAAGTCCTGTACGTTTTGAATGGGCATACGCACTGGGTTACAAGCGTTGCATGGCATCCAAAAGAAAATAGGCTTGCTTCAGGAAGCTACGACCATACAATCCACCTGTGGGATGTTGTTTCTGGTAATCTCCTACAGACCTTCAACGGACACACAGATCAGGTCTCAAGCGTTGCATGGCATACTCAGGGGGAAAATCTTGCTTCAGGAAGTGCTGATCCCGCTATCCATCTGTGGCAAGCCTCTTCTGAAAAAGCCATCGATGTTTTTAATGGTCATACAACATGGGTCACAAGCGTTGCATGGAATGCAGATGGTACAAGACTTGCCTCAGGAAGTGGAGATAAAACCGTCCGCATTTGGGAGGCTTCTTCTAAAAAAAATCTCCATGTCTTTGCAGGGCACGCAGGCTGGGTCACAAGCGTTGCGTGGAATCCGGACGGCTCAAGACTTGCTTCGGGAAGTTCTGATAATACCATCCGCTTGTGGGAAATACCAAAAGGTTGAAATTCTCTCTCTTTTGAGCTAGAGTGATGTACATGCTTATACCTTCTCTAATCACTATCTTTGCTCTTGCTGCTGCCCCAAGCGTTCAGAGCATTGGCGAAAAAATCTGGATGAATGAGTGCAGCGGCATTCTTGAGAACCTCACCCACTGGGGAAAAGGGGAAGAGTTTGCTTCTTTTGGAATCGGGCACTTCATCTGGTATGCAGAAAAAAAAGAGGAACGCTTTGAAGAGAGATTCCCCGCACTTTTAGCATTCATAGAAAAACATGGAGAACCTCTTCCCAAGTGGTTAAAAAATCACCCCGCTTGTCCATGGAAAACGCGCGAAGAGTTCTACGCGCAGTTTCAAAGCCCGCAGATGATTGAGCTAAGACATTTTCTTTTTAACACAAAACAGCTGCAAGCTCTTTTTATGGCAGAGCGCCTTGAAAAAGAATTTCCTCAGATGATTGCTACAAGCCAAGACAAAGAAAAAGCGATGGTACAGTTCAACAAATTAATAAAAAGCCCTAGAGGATTATACGCTCTAGTTGACTACTTAAATTTCAAAGGGGCCGGAACTTCTCTTTCAGAAACCTACCAAGGAAAAGGATGGGGCCTTTTACAAGTTCTTTTAACGATGTCACCCTCCGGTGATGAAGTTGCAGCTTTTACAAAAGCGGCACAAGACATACTCACCGAAAGAGTCAAAAACTCTCCACCTGAAAGAAATGAAAAAAAATGGCTTACCGGATGGCTTAACCGAGTGAAAACCTATTGATGAAAACACTTTGTCCTTGCTGTAGCAAAAAACCATACGCGGAGTGTTGCAAACCCTACCATGAGGGCATGTTCCCTGAAAACGCCCTAAAACTTATGCGCTCAAGATATAGCGCGTATGCTTTAAGTCTTGCAGAGTACATCATCGCAACTGCCAAAGTCCCTCCCAAATCCAAAAAAGAGATCTTAGAGTTTTCTGAGCACACACATTTTGATAATCTCACCATTTTAGAATTCATAGATGGAGAAAAAGAAGCCTACGTTACATTTAAAGCGCATCTTACGCAATCTGGCAAAGATGTCAGCTTCACAGAAAAAAGTTCCTTTATAAAAGAAGGCGGCAAGTGGTTCTATAAGAAAGCGGAAGAAATAACTTGAATTATTTTTCCGCTATGTCGTAAACTATTTTCTATGAAGCGCGTAGTCGACATTTTCTTTAGTGTGTGTGGAATTCTTTTTTTTCTGCCGATAGGTCTATGCCTTGCTATTTTTATTAAACTCTCTTCGAAGGGCCCCATATTCTATAAGGCCCGCCGTAAAGGCAAAGATAATCTCTCTATCTACTGCTGGAAATTCCGCACGATGTATCAGGATGCAGAAAAAAAATTAGATGAGATCTTAAGAGCCAGCCCTGCTTTAAAAAAAGAGTGGAACACTTACTACAAACTCAAAAAAGATCCGAGAATCACATGGGCAGGAAAGTTCCTGCGTAAAACATCTCTCGATGAACTACCACAATTTTGGAATGTGCTGAAAGGTGATTTAAGCCTTGTAGGACCAAGACCTGTGACAGATGTAGAAATTGCCAAGTACTTTGGAAGTAAAGCAGAAAAAATTCTCTCTGTAAGACCAGGCCTTACCGGCATCTGGCAAACATCAGGACGCAATTTACTGACATTTGAAGAAAGAGTGAAACTCGAAGAGTATTATATCGATGCACGCTCAACGATTCTTGATCTACGCATTATTTTCAAAACCATTCCTCTGCTCTTCTTTCCTAAGGGAGCCTTTTAGTGCAACATGTGATCGTGACAGGCGGTGCTGGCTACATCGGCAGTCACGTCTGTAAAGCTTTAAAAAAGGCAGGATTTACTCCTGTTGTCTTTGATCATCTTGGACAAGGTAATGAGTGGGCGATCCAATGGGGACCTTTTATCTTAGGTGATATTCTTGATAAGAACCTTTTAAAAAAGGTTTTTCAAAAGTTTTCTCCCATAGGTGTGATCCACCTTGCCTCCCATATCAACGTGAGAGAATCTCTTAGCCATCCAGAAAAATATTACCGCAATAATTTGCTCGGAACTCTTTCTCTTTTAGAAGCGATGATCGAAGAAAAAATCTCTAACCTTATTTTTTCTAGCAGCGCAGCTGTCTATGGAAATGGGAAAGAAGTTCCCATCCAAGAGACGGATGCAACAACTCCTCTAAACCCCTACGGCTTTTCTAAGCTCATGGGAGAAAAAATGATTGAAGATGTGGCTAAAGCCCACGACCTATCTTACATCTGTCTGAGATATTTCAATGCAGCAGGAGCAGACCCCGAGGGAGATATTGGAGAGGCGCACACACCTGAAACCCACCTCATCCCGAGCGCACTTCTTACGCTCATAAAAAAAGACAGGCCCCTGATCATCTATGGAACCGACCATCCGACACCCGATGGCTCGGCTTTAAGAGACTACATCCACGTGACAGACCTAGCAAACGCCCACCTCAAAGCGCTCTCTTACTTGTTAGAAGAAAAAAATCAGCAGTTAATATTAAATCTAGGCAGTGGCAAGGCCCACTCTTTAAAAGAAATCCTAAAAACTATCGAGTCTATAACTTCACAGACTCTGCAGGTAGAAGAGCAATCTCGCATTCTAGGCGATCCTTCCATTTTAGTTGCAGATGCTAAAAAAGCCTCTTTATTGTTAGACTGGGAAACTAGATACAGTGATCTAGAAACCATCATTGCAACAGCGTGGGCCTGGCACAGAAAATGAGAAAAGTTCCTTTATACTTCCCCTTTCTTTTGGCGCTGTCATTTGCTTTATTTGGAAATATTTTTTTTCCGTACTTAAGGCTGTCTGCTTTTGCCCCTTTCCTTGCCATATTGTACAATAGAGCCCCTGTTACTAAAGCTCTGTGGATTGCTTTTGGCTGCGGATTTATCATCGATCTTATGAGCTCCTACGCGCGCCTTGGCCTATATGGCCTTAACTTTGTCATTATCACTGCTCTTCTCTACCCTCAACGCAGGCACTTCTTTGAAGATAAGGCAACAGCACTTGCTCTATTTTCTACCATCATTGCAGCGCTTTCTATCCTCTTGCAGCTATTCTTAGTCCAAGTCTTTGATAAAAGCATACCACTTTCTTGGAAAACCCTTTTTAGCGATGTCATCGTGATGTCGATACTAGATGGTCTTTATGCTTTTTTATGGTTTACATGTCCTATGAAACTGTATATTTACATTCAAAAGAAGGGATGGAAAAAAGTGGAAGCCCATGAAGAATAACTCCTCGCAGCTTTTAAATTTAGCAATCCGTGCAGCTCTTGAAGCAGGGCATATCTTAGCACGCGGCTTTGGAACGCTCTTTGATATATCTTCAAAGCCTGGCAAGCACAACCTTGTCACAGAATATGACAAGTTATCCGAAAAAACCATCATCTCTACCCTATTAAAAGAATTCCCTAATCACTCTTTTCTCGCAGAAGAAAGCGGCATATCAGCTCCTGGCGGCCCTGTCACCTGGATCATCGACCCTTTAGATGGCACGGTGAACTTTGCAAAAACAATACCAATATTCTCAGTTAGCATTGCTGCCTGTGTGGGTAAAGAAGTTGTCTGCGGCGCCATCTACCACCCCATCACCAAAGAGCTCTTTCTTGCAGAAAAAGGAAAAGGTGCCTATCTCAATGGATCGCGATTGCAAGTCACAGCTACTTCTTCTATCGAAGAGGCTTTTTTATCGACTGGTTTTCCTTATAACGTAGATAAAAATCCCCTGCATTGCATAGAAGCTTTTGCCTCCATTGCAAAGTTAGGATCACCGATAAGACGCCTGGGGTCAGCTGCCATCGACCTCTCTTATGTAGCAGCCGGAAGATTTGATGCGTTCTGGGAAGTTGTATTAGAGCCTTGGGATGTCGCAGCAGGCAAGCTATTTATCGAAGAAGCAGGAGGCTGTGTAACGCGCTATGATGGCTCGCCGGTTGATCCCCTAGTAAGAGGTCCAATTCTTGCCACAAACTCCCACCTACACGCACCTATGCTAAAAAAACTACACCTATGAAATTAATTGACGGCAAGCACGTAGCAAAAAAAATAGAAAGCGCCCTCAGGCTCAAAGTGGGAACTTTCACGCGCCCTCCTGGTCTTGCTTTTATCCTCGTTGGCAATAACCCTGCTTCTAAAACCTATGTCAAAATGAAAAAAAAGAAATGTCAAGAAATCGGCATTTTTTCTGTCGACTATGAATTACCTGAAACAGTCACAGAGCAAGAGCTCTTAGCTAGGATTGTATCCCTTAACAAAGATCCCGCAATTGACGGCATCTTAGTACAGCTCCCCCTACCGAAGCACCTCGTCTCTTCTAAAGTCATGGAATCCATCTCTCCTGACAAAGACGTCGATGGTTTTCATCCAATCAATGTCGGAAAATTACTCCTGGGTGAAAATCCCCTCTTCATCCCTTGTACGCCCCTTGGCATTCACAAGCTGCTTCAACACTACCACATCTCCCCTGAAGGAAAGCATGTGGTCATCTTAGGCCGCAGCAACCTCGTTGGCAAGCCCCTTGCTGCCATCTTGATGCAAAAAAAAGAACACTGCAATGCAACAGTCACCCTTGCTCACAGCCAAACCCCCAACCTAGAAAAAATCACCCAAACAGCTGATATTCTAGTTGCAGCCATGGGCTGCCCCCTCTTTGTAAAACCCTACATGGTCCGCAAGGGATGCGTCATCATCGATGTAGGTATCAATAAGTCAGGTGGAAAGATTGTAGGAGATGTAGATTTTGAACTCGTTGCGCCCCTCACATCCTACATTACGCCCGTGCCCGGCGGCGTTGGCCCCATGACGATTGCCATGCTGATGTCCAACACCGTCTCTAGTTATGAACTAAAAAATGTTTAATAGAAGAGTTTTCCTATTGTAGCTATTCCCCTTTTGGCTTATTCTGTAGTTTAGAATAAAAAATGATGCCAAAGAAAAACAACAAGCCAAATAAAGATTATAACGTTCTATCTCAGAAAATCGTTAAACTCATAGAAACCTCCATTCCTCTTACCCAGTCAGCCATCCTTGAAGAGCTGGGCCTTACGCCCTCTTTAAAATCTCTCTGCCGCCTTGTCCTCGTGGACTTGGTCAAACAAGGGGTTATCGAATATAAAAATAAAAAATACTCTTCGAAAGAAGCAGAAGCTAAAACACTCAAAGGAATTTTACGTGTCCATCCCCGCGGGTTTGGATTTTTTCAGCCCGATCCTTCTGCCAAAGATGGTGAGGAAGTCTTCATCCCTAAACACCTCGTTAAAGATGCTGTAGATGGAGATACTGTAGAGATTGAGATCAACCCCCACTCTAATTGGGAAAAAGGCCCCGATGGAAAAGTCACAGCCATCATCAAACGAGGAAGATCCCATTTAGGCGGCACGGTCTATACGATCAACAGTAAAGGCGTTATTTATGCCCACTGCCCTCTTCTTGGAGCTTCTAAGCCTGTCATTGTGGAGTCTAAGAATAAAGTTAAAGTCGGCGATCGCATCATTCTCAAGGTTATCTCTTGGGCAGATGAAGAAAAACCTGCGCAAGGAGAAATCACCCACATTTTAGGCCACATCTCCGATCCTTCCATTGATATCGAAGCTGCTATTAAAGAGTACGATCTCAATGCTGAGTTCCCTAAATCAGTCATGGATGAAGCTGCCAAGTGGGGTGATGAAGTTGCTAAAAAAGACCTAGAAAAAAGAAATGACCTTACCGCTTTAAAAACAATCACCATCGACCCAGAAACAGCCAAAGACTTCGATGATGCCCTCTCTATTTCTAAAGATGAACAAGGCCTCTATCACTTAGCTGTCCACATTGCAGATGTTGCCCACTATGTAAGTAAAGGCTCTTGCTTAGACACAGAAGCTTTTGAAAGATGTAACTCGACTTATTTCCCCGGCTTTTGCCTTCCCATGCTACCCCATGAACTCTCTTCTAACTTATGTAGCTTGCAACCCGGCGTGATTAGACTCACCGTCTCTGTCTTGATGATCTTCGATACAGAGGGCTCGTTAGTTTCCTCAAAAATTGTAAGATCCTACATCAAGAGCAATAAACGCTTTACCTATGAAGAAGCAAAAGAAGTGCTCGATGGGATAAAGAAAAGCCCCTTCCTTCCTGAACTTAACTTACTTGTTGAACTCTGCCACCTCCTTAAAAAGAAACGCTCAGAAAGAGGTAGCATCGACTTCTCACTTCCTGATCTTGTCATACTCGTTGATAAAAAAGGCAATCCTACAGGAACCAAGTTTGTTGAATACGACATCACCCATCAGCTCGTTGAAGAATACATGCTCAAAGCAAACGAACTTGTTGCAAAACACCTCGATGAACACCGCAAAATGGTCGTCTTCCGCATACATGAAGAGCCTTCTAAAGATAACATGGAAGATTTTTACGCTCTTGCCCGCAGCTTAGGATTTTTCCTCCCGCAAAAGCCCACCCAGCAAGATCTCCAAGTCCTCTTTGAAAAAGCCAAAAAAACAGCCTTTGCTCAGCAGCTCTCTGTCAGTTTTATCCGCAGCATGAAGCTTGCTTACTACTCTGCTGAAAATGTTGGACACTTTGGACTTGCACTCGAATACTACTGCCACTTTACAAGTCCTATTAGACGCTACACAGATCTCATCATCCAGCGCCTACTTTTTAATGAAGAAGGACCGAATCTCGAGCTAAGTAAAATTGCTCTTATGTGTTCTGAAAAAGAGCGCATCTCTTTCAGAGCAGAAAGCAGCGTAAAAAACCTCAAGAAGTTCCGCCTGCTCGAGCAATGGATCAAAGAAGATCCTCTAAAAGTCTACAAAGCCATCACAACAAAAGTCAAGCCCTTCGGGATCTTTTTCGAGCTCCCCGATCTCATGCTCGAAGGCTTTTTACATGTCTCCGAACTTGAAGATGACTACTTCATCTTCAACCCCAAAACATCCAGCTTCACCGGCAAATCAACCGGCAAGGTGCATAAAGTTGGAGAGACGCTGAACGTCAAACCGATAGCCCTTGACCTCATCCTTCTCGAATCCAAATGGGAACTTGTTAACCAGCGCACGCAAAAGAAAAAGTCTCGGTAAGAAACTGCCTGCTCTATCACATTAGCCGCTGGAGATTTTCGAAAATCTGACTGTGCAGAACAAGACGCGCATTGGAAAAATGGACAGATCCCGTATGTTCAACCATCCACTTTTCTACAATATTTAGCTCAAGAGAAGAAATTGGCTGGTATATTAAGCAAGACCTAAACGGGCGCGGTATAGAAGATTTAGACAAGCACTTCTTATACTACGCCTGCATTGCCAGAGAAAATCACTAAATAGACCCTCACAGAACCGCTCTTCTTTTTATTAATTCAGAATATGAATTAATCAAGAACCAGTTTTTTTATTGACATTACTTTGCTCTCTTGATACTAGAACATATAGATTAACACAATTATATTAATTGTTATTTTTTATATGAAAATTAATGTTATTAAAAGCATATTAAATGACGGATCCGTTTCATATAACGAAAAAAAGAAAGAGTTTGAGATACATTCAAAAACTAACAAAGTAGCTCTAGCTGCCCTCTCAAATCCCCCTCCGCTCGACGCTAAGCAAAAAAATCAGTTTTTAGCTGAAATACAGAGCGGATATAATTCACCAGAAAGTCCTTTGTGGCTTCAGGAAAGTGAAAAAATTATCCAGTATCTTAATAACAAATTCGGACAAGAAGCAACAGACACAACTGCACTCATTTGCCACTATCAAAAAATCAATAAAAACCCGCGCCATCTTTTAGAAATTCCAGATGAATTGAAAACTTTAGAGATGTGTAAGTTAGCAGTGAAGCTAGATCCCAGTTTACTTTCGGCTGTTCCGGAGCAGCTCCAAACCCAAGAAATGTGTAAAGAAGCTATAAAAAACGAGCCCTTCAGACTGCAATATGTTTCAGAAAAATTAATCACTAAACAAATGTGTGAAAAGGCGATAGAGCAAGAGCCTCTTGCCCTAAAATACGTTCCAGAAAAATTCAAAACTAAGCAGATGTGTGAAAAAGCAGTACAGCAAGAGCCTATCTGCTTGCAATATGTTCCAGACACATTCAGAACACAGAAGATGTTTGAACAGGCAGTAGAAAAGAATCCTGGAGTGCTCATCCTGGTTCCAGAAGAAGCCCGGAATTTAAAGATGTGCCTCGGTGTAATGAAAGTAGCTCCCCATTTATTGCATTTATTTCCTCTCGAAGACCCTGATAAAAAAGAGCAATTTTTAAAGGCCATAATAAACGCATATGATTCACCGGAAAGCCCTTTATGGGTTGAAAAAAGCAAAAAAATCATTCAAGCGCTTAACGACAAATTTCCAGACAATGGGAACGCACAAGGGATAATTAAAGAAATTCAGTACTATACATCTATAAATGAAGACCCTCTTAATTTTTTAAAAATTCCACATTATTCGATAACTTACCAAATGTGCAAGTTGGCAGTGCAGAAAGATCCCAATCTATTTGCAGTCATTCCAGAGGGAGCAAAAACAAGGGAACTATGTAAAGAGGCATTAGAAAAAAATCCATTTAATGTGAAGTACATGCCAGACGGAGCGTATCCCCCCAGGCTCTTAAGAAATGCCACATCTGGACATGTTGGGCTCTTCGAACACGATCGGATAATTGAGGAGGCAATAAAACAAGAGCCACTCTGTCTATACGACTCTCTCGTATGGACGGCATTGGGAAGTCAGTCTCTCTCCACCGATAAAAAGAAAAAGTACAATCTGCGACTAGCTACAATATTTGCAACCCCAGACATGCGTTTAATCGCAGTAAAAAAGCGTCCTCAGATGTTCTTTCATCTTGCCTATGATCAGATGAATATGGAGATGTGGAATTCTGTAATGGAGACAGCTCCCTATTTACTTCCTTTTACTGAGGACTCACACCAAAATAACATCAAAATCTTCAATGCCATATTAAAGAATGACCCAGGCGCAATCTCTTTGATTGCATCAAAGTTAACCCCCAGCGAGGGTTGGCAACCAGACCAGTTGTTGACTCCAGATGCCCTTTGGAGAAAAAAAGCGCTGATAGAAGCATGGAACTCTGCACTATGTAACATAGAAGATATAGAGCTTTTAGAAAACCTCTTCCCACTTATTCCACCTGAATGGGTAAGGCCAGGATTCGTTTCAATACCTTTGAATGCCCTCGAGCGCACTCCAATTGAGACCCTAAATAAGCACTTAAATGAGTGGGTAGAGAAATGGCCTGAAAATAGTCTACAGTCTCTGCTAATTACACTCCAAGAAATGCTACAACGTAACACGCTTGCTATATCTGAGCAGTTCACAAAAGTTTGGGCTCCAAAATGCGTAAAGAGATTTCTAAATCTGTTCGAATATATACCAAATGAGTTCAAAACTCAAGAGATGTGTCTGAAGGTCACAGAAAAAGACCCTGAGCTAATACGACATGTACCAGATGAGCTCAAAACTGCACAGATGTGCATGGAAGTCGTGCACCAAAAACCTCAACTAATAAGACATCTACCCAATGAGCTCAAAACTCAAGAAATGTGCATGGAAGCCGTGAAGAAACAACCCCAGCTAATAGAATATGTACCAGATACGCTCAAAACTGCAGAGATCTGCATGGAAGCCGTGAAGCAAAAACCCCACCTAATACGGCATGTACCAGATAAGCTCCAAACTGAAGAGCTGTGCATGGAAGCCGTGAAGCAAAAACCTGAACTAATACGATATCTACCAAATGAGCTCAAAAGTCGTGAGTTCTTTTTAAAACTTATACAAACAAGGTATGAATGCTTTAGATTTCTCAATCAAGAATATCAAGCAGATCCTAAACTTCAAGCATGCCACTTTCTAGGGATTCAGAAGCAATGTGCTTCCATAATTGATGGTAAACGATTGTCTTTAACTCCCGTTCCTTCACAGATTAATAAGGAGATAAAAACAGCCACCTCAGAGCCATCTGCACAAGGGGACTATAAAACAACGTTGGAGGATTGTTCAACTTTTATTAATTCTCTCAAACTTAATAACCTGCCCCTGTCTTTGCAAGCATGTAATACAAAAGGCAAATTGGCCGAGCAAAAAATAGCTTTGCATGCAGCTCTTAAAACACTAGCAAAGCGCATTGATACAAATGAAGGCTACTTAGGAACCCCTCCAGTGGGAACGCCTGCGCTAAAATCGTTTTACGGTCAGATTAAATATTATCTCAGTGATATTCAAAAGCATTTAGATCCCCTCAAGGATGCCGAAGAATACTTGCAACTTCTTCTAGCTGCAGATGTGTGTGGAGGTGGACTCTTGGCTCACCTAGATCAACTCCATACACGCCTATGTTCTGCAGATAGCTCTTTATCTGCAGAGGCTATATGTGCCAAGTTGATAGGAGGAGAGATAAAATTGTTTATTGAGTCTAAAAATCAAGATCGTAATGTTCACACAAACAACACCTATCAGAGACTACTTAAAGACTATATTGGAGGACCCGATGTTTTTAACGATCCCTTTGGACCTACGATCAATCCAATGGATCTCCTAGAAATGCTCTTTAGGGAAATAACTGTATCAAGGATTCTTGAAGAATTAGCGCGTGATCTTAAAAACAATGAACCACTCAAAGAACGTCTTATCGAATATATTGAGGACCGGCTTTTCGAGGGAAAAGAGCTTGAGCAAAAAGATAAGGATACGTTCCAGGAAGAATTTAATGGGCAGCTAAAAGCTCTCATCGAATCAAAAGAGCGGTGTGGACCAAACATTCCTTCTTTTGAAGTGTTACAGGCTGTAGCTCAGACAGACCGGATAACAGTTCTAAAGAAGAAATGTCCTAACCTAGACTCGGAGATCTTAAACGCTATTTTAACAAACCGAGACAAGATTATCCCCTTAGTTACTGAAGTTATTCCACAACTCAAGAATCTAACAGGTCTATCTTCTCAAGCATTGCTAACGATGGATGAACAAAATATTCAACTCGCTTTTGAAGGCAATACGCCTAAGCGAGCAGAACAGTTCTACGCAGAACAGTTTCGAAAGAAATACCGCGATGGCGATGGCAATTTTAACCAAGATGGATTAGCGATCGTTCTAGAGCACATGGGTCTCATCAGAAACCTCGGTCCTGATTAGTTGTTTTTTTGTTGATTCAGAATACCCATTCAGATAATTATGAGCACATGTCACTAATAAAAAACCTGAAAAACTATTTCATGACGGGGCTTGCGATTTTGCTCCCTGTTGTTATCACGATTTTGGTGCTCCAGTTTATCGTGAATTTTCTGACAGAGCCCTTCATTGGGATGATCACGCCCCTTTTAAAGTATTTCCATGTGGATCATTATGGAACATCTTACCTTCCTCCCGATAAACTCCTCAAATATACCAGTAAAGCTTGCATCTTGGTTCTGCTCTTTCTCTTTACAATTCTGATTGGGATCATAACGAGATGGTTCTTCATCCGGATAGCATTAAACCTGTGGGACCGTCTGTTACATAAAATTCCTGTGATCAAAACGATTTATAAGACAACGCAAGATATTATAAAAACGCTTTTTTCTCCTGATGAACACTCCTTTCAGCAGGTTGTGCTGGTGCCTTTTCCTAAAGAGAATATCTATGCGCTGGGGCTTATCTCGCGTGACTCCCCTGCTTCTTGCTCTCAGAAAGTCGGCGCTAAGCTGATATCGGTTTTAATCCCTACAACGCCGAATCCGACAACAGGCTTTCTTTTGATGTATAAACAAGAAGACATGATTTATATCGACATGAAGCCAGAAGATGCTATTAAGTACATCGTATCGTGTGGGATGATCGTTCCTGCACATAACGCGAAAGGGGCTAAATGAAAAAATACCTCTCGACAGGCTTTATGATCCTGCTTCCGATGGCGCTCACCATTTGGATCTTTTCTTACCTGCTCAATATTTTTACAGCGCCTCTTTACAAAATCGTTGAAAAGTGGGTTCTGTGGTATGAACAAAAAGAAGGCTTAAGTCTTCTGCACCATGAATTCCTTGTCTCTTGCTCCAGCAGACTCATTGCTTTTGTTATAACGCTTGCCTTCGTGATCTTTCTGGGCTTTGTAGGAAGACGGTTTTTCTTCAATTCTCTTATCCAACTCACCCACAAACTCATGCTCCGCATACCCGTTGTTAGAACGATTTACCGCCTTACAAAAGACATCACGAAAGCAATGTTCTCAACTGATCAGAAAACCTTCAAAGAAACCGTTTTGCTGCCCTTTCCATCTGCTGATATGCACGGACTAGGGTTTATCACAGGTGACGTGCCAGACGTATTAAAAAAGGCCATTAAAGACCTAGAAGTTGTCGTCTTTGTTCCTACAGCGCCCCATCCGATATCAGGCTACATGTTATTTACCTCTCGCAAAATGACACACACTCTTGACATCTCAACAGAAGAAACCTTCAAGTTTCTTATATCCTGTGGAGTGTCTGATCTTTCCAAGGAAACAAAAGAAGATGTCTAATGTTCTATTTTTCCCCGTCAAAGGAAACGATGCCAAACTTCTTAAAATCTGCAAAGTAGCAACAGCGCATGTTCAAAGAAAAGAAAGACTCATCATCCTTGTCTCTGACCAGATTGCCTTTGAGTTTGTAGACGAGCTTCTCTGGAGGCTTCCGGAAGAGGGCTTCCTTCCCCATCCCAACCCCTTTCTTACCATTGAGACAGAGCCCAACGGAGAAGCCTCTGCTATTTTCAATCTCCAACCCCTTGCTTTTTTGCAAAATAATTCTTTTAAAAAGATTTATGAGCTAGAAGACTATACATCTTCTGAGAAGCTCCGCCTCTCTAAACAGCGCTACCAAATGTACCGCAACGCTGGCTATCCCATCACCGTTGAAACTGATTAAATAAAATTTGTACAAAAAAACCTATTGTAAAATTTACTCTTTTCCGAGTATATTGTTCTTTCAAATGTAGGAGTTAGACTATGGTACGCATTAGTAAACAAGCCGAGCGCAGAGCCCGTTGCCCCCACAGACGCAGGGCACCGTCCCCTAAATCAGGTCCTAAACAGGACAATTTACCTCTAGGATATAAGACGCATTCCTCTGCTTTAGAAGATACGCAGATAGCTCAAACAACCTTCATTTCCAAGATAAAATAAATAATTTTAAGGCTGACTATGACAAGACATGCTAGCTACGGCAAATCGAGTAAAACCGCTAAAAAGAGAAACGTTTTAAAGCGTTTTGAGAGAATTGATGTTCTCCGTCAATTAGGAAAATGGAAAGATGGCGAAAACAAGCTCGTAACCAACTTACCTAAAACACCTACCTCTATCTGAAAATATCTGTTTTTAACAGGCAATCCAATTTGCCTATCAAGATCTCTTCTGTTAGGAAACTAGTCACATTTGTACTAAGTACAAAAAAGGCTACCTGCGAAGAGGTCTCTGTCTATTTAGTTGGCAAAAGAAAAATCTCCTCACTACATAATGATTTCTTTAACGATCCCTCCCCTACAGATTGCATAACCTTCCCCATCGACAAAGAGTTCTTAGGAGAGATTTTTATCTGCCCTAAGGTCGCCCAAGAATACAGCCCCTCTAAACCCCATATAGAAACATCTCTTTACATCATACATGCAATACTGCATCTTCTAGGATATGATGACATGCAAGAAAGTAAGCGCAAAGTCATGCACAAAGAGCAATTGCGCCTCTTAAAATTGGCCATTAAACACCGATGTATTCTGGAACCTTCTTCTTAGCTTTGATTTTTCTTTTTGGCTCAGCCGTCATGACGGGCATGACAACAGCCCTTTTACAGATGGGTAGGCTGAGTTCCAAAGAAGAGTTTAAAAAGCATCCCAACCTATTTTTCTTTCAACATATCTTAAAAACCCTTTTCGGGAAAAGACGCTGGGAAGCACTATTTTTTACACTCAGCTTTGCAAAGCACGTGCTTCATCTTGCCTATGGTATTCTTGCTATCTTTATTCTTCTTACCCAACAGCCCTTTTCCCACTCATGGCAAGTATTAGAAACAAAAGCGCTTGCCTTTGACACCTTCTGGGTTCTCATATTGGGCGCTACCATCGTCTTGATCTCTCTTACAACCGACATGATCATGAAGTTTTTAGCAACAGCTTTTCCCCTATTCTCTTTTAAACTCTTTGCACCTCTATCCTCAATACTGCTGACCATTTTTGCCCCGCTAACAGCGCTTCTTCTCAAAATGCTGCATGTTTTTTTTCCACGTGACAGCCACAAGCAAGATTCTGCTCTATCTTTTCGGAATAAAATTTTAGAAGTCCTCTATGAATCAGATCTCTCCCCCCAGCTAGATCCCCTCGAGCGCAAACTCATTCTCTCTGTTGCCTCCTTCAAAGAGCGCATGGTAAGAGAGATCATGGTCCCCCGTATCGATGTCTTTAGCCTTGCAGATGACACCACGATCCAAGAAGCTGCTCAAATTTTCCTCGAAGAAGAATATAGCCGCATACCTGTCTATCAAGACAATGTCGATCACATCATCGGAGTACTCCTCTATAAAGATGTGCTAGCTTTTGCAACCAAACACCCCGCACGTTCTTCCCAAATGGTAAAAAGCCTCATCAAGCCCGTTCTCTACACGCCTGAAACAAAAAAAATCTCCTCTCTCCTCCAAGAGTTCCGCAGCAAGCAAATCCACCTAGCGATCGTCGTCAATGAATACGGGGGAACAGAAGGCCTTGTCACCATTGAAGATATCTTAGAAGAACTCGTTGGTGAAATCTCAGATGAATACGATGATGAGCAAGAAATACTCTATAATGAACTGCCCTCTGGCGGTTGGATCGTCGATGCCCGCATGAACATCCTAGACATTGAAAAAGAACTCGGCATCAAAATACCCCACAGCATCGAATACGACACCCTCAGCGGCTACATCTTTCACAAAGCAGGAGCAATTCCCTCCAAAGGCTGGCGCATCCACCACGACGACTTTGATCTAGAAATCTTAAGCTCTGATGACAGATCTATCGATAAGATTAGGATCACTCCGCACACCTCAGAAGAGGAGTAGGATAACACCTACCTCACAGCAGCTGCTTTCCCTTGTGCACTAGCCACCCGCCTAAGAAACTAAGCCAATATCCTTCTCCAAAACTCCACAAAAAAACAAGTTTTGGGCAAGCTTGCTCTA
Source organism: Parachlamydiales bacterium (assembly GCA_947474635.1). Classification (GTDB taxonomy): domain Bacteria; phylum Chlamydiota; class Chlamydiia; order Chlamydiales; family Rhabdochlamydiaceae; genus CANJJB01. Next base: position 23,246 of record CANJJB010000011.1, on the reverse strand, counting down.
TAACAAATAAAATAGACAATCCCAAGATGACACTCGCAAGCTGCATGATGCGTATGTTAAGAGAGGATATTTTCTGCACACCTATCTTCTCTTGAGTGATAAGACCAAAGGCCACACCGAGCAAAGCAAAAAAAACATAATAAATTTCAGTCGTAGAAATAGATGTTCCGAGTAAAAGAAGAAGAGAAAACGGAAATAAAAAAGCTATAAGCTTCCACTGCTTTTCTAAAAGAGGAAAGAGCTTCTTATAAACGACGATTAGCAAAGCCCCTACAACCAGCCCTCCTAAAATGTCAGTGAAATAGTGCAAACCCAGATACACCCTAGAAAAGCAGAGTAAAGCAGCAAAAATAGCAGCTAGAGATCGATAAAGAAGGCGGCGGCACTCGAAGAATACAATGCCAAAATAAATCGCAGCTGACTGCGCAGCCCCGCTTGGAAATCCCGGAGAGCTGCTATAGATAATACCTACAAGAGGATCGATCTGGCAAGGCCTTGGCCCATGAAACAGTACCTTGAGGAATTTGTTCAATGCGAAGCTTATAATTAAAAGATAGAATAACCAAATCCCTATACGCCTATCCCAAAGATACCAGACAAGTGCAATCACAAGAGTAGAAAAATAGAGACTATCTACAAGGTTCCAAGCTTTGAAAAAGCTATCCATCCAAGGAGAGCGCAAGCAATTTTGCAGATCATGTATCCAGCGCAGCTGGACTTCACTTGTCATAATTTCTATGAATGGCTGCACCTTCTTCATACACAAGCTCTCCTCCAAAAAATCCAGCAACGAGGAGATTTACAAACCCAAAAAAGTAAAAAAACCAGATAAAAAAGGCAAGCCCTCGATTCACCATCCAGCCCTTATGTTTTCGCTTATTCATCAGAAATCTTCTGCCCCAGTCAATCACGAGCGCTAGTGTAAATCCGTAGGCTGTTAAGTGTGCATGTTCATCATGCTCTCTTAATATAGACATATTCTTGATCGTAGACTCTACGATATCTTTTGCTATTTCACCAAAAATAATAGCAATCCATGCTGAGATCACCCCTAAAAACAAAATAAGCGTCGCAGCAGGCAGCAAAAAAGAAAGACGAGGCTTTTTAGCCGTGAAAAAAGCAGCCAGACGCAAGAGAGTGCCTATTGAAAGCAGTGCTATTGGAAAATGAACAAGTACAGGATGGATGAGCTCTAAACGCATAATATCTACCTCTTTCTCTTCTTTTAATAAGGTACAGTATTATGGACAAGTCAAAAAGATTTGGCTTAAGTATAGAAACAGAAATCGGCTTTGGAAATAGTTTCCTCCCGACTTAACTTGCCATCTGTGCGGATATTTTTTACATAACCGTGAGCTAAGATAGGAAAGTGGGTTATTGATAAAAATTGATTCTCATAGCTATAATCTCTGTTCCAGCAGCCTAGGCAATGTTCATGCGTACACAATTGGAAAACTCTATGAGCAGCTAAGCAAGCAGTAAAAGACACAACCTTAAAAGAAGCTAAAACAACAGGGCAGGCTTTTATTCCTGATGATAGCCGGGTCATTGTTACTGGAAAATTTTTTACACAAAGGAGATTTGCTATGCCCCCTACCTATGTTTACCATCCGTTCCGGTTCTATCTTATCACAATTTTAATGGCTTTTATTCCAGCTATTGCTCATTTGATCAGCCCGAAAGACTCGGCACAATTTCAGCTTCCTCTCACCATGATTTGTATGTGTATGCCGTGTATTATTGCACTTATCATGATCTTTACTTCTCATAATAAGATACTCGTAGCAGACTTTTGGAAAAGACTCTTGCTCTTCAAAATTAGCCCTTTCTATCTCACTATGGTCTTATTCCTAATGCCCTTCGTTGTTCTTTTGTCTACAGAAATATCATTGTTGTTTGGTTTCAGTACCGATCAGTTCTCCCTTACCAAAGAACTCAGTTTTTTAAAAGGGTCTGCAATTCTTGGCATGCTTATCCCCCTATTATTGGCGCCACTTATCGAAGAAACGGGGTGGCGAGGATATGGAGTAGATAGCCTCAGAGTCTATTTTAACTTATTTATAACATCAATAATATTTGGACTTCTTTGGGCAGTGTGGCATCTTCCTTTATTTTTCATTAAGGGGTCTTATCAGAATGAACTTTTTAATCTAGGAATTATTTACGTTATTAACTTTTTTGTAAGTGTTTTCGCTTTTGGATTTTTGATGAATTGGGTTTATTACAAAAGTGGTCGTAGTATTCCTGTTGCCATCCTTTTTCATTCGACGAGCAACCTCTCTATGATGCTGTGGGAAACAGAACCTTTTACGAAATGTATTACAACAGCGCTTCTAGGAGTTATAGTGATCCTATTTATTGTTTTTGATAGAGCCTTTTTCTTTAGCAACAAGGTAATGGCACAAAAATAAAACATATGAGAATGCAATGTCTACGAGTTTCTGCTCAAAAAGATTTGGCTTGGTATACAAACTCTATACTCAGCCAAATCTATCTTAAATAAAGAGATTTGGCTGGATATAAGACACCATCTCCATATACAAACTCTAACCGTTTTTGATATATAATGTAATTTTACTCCAACAAAAAAAGCACTCATATACTTCTGTTTTTTTACGAATGATTAATCTATTACTGACGATGTTTTTCTAAAAACAGCACCTTCTAGGATGCCTTAATAACTGAACATTTATGAAGCGTTTTTCATAAGAGAATACCCTGTTTTCAATCTAGATAAATTTGACTGGATAAAGCAGCCCTATACTCAGCCAAATCTATCTAGACATAAAAGATTTGGCTGGGTATAGTAACAATATACTCAGCCAAATGTGGGGGTTTTGTGGACAAAGAAAAAATTTTCGGTAGAGAAACAGAAATAAAAATTCTAGATGACCTATGGAAATCCTCTGAAGCTGAATTTCTTGCTATATATGGCCGTCGTAGAGTAGGAAAAACCTATTTGATAAGAGAGTACTTTTCAAGAAAACGATGCATATATTTTGAGCTCACAGGGCAAAAAGATGGAACTTTAAAACAACAACTAGAGAATTTTGCTCAGGCTTTCTCCAAAGCGTTTTCTAACGGTAAACCTCTTCAGGTTCCTTCTACTTGGAAAGAGGCCCTTGAACTATTGACAAAAGTCATTGAAACAACACCTAAATCAAAAAATATCGTCATTTTTTTCGATGAGCTTCCTTGGCTTGCAACCCAAAAATCTGGCATGCTTCAAGCTTTAGACTATCAGTGGAATAGTTTTTGGAATCGCCATCCTAAGCTTATTTTTGTTGTTTGTGGATCAGCAGCCTCTTGGATGCTAGATAATCTCATCAATGCTAAAGGAGGCCTCCACAATCGACTCACCAAAGCGATATTACTCAAGCCTTACAATTTAAAAGGTGTGCAACAATTCTTAGCTTACCGCAAAATCCGCCTTAACCCCAAACAAGTCTTAGATCTTTATATGGTGTTCGGAGGAATTCCTCACTATCTAAAACAAGTTGAAAAAGGGAAATCGGCTCTTCAAATTGTCAATAAAGTCTGCTTCCAAACAGATGGTTTGCTCTACGATGAATTTGACAGGCTTTTCCGCTCTTTATTTTCTAATGCTGAAAGTAGCCTATCGATCATCAAGGCAATTGCAAAATGCCAGTATGGCCTTTCAAGAGAAGCGCTCATTAAAGCTACGAAAATCTCATCGGGTGGAACTTTAAATAAAAGACTCAAAGAGCTTGAATCTGCAGGATTTATTCAGAGCTTTATCCCCTACGGCAATAAGGCAAAAGATCAGTACTACCGTGTTATCGATGAATATTGCTACTTCTACTTGCGCTGGATAGAACCTTTTAAACAAAAAGGCGTAGCTGCTGGTAAGGAATACTGGCAAACAAAAGGGCGCACGCCCGCTGCTACCACCTGGTCAGGTTATGCCTTTGAAAACATTTGTTTTAAACATGTAGACCAGATCCGTAAAGCCCTAGACCTGCAAGCAATTGCCTGCGAAATAGGCAGCTGGAGGGCTCTTCCTCAAGGGAAACAAGACTCCGGCGCTCAAATCGATTTACTATTTGATCGAGAAGACGGCATCGTTACTCTCTGTGAAATCAAGTATACAGAAAAACAGTTTGTCTTAGACAAAGCTACTGCCAAAAACCTTCAGAATAAAATGAATGTCTTCGATCAACACATGCCTTCGAAAAAGCAAAACTCATTTGCCTTGATAACCACTATAGGCCTTAAGCCCAATATCTGGTCTGAAGAACTCATTCAAAATGTTGTTACTTTAGAAGATTTGCTGCGTTTTTAGAAGAAACAACTCTCCGGAAATTCCGGATAGTTGGCTACTCGAAAAGAAAATACGGACGAAGAAGAGACCAACTCGTAGATAATCGAGGTTCTTAAATTCTATCCATCTAAAAAACATCTAAATGATTTCTCAGGTGTTTCAGCTATTTTTTTCTAAGGCTAACTCATCAGTAAAGGCCTTCTTGCTGGATTGGCAGCATGCAAAAGTTCTGCATACTTTTCAATGCTAGGCCTAGCTTGAGCTCTTTCATACCTTGCGTAAGCATTAGGAGATTTCGATTTTAATCTTTTAGATACATCTCGAATAGTTGACCCGCTTCGCAAACGTTGTCTTTTTAACCCAAGAGCAAACAGCAGTTTCTCATCAGAGGCTCCCATACCAATCACGCCATCATCATAAAGATTGACAGTAAGTTGAAATTTTTTATCGAGCACATCTCCATAAGAATCTTTCAAAAGCTCCACTACCGCATCTTTGATCATTTCCAAAGCTTCTTTTCTAGTTCGCCCCTGAGTCATGACATCCAAAAAAGAAATCTCTACGAGCCACCCTGAACTATCCAAATCTTTCCAAACTTTACCTTCTAGTTCCATTATATTTCTCTCCTAATCACTTCTTTTTTGGGGGATTATTTTTAGCCATCTGTATTATTTTTCTTGCTAAATTCTCTTTTATTTCTCTGTGCCTGGGAACAGGTTCAGTATCTTCACCGTTGGTCCAAATTTCATGATTACCACCCTCCCTCTTCAACCGCCAGCCCAAACGACTGAGCTCCCTTTCCAAGTCACGCTTTTTCATTACTGTACACCTTTTAGTGAACAAAGTCAAATTTGTATCAGAAATAAGAATTATTTAAAAGACTTAATGAATTAAATTATTATGATCGTATCAGAAAAAATACGGAAGAGGTAGGATTCGAACCCACGGTCGGTTTCCCGACTGCTGTTTTCAAGACAGCCGCGATAGGCCACTCTGCCACTCTTCCGTGGAGAAAGATGATACAAAGGATGCTGGAAAAAATCAAGAAGTAGTTGTAACTCTTCTTAAATCAAAACTGGCGTAAAAAGCGCATGTCGTTTTCTGCAAAGAGGCGGATGTCTGAAATTCCATAGCGCAGCATAGTCAGACGCTCTATGCCAATACCCCAGGCATAGCCGCTATAAACTTCAGGATCAATGCCCCCATTTTTTAAAACTTCAGGATGAACCATACCGGCTCCTGCAACTTCTAGCCAGCCTGACTCTTTGCAGAGTCTGCAGCCTTTGCCTTCGCAGGCAGTGCAGCGGATGTCGATCTCAAGGCCTGGTTCAACGAAAGGAAAAAAGCTGGGTCTAAAACGGGTTGCGACTTTTCTTTTAAAGAGTCTATTCCAAAATTCTTCGAGTGTAGCAAATAGGTCGGCAAAAGAAACGCCTTTGTCAATATAGAGACCTTCTACCTGGTGGAAGAATACATGGGATCTAGTGCTAACATCTTCATTACGAAACACAGTGCCAGGTGCAATGACGCGGATAGGTGGAGTGTGCGTCTCCATGACACGTAATTGGGTGTTGGAAGTGTGTGAGCGAAGGAGCATCGTGGGTGTGATATAGAAAGTGTCTTGCATCTCTCTAGCGGGATGATCAGCGGGGAAGTTTAAGCCTTCATAATTGTAGTAGTCAGAATCGATATCAGGGCCGTATTGAACGGTAAATCCCATCGATCTTAGGATGTCATTTACTTCATCGAGCATGAGAGTGATGGGGTGTTTGCGCCCTAGGAAACGAAATCTGCCAGGAAGGGTGATGTCGATTTTTTCTCTAGCAATGCGCTCCTTGAGTTCAAGGCTGCGAAAACCGGTGATGGCTTCTTCACAGAGGTGGGAGAGTTCTTCTTTGAGGGAATTGATTTTCTTGCCGAGATGGGGGCGTTCTTCCGAGGTGCACTCACGAAGGGACTGCATAAGATCCTGGATGGGACCTTTTTTCCCTAGGTATTGCACTTTGAGTTGTTCAACATCTTTGAGATCTTTAACATTGCCTAGATCTGACTTGAACTGCTCACGAAGATGAGAAAGTCGCTCTTCCATAACGCCAAAATTATGAGGCTTCCCTAAAAAAGGGAAGCCTCTTTTGTTAAGCTAGTGCTTGCTTAGCTTGCGCTGCAACAGCAGAAAAGCCTACCGGATCATGTATCGCCATCTCAGAGAGAACTTTGCGATTAAGCATGCATCCTACTTTTTTAAGACCTGCGATGAACTTGCTATAAGAGATACCGTTGATCTTAGCGCCTACAGATAGACGGGCAATCCACAGACTTCTAAAGTCGCGTTTGCGTTGTTTACGGCTGACGTAGTTAAACGCCATCGCTTGCAAAACGCAATTCGATGTAAGTCTTTTGTGATTCTTACGATCTCCAACGAAGCCTTTGGCTTGTTTGAGTAAACGTTTACGTTTACGATTGCTATAAACAGCATTTGTTGCTCTTACCATACTTATACTCCCATAAGACGTGCGTACATTTTAGTTTGCCCTTTATCGACAAGAGCGGTCTTCTTTAACTTGCGTTTACGATTCGAAGATTTCTTGGTCAATTTGTGGCGACGTCCTGGACGGGCACGCTTTAGCTTCCCCGTTCCTGTGACTTTAAATCTCGCCAGCATCGATTTGCGCGGTTTCATTTTTGGCATATCAAGATCCTTGCATACTATGATTTTTTTGTAGTTCTGGTTTCTTTTTAGCTCCTGGAGCTAAAACAACCGATAAACTTCTTCCTAACATTTTTAGCGGCGCCTCAGGTGTTGCAATATCAGAGAGGTCTTCACACATGCGACGAACAACTTTCTCTCCGAACTCAGTGTGCATCATCTCTCTACCCCGGAACGTACACGTAATTCTAACTTTGTTACCCTTTAAAATAAAGTCCCTGGCATGTCTTAGCTTTGTTGCTACATCATGCTCATCCGTATTAGGCTTTACCTTAACCTCTTTCACCTTAACTTGGTGCTGGGCCTTTTTATTCTCTTTATCTTTCTTTGTCTGCTGATAACGGAACTTCCCGAAATCGACAATTTTACAAACAGGAGGCACAGCCGATGCTGAGATCTCAACGAGATCTAAGCCTACTAACTCAGCTTGCGCTAGCGCCTCAGCAAGAGTTAACACTCCTAACTGTCCGCCATCTTTATCAATCACCCGCACTTGTGCGGCTCTAATTTCTCTATTGACTCTCAAGTTCTTTTTTCAACCTATCAATCAATGTTTCTATTTTCATCGGCTCAGGTGCACTTGCACCATCAGGCCTTACCGAGAGAGTTCCTAGCTCTACTTCTCGATCCCCTAAAACAATACTATAAGGAACCCTTTCGCGCAATGCATGATGCATTCTTTTGCTTAAATTCTCGTCGCTAAGGTCAATTCCTACGCGTATTCCCTCTTGCTTCAAGGCAGATACAACGTGCTCTATCTGCTTTTTCTTAAAACCTATGACCCTGACTTGCTCTGGTGCCATCCACAAAGGCAGCTTTCCCTTACATGTCTCAAGAAGTATCGCCACAAATCGCTCTAAAGAAGAAAAAACAGACTGCACGATGACCTGCTGATTAAAATGCACAGTCAAAGAGGGTCCTTTCCACCGTCTGCCCAAGATGTCTATCAAATAGAACTCTATGGCAGAATCAGGCCCCTTTTCTTCTCTCACGCTTATGTGACACTTTTCTAGGGCTTCACGAAGAAGTTCTGCATTTTTTGAGTGCAAAACTACTTCATAATCAAAGGAAAGCATTTTAAGGATTTTTACGATGAATTGCAAGGAAGAAATTAGTTCACTTAAAAGTTCTTCTTTTTTGAAGGGGGTATAGGCCTGGTCAATAAAGCTATATGGCAGGTCTAATAGCCCCTCCATCCCCTCATTTTCGTGCCCATTTTCGTATAAAGGTAAGTAAGCTATTTCAGCTGTACAGATTTTTCTTTCTTTAGCTAGATATACATGAGCTGCAAACATCTCTTCCAAGCTTAAGGTCGGCGTTGCTATAAACTGAAAATTTTGTTTTGCAAGCTCCTCTTTCCAAAAACCAACTAATATTTCTTTGAGCTTCTCTCCCCTTGGGAGCCAAATCCAGCCACTGTCTATTTCTTTTAAAAGATCAAGCTCCTCTATCCACTTGATATAATGGCGCTCACCAATATCATCCCACCCTTTGACAAATTCCTTTAATTCGGGCTTTTCAAAAAAAGCTGTTCCTACAATGCGAAATCCCCCCGAAATGGGTATCATCTCAAGCAGTTTAAAATGGGTTATATCTGAGGTTTTTTTAGGAAGATCAAATGCGCATATGTCAATAAAATCTCCTACCTCTACTAGGCTCACTAAAGGATCTTCTATTAAGGAGACTCTATCTTGAAGATCCTCTCTATCTAAAGAACGAAAATATTCCGAAGCATTGCGAGGCATCATTTCCATAACACGGAAGTTACTTCCCTGCTTAGTCTTTTGACGCATATTTTCTTCAATCAAGACAAGAGATTCTTTAATAGAGGGTTGCGACACTAAAAAATCATAGTAAAAGCCCCAGGTAGTAGGGGTTCCGCCTTTTAGATAGGCTTGTGGGAATAGTTCCAGAACGGCAGCTGCCATCAATTCTACGCAACCACCTCGGAGAGAATCCAGACTTTTCGACATTGTTTTCCTGATAAAATGGGGCATAGCTGACTCGAACAGCTGACCTCCACGATGTCAACGTGGCGCTCTAACCAACTGAGCTAATACCCCATCGAAGATAGCAGTAAATCATATGCTACTTGCTCGTTTGCTGCAATTATTAAATTTTCATTATGAAGAAGCTTACGCCATTGGAAAGCACTGAAATTCTTGATCCTTCAATCAATTTTCTTTACCTCCACCCAATGAACCTGAGCTTCATCATGCGATGGAAGAACACTTCCCCATGCTCCCAGCAGACATTCTTCTAGAATTAATCGAAAGAATTTTAAAAGACCCCACTAAAATCTTCGAGCAAAAAAAACTCCACCAATATCATCTTTTTTATAGACTTGACAATCGGAGATACTTGGTTGTAATCATAAAAAAAGCTAGCACTGGAAATTATTTTTCATCCATGTATAGTACTGGAAAGACCATCCGAAATAGCCATAAAAACCTAAAAGAGATTGAGCCATGAAAAAAGAAAAAGTATTCTTTCATCCCATTGATGGTTCCGGCCCATTGACCATTTCTTGGAGTTCATCGCCTAAAGGAGACGCATTGGAAGCTAAGAAAGGCAATGGTGTTGGGTTTTTCTCCGAAAAAGGAGATTTACTCTGCGTTATTTTTGATGATGTAAAATCTGCAAATGACCACCAAATTCTTGAGTTTGATCGGGATTGTATTGAACTTACTATAAAAAGTGGCCATATTACTTATACCGCTTCTAAGTTTAAAGCAGCCCCAAGCGTTAGAAAAAGACGTTCTCCTAGGAAACAGCCCTTAAGCAAGTGCTAATAGCAACCTACCCTACTACAAATACGACTCAGTAAGTCATAAGTGAGTCGAATGAGTCGAATCAACTGCATTTTGCGACTCATTCGACTCATTTTTTCTGAAACGAGTGATACGTAACTAAAGACACCCCTTTTCCGCACAGACTGGCCCCCATATATACAGTAGCAGAAAACATCCAGGGAAGCGCGCGGAAGGCAACGATAAAGCTAGAGATCGCAAGAGCTCCTCCAATGGGAACCTGGTATTTGGACTGGAGTCCTGGAAAGATAGCGTCTTTCCAAATGATTTGGAAGTTGCCCCAGCAAATGTCTTTGGCAAAGACTTTCACACTTCCCCACACCATGTGTTTAAGCACAGCTTTCACAATAGCTTTGATGCTTTCGATGATTGTACTAATACTGCTGAAAACAATAGTCACAGCCCAGCGTTTTAAGCCAAAGGCTGTATTGTTTAAGATTTTAAGTGAGATATAAGGGGTGGTCTCTTTTTTCCAGTAAGCGTATATGCCTAGAGCCACAAGAGCACCAGCAGACAAAGGTTGAAATCTGATGACTAAACAACCACCTGCTAAAGCAGCAAGCGCAATATGTTGAATAAACTTTTCTTGCTTTCTATAGGCTATAGGAGCTCTGCAAGTAGCCTCTAGAGCGACAAAAGGCAAAATGTAAGAGCTTCCTCTTGCTAGAACACCTAAAGTTGTTACTCCCACTCTATCCATCTAGGAAATACTATTCAGAAAATATTCTTAATGCGCAAGCATTGTGTAAAGCGTCTTTCCCGCCTAATTTTTGAACATTTTTGCTGTTATCACAAATATAACGATGAGCTATGCCGGAAGCACCTCTACTTTCTCTATAAAATCCTTCAACAGCAGCATCTTGCCTAAACTTATCAAACACGTATTTACCAACTGCCAATAGTGGTAAATAGTAAGCTGGACTCACAACTTCCCTATCCTCCGAGGCAGTATACTTACGCGCCCAGTCGATTGCAAAACCAACTGCCACAGATGCAAGCAGGCCCCCTAAGGCTGTTTTTTCTGCAGTAGGTAATGGTTGAAAAAAAGAAAAAGAACGGATGCCTATACGCTGCTGTATTTCTTGCCTTGAAAATTTCTGCTCTACATTACTTTTTAGCTTTGATCGTAACTCTTTAACCAATGGTGTGTCCTCTGAAAAATTCTCTGCCATTTTTTTGATGGGTGATCTTTCTGCAGGGTAATAAGGAGGGTGAATTTCACCTACGATAGGAGCGCTACTTTGAAAAAGCTGCGCATATAACGCATCTTGCTCTGATCTCTCCATAACACATCCCCTTCTTTCCATATAATAAGACTCGTGAAAACGCAGTAAATGATTCCCTGTTGCAATATTCTGGAGAGTCGACCAGCTGTCAGGAAATTTATGGTCAAAATATGTGAGCGTTCTTGTCATTTCACGGGACATATCCATATCAACAACAAAGTGATACTTTTCATCTTGTGTTAACATCTCTTCTAAAACAGGTAGGTGAGAGTGCTTAAGAACTGTTATTGCCAGGTCTGGGGCGCATTTCTCTTCTACTCTCTTTTTGGCTTTGTTTGTCATAAAAGGAATGCCAATGTAAATATGGCAGCCGCCCGTCTTCATCCATGCAAGCCCATCTGTAAGATGCGCTCCGCTATAAGCAGCATCATCCAGTATGAGAATATCGTGAATTTCAGGATGAGCACGAAGGCAGGCGTCTAGATCTTGGCTTTTGACAATAGCGTTAGGAAAGCGTAAATTGCAGCGCTCTAATGCCAGGCCTGCGACCCACTGATCGCTTTTGCAGCTTACCCTTGCAGAATCATGACAAACACAAAGTACATAAGATCGATTACAAGATGCATGGAAATCTGCAATCGTTTCTTGGAGTTTTTCTAAAAAGCATTCAGTAGAAACATGGTTAATGTGCTGAACGATTTTTTTAGCAATGGTCTGCATCAAAGGGGTCTGATCATGATGCTTTACCCACACTGCCATAGCTTGTGGATCTGGCGCTGTCGAAACTTCTGGCAATTTTGTCGGGAAACATATTCCTACGTTAGCTGCCATTTGCTGTATTGGATTCAGATTAAGCACCATAAAGATCCTTTCTGTTTTTGAATAAATTAAGTAAGGTATATTATAGCATTAAAAACACTATTTAAACCACCTTGACTAACCTACATAAACCCCACTTAGACCTAGCATTTGAATACTGGAAAGGTTGGCTAAAGCCTACTGACACAGTGATTGATGCTACCTGCGGCAATGGCAAGGATACGCTCAGACTTGCTTCTCTAGTTCCTCAAGGAAGGGTGCTTGCCCTTGATATTCAAGAAGATGCGCTTAAAAATGCTAGAAAAATAGCCTCACTCGATAACGTCTCTTTTTTCCTACAATCCCATGTTTCCTTTCCTGTGAGCAGCCCTGTGAAGCTCATTGTCTATAATCTGGGGTATTTGCCCTTTGGGGATAAATCCATCACTACTTTATCTACCACAACCCTTCAAAGTCTAGAGGCAGCCTTAATTTGGGGGGAAGCCATTAGCATTACGTGCTATCCTGGTCATTCTGAAGGACTTATAGAAAAAAATGCCATCTTTGCCTTCCTTCAAAGCCTCAATAGAGAAGAATGGAAGGTGTCTATCCATGAATGGAAAGAGACCTCCCCCTGTCTTGTCTGGATAGAGCGTCGTTAAGTAATTATTTTAATTTATGCGTAAGCTGCTAACCTGGAAGATCGCGTAAATTAAATTTTTGTTTATGTGTTTTCATATATTAAGATTTGGTAAAATTAGGGTTAAGAAAATTAACAATTTCGGAGGTTGTTATGGTCTCTCTAGCCCAGTGTTTAGCCCAAGTCAATGCAATACAGCTTCAAGCCTCTTGTCCCCTTAACTGGAGTGAGCATGACGCGCTTGTAGAAAAGCTCGATCACGTCAAAGATAACATAGAGGCAATTGAGAATGCAGATGTTTTTGCTAAAAACCTCAAAGATCAGATCATCTGCTTATACGGAAAAATCGATGATGCGTTGATTTCCTATGAACTTAATACGATTCAAAATGAAGCACTCCTTTTGCAAGGGATGTTAAAAAGTAGAAATATCAAAGCGCTTTCTCAGACGGTCCATTCATTAAAACATCATATCGCATCGCTCTGGGACCACTACCGGCCTAGTCTGCAAGAAAGACGTGTGATTACTTTTGCAGAAGAGCAATTGGAAGAGGCAATGGACGCCCGCAGCACAAAAACAGCTAGTCTATCCATAGAAGAAAGAGAAGAAGTTGAATCTGCACTTGAGATGATCGGAGATGCACTCATTCAAAATGATGAGAAGAGAGCTGCCTTTGAATTTAATCGTTTGAGTAAAGAGCAACAAAAGCTTCTATGCGCTTACCTTCCCAAAGAGGAAAGATCTAGCTTCTTGCATGAGGTAGAAGGAGCCGCACACAACAACAAGATCTTCTTGAGAAAGCGCTGATTCCATCGCTTGCCACGCAGAGCAGGTTGTAAAAGTGGAAATGCCCTTGCTTAATAACATCTCTCCCATTTTCTCTGGGGAGGCTGACCTCTTGCTCTTTGTCTCTACGAGGTAAAAGTGAGAGGCTTTTTTAGATAAAATAGTAAGAGAAGTTTCAATGTCTTTCTCTTTGGACATACCCAAGATAAAGGAGCATCTCCTACCAGGGAAAAAGGTTCCCAGCGCTTCGATGAGCTTAGTAAAGCCATCAGGGTTATGAGCAACATCAAAAATCACGCCGCCAATTTTCTCAAACCTACATAAAGGGCGGAGCAGAAGACCTTTTTCAATAGCCTCATCATTTAAGGGGATTACCCTTGAGAGAACTTCAAGTGTTTTTCTTGCAATATTTTGATTTTCCCAATCGTAAAACCCGGGCGCTTTTTTCACTGTATAGAGGCAGCTATTATTTGCTTGTGCAACTTGATCAATCACCGGAAACTGAGCAAAAGGACCTACGACAACAGGCACAGAAGGTTTGATAATGCCTGCTTTATGCAACGCTATCTGCTCCATTGTAGGTCCTAAAACTTCTCTGTGATCATTGCCAATCGAGGTGATCACAGAAATAAGCGGCGTTACGATGTTTGTCGTATCTAGCCTGCCGCCGATACCTGCTTCAACCACTGCAATGTCAATTTTTTGCTCTTTAAAATAGTTAAATGCAAGGAAAGTTGAGATCTCAAAAAACGAGGCAGCGGGATAGATCTTTTCAATAAAAGGAATTAAACTGGAAAGGTACGATGTGACCTCTTCTTCTGAGATCATCACTCTATTTACCTGAATCCTTTCTCTATAAGAAAAAAGATGGGGCGAGGTAAATAGCCCTACTTTAAAACCAGATAGTTCAAGCGCTCCTGCTATTTTCAAGGCAACAGATCCCTTGCCATTTGTTCCTGCAATATGGACGCAAGGGAAAGATTTTTCGGGGTTGCCAAGAGCTCTTGCTACTGCCTTCACATCTTCTAGGTTGGAATGGGAAAACTGAGACCTTTTAGAAAAAAGCGCAGCTATTAACTCATCATAAGTCATCACTTTAAGGTAAGCCTCTTTAGTATATAGAGGAGGATTATGCAGAGATTTCCTATTTTATGGATCTTAAAAAAAGATTGTACATAAAAATAAACATTTTTGTTTTGATTTTTTGGGTGCTTTGCTATAATAGCTATGATTTTTTAGAAAAACTATAAGAATAGGAGTGCTTTTATGGATTGTATGACAGGATTTGAAGGAACTGATAGTGTTAATGCAGATTACAATTTTCAGCCGACTAATTTGGACAATCTTTCTGCTAACCAACAACGAAACATTCATTTGGACCAACTTCCTTCAGTACCTCTTACATCCAAAAAGAGATCTCCCGATTTGATGACTCTTAAGCCTGAACCAGCTCCGTGGAGCCGTTTCATCCTATTTAAACTATTCTCAACGACTGTAGAATTGATTACATTGTTAGGGACTTATAAGAAAATTCAGGCCCTCCATTCCTTTAAGCTGATTGCTATCACATCTACAACCCTCAAAGAACATCTTGATGGAGCCTGGGGCGTTTCTGAGTTATTAGATGTAGCTGGTAAAATAAAACGGGCGAACTCGCTTGACTTGTTATTTCAGCATCTGCCCCTTGCATTTCTTGCTTGCGCAGACATACAAACAATTTTCAGTAGATGTAAGCCTGATTTAAGTGCTCTTACTCTTGGATTTCCATTTTCTACAGGATCAAAACTCTTGCAGATGAATATTGCACCCAAGCATCTTTTCACTGCTGGCTTCATCTATGGAGCTGCTAACATTTGGAAAAATTTTCGGATACTCAAAAGGAAAAATATTAATAGCTTTGATCTTCATGAAAAAGTGCAAAAGAGCTTAGCTAAAGTGCGCATAATTAAAGATTTCACTTCCATTCTCTATTATTGTCTCAATTTAAAGTCCAGCACACCTAGCTGGATGAAGTTTGCGCTGCTTGCTACTTCAACGGGAGCTGCAGTCTATGCTGAGTATTGCGAGAGATCTAAAGATAGCCGCAACGGTAGACGGGCACAGTTCCAGCCATTTTATCTACACCCCTATGTAGACAATACCCCTGAATACTAAAAAAAAGCCTACACTCTATCAGCGCGAATGGATCATCATTGCGGGGTTTGTGGGCTTGATTGCGTCTTTGATTATCTTTTCTCAGCTAGCAGTTAGCTAAGGGGATGCTCGAAGATTTTATCGAACTCTTCTTGCCCTACGTAGGAAGATCCTAGGGTCGTTTCAGGCTTGATAGAACCATGAAAATCTGAGCCGCCAGAAATGAGCCAGTTTTTTTCTTTGGCAATTTTGAGCCAAGGTTGGGCTGCTTCTTTAGAAAAGCGCGCATAGAAACATTCAATACCATCAAAGGGAAGCTTTAGGATTTCGGCAAGCGGCATTTTGCGAGGCAAAAGATAGGGATGCGCAATGAAGGCTTTGCCTTGAGCTGCATGAATGATGTTGATTGTTTCAATGATAGAAAAAGGCGTACCGGGAACGTAACACGATTTTCCTTCAGCAAGATATTTGACAAACGCTTCTTGAATAGAAGAGACATAACCACGGCTTAGCATCTCTTGAGCAATGTGGGGCCTTCCAATTGTTTTTGTATCTGCAAGTCCAAAAAGATGCTTCTCATCAATGACAAAACCTCTTTTTGCTAGCTGCTCTAATATGGCGCGGTTTCTATCCATGCGGCGCACTTGATGTCTTTTGCAAAGATCTTGAATACCAGGATCAGTCAGAAGGTAGTCGTAGCCTAAAATATGGATCGAATGTCCTAAGTGCTCACAAGAAAACTCAATCCCTGACCCTAGACGTATCCCCTGCTCTTGCGCTACAGAAACAGCAGTTGCATAGGCATCTATAGTATCGTGATCAGTGATAGAAAGGCCAAAGAGGTTTTGGGCTTTGGCAAGCAGGATGAGCTCTCTAGGAGAAAGAGTTCCATCAGAGGCTGTTGAATGGCAATGGAGATCTGCTTTCAAGAGATCTCCGTTTGATAAGGAATGACTTTTACTTCCATTTCGAGCTTGATGCCGGTTTTTTCTTTGACGGTGTTTTGAATGTGGGAGGCAAGTGCTATCACATCTTGCGTGGTTGCAGCGCCTGTATTGACAATGAAGTTAGCATGTAAGGGTGAAACTTTTGCTCCTCCCTTTTCACAAGCTTTCAGGCCACTTTCTTCAATGAGTCTACCTGCAGAATTTTGTGGAGGGTTTCTGAAAATACATCCTGCTGACATCTCACCGTAGGGCTGCGTTTTTGTGCGATAGTCGATGATGTTCAGTTGCTTGCCCCTTGCTTCTTTGCAAGGTGTTAGCTGAAATTTTGCTGAGACAATCACACCTTTTTTGTGGTGAAAAGAGGAAAAGCGGTAGCCCCAGGAAAGCTTGTCTTTAGTAAGGGTTTCTAGAGCGCCCTCTTCATTTACAAAAGTGACTTCTTTTAAAGTTTGAAAAGCCTCTCCTCCATTTGCCCCTGCATTCATGTAGATAGCGCCACCAACAGAACCGGGTATGCCGGAGGCAAACTCAAGTCCTGCCCAGCCTTTACGCGCTGTCTGCGTACCTAATAGAGAAAAGCTGTAGCCTGCTCCCACATAAAACTCCCCTGCATTTTCTTCGCAGAAAGAAATTTTATTGAGAATGACAATGCCATGAAAGCCTCTATCATCGAATAAAACGTTCGAGCCTTTACCAAGAGGAAAAAAGGGAATATTATTTTGAGTTGCGTAGCGAATCACTTCTTGAAGATGCTCTATAGTACTCACGGCAATAAAAAACTTGGCAGGACCGCCCAGGCCAAAGGTTGTGAGCTCGCTTAATTTTTTTCCTTCTTCAAAGTGCATAGAACTGAAGAGTAATATACTATGCTTTAAGAAACAACTAGTTCTGGGGATTTTTTCTTGTAGAGAACATCTAATATTGCATTTACAAAGGTTGCGCCTTCATGCGTTGAAAACTTACGCGCAAGGCGTATGGCCTCTGATATAGCCACTTTATCAGGGATATCCTCTGCAAAGTAGATCTCAAAAGTACCAAGTCTTAAAATGTTCTTTTCAATGCAGGAAATGCGTGAAAACTCGTAGGCAAGAGATGTCTCGGAAATCAGCGCATCTATTTCAGGGAGTTTTGCAACAATGGCTGCTTTTTTATCTTCTGCTATGTAAAGAGCCTTTTTGGGAATAGCGTGATACGCCATTAAAAAAGGGATCATCTCCTCAGCTTCGTTCTGCGCAAAATCATAGCTATAGAGAAGGTGAAAAACAACTTCTCTGAGTTTTTGTTGTGAGATTGTCATGAAAGAAATTGTATCAGATGGGGGCGTTTCTTAACAGGTAAAGAATTTACTTAACAACTGCCTGGTAGCATAAAATGAGGTGATCAACCCCATTCATGGCCCTGTGGGGCGTTTTTTCCTCTGGTAGATGGTAGGTAGATGCAATCTTATTTTTTGAAATCCCTGTTACCCAGGGGTAATAAGCAGGATTTTCCCTGCCCTTGCGCAAGCTATCCACCCAATACATCGAGGCTAAATCGAGCCAATGGTAGGGCCAGTTGAGAGACTCTTGCAGCTCAGGGCTAATGAGCTGAGCAAAAAAGCTCCGGTCAAACGAAGGGTTTTGGCAGATAAAAACAGAAGAGCCTCTTTGGATGTTGTGCTTTTTAAATAGCAGCTCTATCTCTTGCGCTACTTGGAAAGATGGTTTTCCCTGAGCTGTTTTTTCATAGGTAAATCCGTTGATTTGCAAACTCGTGGGATCACTTAACTCCCAAGCTTTTTTATCGACTTGAATAATAGTTTCATAAGATGCTACCACTTCACCTGTTAAGATATCTAAAATCTTGAAAGCAATCTCTAAAGCGTGGTGCTTAAAAGCATTGAGCCCATTTGTTTCTGTATCTAGAAAAATTCCGAACATATCTTACCTAATCCTTAAAAAATACAGGTTAGCACGAGAGATATTTTTTAGTGAACCTTTCAACATGAAAAGTTTGATTGAAAACAAGTTAGAAAATATGTATGATATTGTGCAACTTGTAAATTTAAACACACATGCGCTTTTTTGATTCTTTTGTTCCTTTTTTTGAGATTCTTGTAATTGGATTCATTCTATACTTGCTACTCTCGTTTTTTTGGAAAACGCGCTCGATGGACCGCATGATCGGAGCTCTAGCTTTTTTAGCTGTATTTGGGATAACTTCTTATCTCAACTTGCCGGTTCTCTATACCATCATGAAACATGTTGCGAATGTTGCAGCTATTGCTTTGATTGTGGTCTTTCAGCCGGAACTCCGTGTTGCTCTTGCAAAACTCAGCTTCAAAGGGAATCAGTACAAGATAGCAACTGATAAATTTCTTGATCAATTAACCTCTGCAGTCTTTCGCCTAGCAGATAAAAGAAGAGGCGCCCTCATTGTGCTTGAACATAAGCACAACCTCGATGAATTTGCAAAAAAAGGTGTTTTGCTCAACGCAGATTTTTCTCCCGAACTTCTTGAAACTATTTTTGCTTATGCAACGCCTCTCCATGACGGGGCTGTTTTGATTAGAAATAAAACAATTCTTGCAGCTACAGTCATACTCCCTCTTGCCGAAAGCTCTCCCCATCTATCCAAAGATATGGGAACAAGACACCTTGCAGCCTTAGGATTTAGTCAAATCACAGACGCTTTTGTAATTGTTATTTCTGAGCAGCACGGAACAATTGCGGTAAGCTATTTAGGAACTATATCTCCCAAACTGACAGTAAGTAAATTTCAGGCCTTGTTTCGCACTGTCTTTCTTCCCCATGAAGAGATTATTCCTAAAAAGAAGTTCAATTTTTGGGAGTGGGTAAAGGCATGAAAACTTTTCTTAAGCACCTGTTTGTAAAAGAATGGTATCACAAGTGTGTTGCTATTTTACTTGCCGTTATCATTTGGCTGGCTGTAAATCATTCTCAAAGCACTTCCAAAATTCTTGAAAACGTAGCTGTACGCGTGATCAATATTTCGCCTGGGTCTACAGTCGAAGGCCTTCTTCCTAACGGAATTTTAAATAAACGGATCTCGCTGACCTTGCATGGGAAAAAGCTCTTCTTAGAAAACATTTCTTCTAATGATATTGAAGTCGTAGTCGATGGAAAAGATAAAACAGCTGAATCTGCGATCATGATTTCTAAAAAAAACCTCTTCTCTCTTAATCCCGATGTTGATTTATCTAAGTCAATTACACGTATTATGCCCTACCACTTATCCGTTCAGTTTGTCCGCATGGTCACTGAAAAAATCCTCGTTAGACTCTCTCTTCCTGTAGGAGAAGCGCCTAAAAACTATGAATTTATTGATGTGTGGCCCTACACTCTTTCTCTTACCACATCAGGCCCCGAACCCCTTATCAAAGAACTCAAAGAAAAAGGCGTAACACTTACTTTTAATCTCAGTCTTATTCCAAAGCATGAACTTGATAACCTCCCAGCAACATCAACAATAGGAACGCATGATGAGGTGAGCTTTTTTGTCCCCAATGATTGGAAAAAAGTATCCCTACCGACTCTTTCAGATCAACCCATTGAAATCAATGATCCGAGAGCAAGTGATCTCAGAATCGATTTTATAAGAGAAGATCTTCACCCGATTACGCGCGCTATTCCCATATCAGTTTTCTATCCTCCTGAACATAGGCTCACTTTCAACCCTGAAGCCTATGGTACCTGCGCAGGAAAATTTATTGAAAAAATCCGTGGCATTCACTATATCCATACACCCCTCTACGTAAAAGGGGTCAGCAAACTCTTTCTTGAGGTTGTACAAGACATGATTGAAATCTCTGTTACTTTAAATTCAAAAAACGAAAAACATCCCCTTGATTGGAGTGTTCAATTTATTAATCCTAGCTTGTTAGAAGAGCGCTATCTCTTTCGATTATCTGATCTCTCCGATGAATTTAAAAAAGAAAACACAGACCCCGTAGCTGCCAAAACACATGAAGAATACCTCCGCAATCGTTTCCGCAAATACATGCATCAATTCCAATTGTATACCTCTCCGAACAAAAAATTTGATCTCCTCATTGAAATGAAAGATCACTCTCTCCAATTCCAGGAAATGTGATCTTATGCCCTCCATAGCAATATTAAAGCGGGACATGGTGAAAGCAGGCGGGCTTGAAAAACACACCTCTCGCATCATTCAAAAATTCCAAGAGAAAAACTTTTCCGTCACTCTTGTAACAGCAAGCCCCGTTCTGCCCCAAAAAAATATCCGCGTGCTATCTAAGCCATTAACCAGCTCTCTCAACTATAAAAAAATAGAAGAGTTCGATCAGTTTTCGCATGAATTTTTAAATAAAAATCCCCATGACATCGTACTAGGCATGGATAGAACAAGATTTCAAACCCACATTAGAGCAGGGGGCGGCGTACATGCGGCTTACTTAGACTTAAGGAAAAAACAAGAAGGGTTTTGGAAAAGGTGCTCTTTTTTCATCAACCCCCTGCACCGCCTCTTACTCAGCATTGAAAAAGAAGCATTTGAGAGCCCCTCTCTTAGAGCCATCATCGTAAATTCCAACTTTGTCAAAGAGCAAATACTGCACTATTACTCTACAGACCCCTCTAAGATCCACCTTCTCCACAACGGTGTTGAATGGCATGAAATGGAATCCGCCTTCCAAGAGTGGCCGCAGAAAAAAGAAGTGGGGCCCTATCAGTTTCTTTTCATCGGACATAATTTTGAGCGTAAAGGGCTAAAAGAACTCTTAGTTACCCTCTCAGAACTCCCCTGTAAAAACTTCCAGCTCTCCGTCGTTGGAGAAGATAAACATAGCGCCCGTTATAAGGCGCTTGCTAAAAAACTGGGCCTATCTTCTAAGGTTTCTTTTTGGGGAAAGATAGATAATACACTCCCTTTTTATCAGCGTGCCGACTGCTTAGTCATACCCTCTCTCTACGACCCCTTTGCAAACGTGACAGTTGAAGCCTTAGCAATGGGCCTCTTTGTTGTCTCATCTGCAACAAACGGCGGAAAAGAAGTATTAACCCCCGATAGTGGCATTGTCATAGAAGGAAATATCTCTTTTGCTAAAGCTTTAAAATACGCGCTCTCCAAACCAAAAACCCTTGCTTCTTCTCAAAAAATCAGAGACTCTGTGAAACACCTTGATTTTGAAGTGCAACTCAGTAAATTTTGTGATCTATGTCTTATCTAGCTTACTTACTATTTCGCCTATGTACTTTTCCTCTTGCTTACATGCCCTACACGTGGATACATGCTCTTGGCAATAAGCTAGGACTCTTAGTTTATTATCTCTATCCTAGATACCGCAAACGCTCTTTATCTAACCTTGCCCTAGCAACTTCTCTCCATCTCTCTCCTCCACAAATCAAAGATCTTGCAAAACGCTCTTTACAAAGCCTCATGATCACTTTTCTTGAGTACCCCAAACTTGCCCATGAAAAAAACATCTCTCTCATAGCCTCTTGTGAAAACCCCGCTGTTGCCCAAGAATTGCTAAAATCTGGACAAGGCGTTATTTTCTTTTGCGGCCATCAAGCTAATTGGGAGCTTTTCTTTTTAGAAGGCACAACCCACATGGCAGGCGTTGCAATTGGAAGACCCATTAAAAACACCTTTCTCTACAATTGGATCCTAAAGCTCCGTGAGAAATATGGAGGCAAAATTGTCTCCCCTAAAAATGCTCTTAAAGAAGGCTTAAGAGCGCTTAGGGCTCCCACCTTTTTTGGCATTGTCGGTGATCAGGGCATGCCTAACTCGAATTACAGCTCTCTATTTCTTGGCAGAAAAGCGTGGACATCTCCCCTTCCCGCTCTTCTTTCTCTAAGAACCGGACGGCCCATACTTGTTGCTACAAACAAAAGAGAGGGTGGCAAATATCTTATCCACTACAGCGATCCCATATGGCCTCATGAGGCTAGCACCGTAGAATCTCTCATGGAAGAAGTGCTCTCTATTTTTGAAAAGACCATCGAAGCAAATCCGAGCCAGTGGCTATGGATTCATAATAGATGGAAACAAAGCCTGCCAAGCACGCTACCTAAACGCTTAAGACAAGAATGCATCGCTCTTATTTTTCCTTGTATCACCCTTGCTGAAGAAACCCTTGTTTCTTTTAAGAAGATCTATCCCCTCGAATTTTTAACCGCCTTTATCCCCGACGGCTCCAACATCTCTTACCTACCTGAGGGCATCGAATACAAACTATATAAAACCTTAAGTGACATCTTAATCACCGACTACTCCTTTAAACTCATCTACGACTTCACCCACAATCCCCTCATCAAAAAACACTTCCTAGCTTTAAGTGCCTTCCATGTAGAAACGCCCACATCTGCCCAAGATATCATTCAATTGGAGTCACATGCCCGCTAAACGCTTTTTCACCCCTTCCTCTTTGCACCATGACACCGTGATCATCTCCGGAGAAGAACTCCATCACCTCTTAGTCATGCGCCTGCGCCCTCAAGACACACTAGAGCTCGTCAACGGTCATGGAGAACTTGCAACTGGCACCCTCCAATCTTTAGACAAAACCCAGGGCCTCATCAAAATCACAAACTATCACCAAGAAGCGCCTCCTTCGCCTACCCTCATCCTTGCCCAAGCCCTTCCCAAGTTTTCACTCCTTGAGTGGATCATAGAAAAAGGGTGTGAGTTAAACGTCTCAGAGTTCTGGCTCTTTCCAGGAGACAACAGTGAAAAAAAAGACCTCTCTACTCAACAAAACATACGGCTTAATAACATCATCATCTCCTCATTAAAGCAATGTGGAAGGCTCTGGCTTCCCAAGCTCCTTCTTAAGGCCCCCCTCAAAAAATGGCAAGCGCTACCCGGCACGCTCCTCTTCGGCGACACCTCACCCGATGCGCCCCTACTCACAGCTCCCTTATCTAATCCCATTACCTTTTGCGTAGGCCCCG
>CANJJB010000010.1 GCA_947474635.1 Parachlamydiales bacterium | reverse complement strand
TTTAGATATGTGCAAGGGTGTTTAAAGGGGGAGTACCAGGTTGAATCTTTGTGGGAAAATCCTGAAATTTTTTTTCCTCTGAACAAGAAGGGGCTCTTTGATCCTCGGGTAAATGTAGATGTGGCACAGGAAGCAGAAATTTGTATTGGAAGCTCTCCTACAGAAATACAAACGATGGAAAGAGATTTTCCGGGGTGCAAAGCTAAATCTGTTTTTTTTACAAGTGGCTTTGTAGAATCAGACGTTGTTCCGAGTAGGAGCTTCTTAGAGTTTTCTCAGATGGGATCTAAAGGGTATATTTTGCAGGTAGGAAGATTCGATCAGAGGAAAAATCAACTTGCAACGATTTTAGCAACAAAAGATATCGATATTCCTTTGGTGTTTATTGCAACGATGACAACGCAATTAGATTATGAAGGGGAGTGCTTAAGAGCCATTATCAAGTACCGCAAGGCACCAACATTGATTGTCAGCCAGATGATTCCTTCTATGCAATCGGGACACGTAAGAATTTTACAGATGCCAGAAGGTAAGATCCTTTCATCTGAGATGCTGCTGAGTGCTTTTTATCATGCAGCGCTTCACCTGCATCCTGCTTTTTACGAGCTTCCAGGTTATACCTACCTTGAATCTGCAAAATTGGGTGTTCCAACGATTGCATCTTCTTGGGCAACCCTTTCTGATTATTTCGTAGAGGAGTTTGATGGGAGGATTGAGTATGTGCTTCCTTATGATTTGCCTGCTATTGAAAAGCTTGTTCATAAAAAGTTGCATGAGAGATATGCACCGTATCCTTCCCATCCTGTTTTTCATAGAAAAAGCTATGATGTCGCTAAAGAAATTTGCCAAGACTTGAGGTAGAAGGCAAGTTCCTTTTCCAGGGAGTCGCGGATGTTTTCTGCTTTACGAAAGCCGTGTTGCTCTCCTGCGTACATGACAAGCTCTGTGGGGATGCCTCTTTTGCGGAGTGCTGTGTACATTTTTTCTGCTTGGTTCGGAGGGACGATTTTATCTTCAAGGCCTTGAAAAAAGATGATGGGGCAGTGGAGTTTATCTACAGAAAAGATAGGAGATCTAGCGTCGTAGACTGATTTTTGTTCAGGGTAGGGAGCAATCAGCTGATCGAGGTAGTGGGATTCAGCTTTATGGGTTTCATTGGCTAAAAGAGAAAGATCAGAAACGCCGTAGTAACTTGCGCCTACAGTGAATAGATCTCCAAAGGTAAGAGCAGAAAGTGTTGTAAAACCGCCGGCACTCCCTCCTGTGATTGCTAATTTTTTTGGGTCTGCAAGTTTCTTTTCAATGAGAAATTTAGCGCCTGCTTCACAGTCTTCTACATCAACAATGCCCCAGTTACCCTTCAGTAGATCTCTGTAAGCTTTTCCGTAGCCGGTGCTGCCGCCGTAGTCAACATCGAGCACTGCAAAGCCTCTACTTGTCCAGTATTGGATTTTAAGATCAAAGGTGTTAGGTGCGCAGCTTGTAGGGCCTCCGTGCGTTTTGACAATGAGTGGGGGTAGTTCTCCGGGGAGGAGCTTGAAGTTTTGATTGGCAGGAGGATAGTAAAATCCGTATGCTATCCTTCCTTTGCTACTTGGGAAAGAGATGAACTGAGGGTTGGAAAAATTGCTCTTGTCTAGATGGGGCACTCTATTTTGAGCAAGCGTTTCTATGCTTTTAGAGACAAGAGGCCCGGAAGGTGGGATGTAGACAACTGATTTTCCTTCTGAAAATGAGCCATGAATAAAAGCGATGTGTCCATCCTGGGATCTTATTTGAGAAAAATAACTTCCAGGGATTTCTATCTTTTTAAAGGGGGCAAGCGTTGCTAAATTCCATAGGCCGTTTTCTTCATAGGCAGCTAAAATCTGATTGCCTACAAAAGCGTAGGTGGAAAGTCCAAAGACCCATTGGGGTAGTCCAAACTCTGCTTTTTTGGGGCAAAGAGCCTCTATGCGCTCTTGCTCTAATTTATATAAATTCCAGAAGCCTGATTTGTCAGAAATAAAATGTAAAACACCTTGAGGAGACCACTGAGGTTGAAAAATCGATTCTGCCCCACTACCTGCGACATGCTGAATATTTGACAATTTACCTTCTTGGAAATCTCCGACCCATAAGTCTGTGCCATCCCATGGCATATGGGCCGAGCTCCAGGTTAAAAAGGCAAGTTTTTTTCCGTCAGGGCTAAGTTCTGGTGAGGCGTAAAAATCTTGTCCTGAGGCAATGGTTTCATATTGTCCTGTGCTAATATCTATTGCTGCTAGAAAGTTATCTTTTCCTTTTTCTCCGACTGCAATCAGGTGGCGGCCTGTGACGCGGAGATCTGCAAAGCGCGCACCTAGCTCTGTAAGGGGTTTATCTTTCACGTAGATGCGCTGATCTTTGTCATTTACAAAATAGAGCACCCCCTTTGCTACTGCAAATGACAATCCGCCATATTCATGGACTCTTGTCCTAGCGCTAAAAGGCAAGGGAAGAACATCTTCAATGGTCCCTTCTTTTGCTTTTTTGACAATGACGCACCTTCCATCTTCCATGGGGCGCATCTCATTCCAATAGATTTCTCCATCATCGATCAAGATGTTTTCAAAGCGCTTTTGCGCAGAGGTTACCATCGTAGTTGTAATAGGCGAGGTCCAGAGTCCACAATTTGTTTGCATAGCGGGATCATAATCTTTTTGTTTTAAAAAATCAAAAAAAAGGTTAAGAATAGATATTTTGAAGGAGAAAAGAAAATGCGCTATATATTTTTAGGTTTGTTGACGGTTGTTTTTGCATCGTGTTCTAGTCCTGCAGCTAAAAAAGAAGTTCCTGCTAAGGATACAAAAACAGAAGAGCATCAAGAGGGTAACAAAGGTGATAATGAAGATGTCGATTATCAAGAGGCAGATGCGTTTAATTTAAATCCTGGCACAAATAGCAGCAGTGAATATCACAGAGGATCATGAGCCTCTAAGCACATGGAGTCGACAAGCTCTTTGACTTTTTCATTAAATTCATTTGAGGGGATTGACTCAAAAGCTCTTTCTATTTTTTGCTTAAATTGGGAGTCAAAGAGGTATTGATTTAAGAGTTTGGGGAGATCTTTCATATCTGTAACAGGATCTCCAATGCCGTATTTGACAACAAGAGAGATGTTGGCTCTTTCCCAGCTTACAGGGGAAGTGGTTTTGTCAATGAGTAGAGGAAGATGTGTGGCAATGGCTTCATTGATGACACCAGGTCCTGGCTTTGTGATCATGAGGTTAGAGAGTGTCATAAGATCTGCCATCTTGTCTGTAAAACCCATCACAGTCATTGAGTTCGACGCGTGCAGTTTTATTTCACCCAGCTTTTCTTTGAGCTTTTCATTTTTTCCTATACAGACAATGAGATGAACGCCGATTGGTAAAATTCCAATAGCGTGGGCATATTCTAAACATTTCTTCCCGCCAGATCCGCCCATCATGATTAAGATGGTAGGTTTCTCTTTAGGAATACCGTATTCTTGATAGAGCTCTTCAATATTTTTAGAGGTTTTAAAAGAGGTTCTGATAGGAAGCCCTATGACATTGATATCTTTTTCTGGAATATGGCGCTCTTCTAAAAGACCACATGTAGAAGGAAGATCTGCGCCTACAGTGACTTTAAAATGAGGATGAGTGACCGATTGAAGGCCATGCACCCAGTTGCGGAGGTCGTTGTCGGTTGTAATCAGAAGGTAGGGGATATCTCTTTTTCTTGCAGCTTCAGTTGCAGGGTAGTTGATAAAGGGGATCAAAGAGATGATGATATCTGGTTTGGCAAATTCAATGTGTCTGTCGATGAGTCTTTCAATAGCTCTGCGTCTATTTCTAAATAATTTGGGAGCGACGTGTTTGCTGATTATGTTTGTTGAGCGAATCCATCCCTCTTTGAGCAAATAATTATAAATCTCTTCGCTACCGCTAACGCCCCACATTTTAATTTCTTCTATTGGACAGACGACTGTAGAGTCATAGTTTCTTCCTAAAATGACTTCGAGGGTTTTTTCAGCAGCTCTATGACCGTATCCACCGTCGCTTGATAAGATTAAGATTTTTTTCTTTGCAGGAGCTTGCTGCTCAGCAAATATAAAAGAACACATGCAAATCAAGGATGATAATAAAAATTTCATTTATCTATGAACAACCTCTAAAAACTTACATATAAGGATAGCGAGTAATCGTATCAAGGAAAAAACAAAGGACTTGAAAGTTTTTACCTTTGTTCGCATGATGAGGATTATCAAGAGCTTGTAATGGGTGAAGTATGTCTATGCGATTTTTAAATAACCAGAAAAAAATTGTGTTGTTGTTATGTATTTGTTTATTTTTTTCCAGCTGCGGCTTGGGGAAAAAATCTAAAATAGTTAACGTAAATCCTCAAAAAATAGGGATCACTACGGTTTGTTATTTTGATCAAGTCAGAGATCGCCCTCTCATTACAGAAGTCTGGTATCCTGTCGCAGAGAGCACAATTGCGCAGCCCGTAGCTGGCGTATGGCTTCGTTGCCCTGAAGCTAGAGATGCTCCTTTAAAATCTAATTCTCGCAAATACCCTCTCATCATGATGTCGCATGGCAATGGATCAGACCGTATGAACTGCTCGTGGATTGCAGAGATTTTAGCTGCTAACGGCTTTATTGTAGCTGCGATGGATCATCATGGCAACACATGGAACAATAAAATCGCTGAGTGCTTTGTGAAAATTTGGGATAGACCCAAAGATGTTAGCTTTGTCATAGATCAGGTTCTCAAAGACCCGCGCTTTGGTCCCTATATCAACGCTGAAAAAATTGGATTTGTCGGCTATTCTCTAGGTGGTCAGACAGGTGTGTGGATGGCAGGTGGCAAGCTCGACAAGTTTGATAAGCCTGTGCTGGGTGAAATCCCTGCAGATCAAATTCCTAACATTGTTACGCAAGAAGTGATTGATGCTATAGATTTTTCCCCTTCGAAAGAATCCTACCGAGATACGAGAGTCTCTGCCTTCTTTTTGATGGCACCTGCCCTAGGAGATCTTTTTGATGTTCCAAGTCTTGAGGCTATTCAAGTGCCTGTCTATATCGTTGCTCCCGAGAGTGACCACATCGTGCCTTTTGAGACCAATGCCAAGTTTTTTGCAACCAAGATAGGAAAAGCCATTTTCACTCTCATTCCAGGCGCTGCAAACCACTATATCTTTCTCAATGAAGTCACAAAAGGTGGCAAGATGCTTCTTGATAAAAAGATAGCTTTTGATCCTCCACTCGTAGACAGAAGACAAGTGCATCATGAAGTAGGCGTAGAAGCTGTCCACTTTTTCAAGAGTTATTTGGGCGTTTCTAAGTAATGCAATTTAAGAAAGCTTCTATCGAGCAAAAAGATACTGTTTTGAGCTGGCTCAAAGAGCCTCACATCCAAGAGTTTTGGGATAACAGACCAGAGCATGCACGAGATATCCTCATCTTCATGAACGGCAGGAAAGAGCCATCTCCTTATTCAGATGGAATATTTGATTACTGGGTTGGGTTTGTGCATGATGAACCCTATTGTTTGCTTATGACCTCAGAAATTAAGCCCACCGAATCTAATTTAACAACACTTTGGAAAACGCATCTTTCGAAATTAGGAAGAACATTTACTATCGACTTCATGATTGGCAACAGAAAATATCTGGGTTGCGGTCTAGGAGGTCCTACGTTAGAAGCTTTTACAAAATTCATCCAAGAAGAAGTAGACAGGTCTATCGATACATTTTTCATAGATCCAGCAGATTCCAACCCACGAGCTAAGCATGTTTATGAAAAGGCAGGTTTTAAAGTTGTTGCCACTTTTCATCGAGATTTTGGAAAAGAAAAAAATGCCAAACATCATCTTATGATAAGAAACATGTCTCAAGGATAGCCTTCGCTTCAGGAAGTGCGCTTACAGAAATTACCACAATTCGGTAATTTCTGCAAACGCACTGTAACCATTTTGTTGACCTCAACAAAATGGTCTCCCACAAGTTCCTATAGAATTGTGTCACGCAATTTCTGCGTGCTCTTGCATTTTTTTACCAAGTGCGCCGTAATGCCCATGGATAAATCCAGGGGCATTACGGCACACTTGGTAATCATAAAGAAAGCTAGCACTGGAAATTATTTTTCTTCCATGTATAGTACTGGAAAGGATATCCGGAACAGCCATAAAAACTTAAAAGAGATTGAGTTGTGAAAAAAGACAAAGTATTTTTTCATCCGATTAATGGCTCAGGGCCTTTGACTATTTCTTGGAGCTCAGTTCCTAAAGGAGACGCACTAGAAGCCAAAAAAGGCAATGGTATTGGGTTTTTCTTTGAAAAAGTGGACTTGCTCTGCGTTATTTTTGACGACGTAAAATCTGCAAATGACGGCCAAATCCTTGAGTTTGATCGCGATTGTGTTGAACTTATTATAAAAAGTGGCCACATTACCTACACTGTTTCTAAGTGCAGAGCAGCTGCCCAAGTATTAGGAAAAGACGCTTGCCTAGAAAACAATCGCTTAAATAAATCTACGTGATACCTTTGCTGTGCCTAAAATTGGAGCTTTGCGTACTCTTGCAGAAAGAGCTGGAAGTAAAGGTCGATCGCGTCTTTGTTTAGATTGTTCTGAGCAAAATCATTAGCACTAGCAACAATTGCTTGAGCTTCTTTGTCGTGGCTTTGGGCCCACTCGATTTTTTCTTTGAGATCGCTTAAGTTATTTTCTATGGGAACGTAGTGAACGTAGGGAAAAAGCGCTTTATAATACCATTGAATGTTGGGAGATGTTTGTTTGAACATCAGACAGTCAGAAAATAGCTGCCAGTAGGCTCTTGAGTAGGCGCAGGTGTTTCCATCGATAAGAATTTGGTATTTGTATTTTAGGTGATCTACTAGGGAGACGGATTTTCCAACAAAAGGGGATAGAAGCTCAAATATTTTAGGGTCTGCAATTTGTCCAAGAACGGTTAGTTTGGCATCAATGAGCTGTGGGTGCTCACTCGATAAATAGACAAGTTTTATGCGGGGCAACTCTTGATAATCGTTAAGCTGCAGAGCTCCTCCTGTCGTAGCGCCTCTCCAGAAAGCTTTTTCTTCTTTCTCATGCCAGGGGAACAGGTCGTGTCCTTTTGAAGTGCGTGATTGCATTTTTCTACAAAACTTTTTGGATAAAGCTGTGCAATCAGGGATTAAAACTGAGGTTTGATCTTTTTGCAGCTTGGCAAATGTTAAAACCGGGATGTGGTACTTTTTGAAAAAAAGAGCAGCTTTGGGGTCTAGTGCATCTCCTATACAAACAAGGAACTCAACTTCGGGTAGGCTTTTGAGCCTTTTTAAGGCTTTATTGATTGTTTTGAATCTGCTGTAAGAATCTTTTTTTTGGAGAAGGTCTACGATAGAAACTTTTCCCTTGTGAAGGCGGCATCTGACGACTTCAAAGGAATTTTGGGGTGAAAAAATCAGATAGTCTTTGGCAGCTTGATCAAGTGTTTGTAGGGATATTCCACTTTCTTTGTAGGGACTAAGATCATCATGGATCTGAGTGAGCATCCATTCTGGAGGAGGAGTGTTTTCTTTTTTGGGAATGAAAAGAATTAAGAGACATCCAACGACTAAAAGAGATAGCCCTACTATCCAACCTTTCACGAATTCTCCAAAAAAATGCCCAGAATAGGACTCGAACCTACATACCCTTGCGGATAACAGAACCTAAATCTGTTGTGTCTACCAATTCCACCATCTGGGCACAAGACTACAATTGATGGGTAATCTTAGTGATTGTTTTTGATTTCGTCAAGGATTTAGAGACTAGGACTTTCGTCTAAAATCTCATGGAGCGTTGATTTAAGACTTTCTGTTCCTTCTGTAAATCCACATTGGACAAGAAGGTTGTTGATGTAAGAAATTTCTGAGTGAGCCATATCCAATTGACTTTCGAGAGCGGCAATCTTTTGATAAAGGTCTTTATTATTATCCATATTATCTCCATTTCTATATCTTAATTTTAACATAAATTAATGATTACTTGGTAAATTATTTCTTGAATTTATGCGAAATCGTTGCAAGATAATAGGTTATGTCTTAAAATGACTTTTTGCATAGGGAGTTTTATGCCTAAAAGTACTCGGAATCAACCACTTCTGGAAAAATTTGATCATCCTTTACGCTCTGTTCTTATATTCGGGCCGCCGGGGTCAGGAAAGGGGACATTGGGTAAGTTTTTGAGCTCTGCTGGCAACCATTTTCACCTATCTTCAGGAGACATTTTTAGAGGGCTTTCACCTGAGTCTCCAGCAGGCAAGCTCTATTATAGTTATGCAAGCAAAGGACACCTTTTACCGGATGAGGCCACCGTCGAAATTTGGCATAACTATGTAGAGGGTCTGATTGCGACTAACCGCTATAGTCCTGATGGGCAGCTCCTGCTTCTTGACGGGGTTCCTAGGACAGTGCCCCAGGCGCATCTTTTAAAAAAACATCTTAATATCTTAAAAATCATCGTGTTAGAAACATCTGATACAGAAGGTCTTATACGCCGTATGAAAAGACGGGCGCTGATTGAAAGACGTATGGATGATCTCGATGAAAAGGTTCTCAAAACAAGAATGGAAGTGTATCAAAATGAGACGCTTAAGCTTCTTAAAGAGTATCCCAAGGCCCTTATTTCTCGGTTTGATGCTAACTTAAGGCCTTTAGAGGTTTTAAGGGATGTTTTGATCCAACTCTCTGATTTACTGAGCCATAGCGAAAAGTAGCAAAAGTTATAATTTTTATTAGTATATAGTATATATTTTACTCATAAAGTAGTAAAATATAGTTAAGAAAACAAACTATTTTAATAAAAATTATGGACCGTACAATACTCAATATTTTTAGGCCTTCTACACCTGGGGAGAGTTCTTCTTCGGTCTTTGGCCTGCGTCATAATGCCAATGTTCTTAAGGTTGGTCAGAGGGGAGCCCAGCTGGCTAGTAGGGCTGTTTCTTCATCTGCTCAGATAAGTTCTGAATATGTCACAGGAGCAGTGACAGCGGCTGAAAAAGCGCAGGCCTCTCTTGCAAAAGCTGGGAATGCAGAAGGAGTAACGGCTGCGATAAAAACAGGAGCGGCAGCTCGGTCAGTTGCCACTAGCGGAGCTTATGGAGCTTGGGCTGCTGCAAAGCCTTTTAGTTTGGCAGCAACTTTAAAGGGTGTTTCTGTCGGGAGCGCATCGCCTTCTCTTGTTGGAAGAGCAGCTTACGGATTTAATACTTTTGCTCGCCAGTTGCAAGCCCTTGCTGCCATTTTTTTTATGACAATCACGGGTTATAAGATTTATGAGAATGCTAAGTGGGCATGCCTTTCTCAAGATGAATTTTATGAAAAAATAAAACCACCTACAGTAGAAAAAGTTGCCAAAAAACATAGCGATAAAGCGGCACTAAAAGAGCTTGTGTATGGTTATTTCGAAGATAAGATCAAAGATTTTCTGAAATCGCAGCCGAAGGGTTTTGAGTATATAGAGTACCAGAGTGGGGGCTGTAAAACTGAAGTGTGCTCAGAAAATGTAAAGCGGTATATCGATGAACATTTATCAGAAATGCTTGCAAATGAGGACGCAGGGTTCATTACAGATCAAGCAACGTGGCAAGAGTGTCTACTTAAAGCAAATAACGATACTGTGGAAGCTTTTGGGCTTTATATTAGAGTTAGGTTAGCGCAGCAATCACACCGTCAGGAGATTAAGCGCGTTTTTGGAAAAGAAGGCGCTAAGACTATTCAAAAAATGCAAAGAGGCTCCACTCAAGACCCTGCTTTATACAAACAAGTGCTATCGATTTGCCGTCAGAGGCTTATTTTAGACACGCTTAACTTTGTGTTAGGAACTGCTGTTTTAAGTCTTGTTGCTTTTACAACGCTATCTGCTCTTGCGCTTCCACTTCTTATGAAAATTTCTAAGGGATCTGCTAATTTTGAATATGCGTGCTTTGCGCTCAAGGCGCTTGTTTTAGGATCTATTATATTTTCTCCCCACGGCCTTGTTGCTCTTACGATATTTAATATAGGACTTGCTATCTATAGCATGGCTAAAGGTGGAACATCTAAGTTGCCTTTTATGAACCCTGAAGAAATGAAGAACTACACAAGATGGGACAAATTACTCATTCAATTTAACATCGTTCTAGGACTTCTTTCGATGGCCTCCATTGGCTATGTAGGATCTTATACGGGCGTTCCTCTAGCTACGACAGCTGCTTTTGCATCTGTCCAGCTTCCTTGGTTAGGGTTCAATGCGTATGGCATTTCTCAAATTTGGAGCACAGAAAAAGTAAGGAAAGAGGAAGAAAAACAGAAGTTGGACGAACTAAGCGCAAAGATAGTGGACAGATATGATCTAGAAAAGATCAAAGCCCAGCTAGAAGAGATAAGGCAGAAAGCAGAAGCGGACAGATCTGATTTAGATAGAGGGTACATGGAGATGTTAGCCAATGGTAATAGGACAGGTGCATTATCTTGGATGTTCCGATTTTGCCTGTTAGAGTTACGTAGTGAGTATGGCCCTGAGTTATTTTCGAAAGTATTTGCAAGGCAAGAGGTTATCGGACATATGAATCAGCAGGCTCAAGATGCGTACAGTAAAAGCAGAGCATCTATCACAAACGGTCGATCTATAAAACAATTCCTAAAGGAAGTTGACCAAGCTGAAAAAGAAAAAGAAGCCAGAGATTTGAAGGCCGCGTATAGATCCCATTATTGCTCGCTTACTGAGAAAGGCTTGATTAAAGAGAGATGGCGGGGACTCTTTGAATTTTAATGATGTATAGAGTATGATCAGGTGTAATGTATGAGCAATACCTGGCAGAGTTTTTGTCTTATCTAGGAGCGGAAAAGGGCCTCAGGCCCAATACGCTAGAGTCATATGCAAGAGACATTCGTTTCTTGTTTCAATTTTTAAGCGCTCAAAATCACACGGCTATTTCTTCTATTCACACAGATCATATCTTGGCATTTCTAGGGAAGATGAAAGATAAGAAGTATGCGGAAGCCTCACTTTGCAGGTTAGTTGTTTCTCTGAAAGTTTTTTTTCGTTATCTGAAACGGGAAAATGTTATTCCTAAAGATCCCACGCTCCATTTAGATAGTCCTAAATTTTGGCAACTTGTGCCTGAGGTTCTCACCATTGATGAGGTTTCTAATTTGTTGAGTATACCTAAGGTAGATGCACTCATTGGAGCAAGAGATAGAGCGATACTAGAAGTATTATATGCTTCAGGCCTCCGTGTTTCAGAAGTGTGCTCGCTTAACCTTTTTGATGTTGCAGATGATTATGTAAGAGTAAAAGGTAAGGGCAATAAAGAGCGCGTTGTTCCTATTGCTAAGCAAGCTGTTTTGGCAATTGATTTTTATTTGGCAAATTTTCGGAAGGATTCAGAAAAAGAGGAAGCTCTTTTTTTATCAGTCAAGGGTAAGAGAATTGATCGTATCACCATTTGGGAGCGGATTAAATTCTATGCAAAAAAAGCAGGCATTGTAAAAAATATCTCTCCTCATACGCTGCGTCATTCATTTGCTACACATCTTCTAGAAAATGGCGCTGATCTCCGAGTGATTCAAGAGATGCTCGGACACGCAAGCATTGGAACAACAGATCGCTACACACACATTAGTCACAAACATTTGCACGAAGCATTTTCTCAATTTCATCCTCGGCAATAGAAGGGCTTAATTAAAATTTCTGCATAGATAAATGCTGTATTTTTAAGAGAATACCACCACTGAGAACACAGAGTTCACGGAGTTTTAGGAAAGTTTTTCTCCTCTCCGAATTTTGCTCTCTCGTGATCTCGGTAGGGAAGAAAATTATCTTGATTTTTTTTTTTAATTCTTTTACGTTGAACTTACTTTACACCAAATGTCGGAGATAATCTTTCCTTGGAGGGATTATTTACGAGATTTGGTGTAAGTTACAACCCCTTTATAAGGAAAAACAATGAAGAGAAATATCAGTATGATCGCATGTTCTTTGGTAGTGCTTTTTTCAGGATCTCTTTTTGGAGATGCTGCAGTAGCGCCTGCTTCTAAGAAAAAACAAACAATGCCTGTAAATCAAGGCGAGCCGATGAATAGCTCTCAAATGGTAGCGGGATACAATCACCCTGCAAGAGTAAATACAACTAGTGACTGGGATATGTTTTTAACAGCTAGTTACACTTATTGGGATGTTCAGGAAGAAGGCATGGAAATCGGGCCTTTGTTTACTTCAAGCCCTGCTGCTTCAAATGCACAACCATCCGGCTCGCTTGTGTTTGAAGATGCATATAGATCTGGCTTTAAAGTAGGTCTTGGTTGGAATACGCCGTTTGATGATTGGGTTGTAACTGCTGAATATACATGGTTTCACCATGCTATTGATAAGGGTCAGCCAGCTAACACTTTTTTAACCTCTAACTTTCTCCAAGCAAAAACAACTCCTTTTGACTACACAACAGAAGATCTGTTTACAACGAGCTCTCATAAGTGGAAGATCGATTTAGATGTTGTTGATGTCATGCTAAGTAGACCTTTCTACCAAGGAACAAGATTGACAATCAATCCTTCCTTTGGATTAAAGGGGATCTTGCTTAACCAAAAATACACAGTCACGGGAAATGTGTCTGGAGGAGCCTTTAATCCTACAAAAGCACATGGAAAAACAGATTCTTGGGCAGTAGGTCCCTCTTTTGGAATGGGCGGGAACTTCCTACTAGGTGCTGGATTCCGTATGATGGGAAGCATGGCAGGCACTTTGGCATTTACACGCTACAATGGCATCAAGTACCTTGCAAAATCGCAAGCAGTTGGTAAGCCTGATTTAGCTTTAGAGCATTCTGCTCAAAACCGCGTGCGTGCAATCGGTGATGCGCAAGCAGGCTTTGGTTGGGGAATGTATCTATGCGACCAACAATATCATATCGATTTGTCTGCAACATACGAGTTCCAAGTGTACTGGAATCAGAACATGATCAACTGGTACTCAGCAAGCTTAATTGGTCTTAACGGCGCCTCTCCTGGGAACCTTTATTTCCAAGGGCTCACAGTCAATGCTACTTTTGATTTTTAATCTTGTTTCAATTCAGGCACTAGCGCTTTGGCGTTAGTGTCTGAGCTTTTTTCGCTAAATTTTTTTCTTGTATCTTATTTAATTTTTTTCTACATTGTGGCTCTAAATATTTTAAATAACCTCCATTTGGTTTTCTCCAAGTGGTTAAGATATTTGGTCTAAATTTAAGCAAGGAAGAAAAAATGAAAAGAAATATCAGTGCGATACTTTGTTCAATGCTTGCGCTTTCAGCAGGATCTCTTTTTGGAGATGCCCAAAGCTCGAATGCTAATAAGACACAAACGATGCCTGTGGATCAGGGCGATGTGATGACAAGCTCTCAAATGCCATCTGGCTATAACCACCCTGCAAGAGTCAACACCACAAGTGACTGGGATATGTTTTTAACGGCAAGATTTCTCTATTGGGATGTATTCCAAGAAGGGATGGAGATGGGGCCTTTGTATAATGCGAATCCTCTATTGGGTACTACGAAGTCCCTGTCTGTTAACAGCCTCAAGTTCAAAGATGAATATAGACCTGGATTCAAGGTAGGCCTTGGCTGGAATACTCCCTTTGATGACTGGGTTGTATCTGCTGAGTATACATGGTTCCAACATGATATTAACAAGGGTCAGCCATCTAATACTTTCTTAGCCTCCTATTTTGAATTCCCAACAGGAGTTACCAATCAGTTCATCACAAGCTCTCATAAGTGGAATATCGATTTAGATGTTGTCGATGTCATGCTAAGTAGACCATGTTACCAAGGAACAAGGTTGACTATCAACCCCTCCTTTGGATTAAAAGGGATCTTGCTCAATCAAAAATATTCATTCACTGGAAATACGGCGCCTATAGGCGGGGTTTCTCTGAATGTTCCAAAAGCCTATGTAAAAACAGATTCTTGGGCTGTAGGTCCATCTCTTGGCATTGGCGGTAATTTCCTTTTAGGTGCGGGGTTTCGTATCATGGGAAGCGCGGAAGGCGCGCTCACATTTACGCGCTATAATGGGATTAAGTATTTTTTTCCACAAATCAGCCCTACAACCCGTAGTGCAACTGGACAGGATAGCGCTCAAAATCGCGTCCGTGCTATCGGTGATGCGCAAGCAGGTTTCGGCTGGGGGACATATCTATGCAACCAAAAATATCATATCGATTTGTCTGCAACGTATGAGTTTCAAATATATTGGAATCAAAATATGATGAACTCTTACGTAGCTAATATAAGCGCTTTCCCTTCAATTAGTGGTACTTCTCCCGGTAACCTTTATTTCCAAGGGCTCAATGTCTCTGCTGTTTTTGACTTCTAAGCCATGCTCGTAAGTGCTCTAGATAGAGATACACAATGGGTGTAAGAAATAGAGTGAGGAGCTGAGAGAAGAAAAGACCGCCTACGATCACAAGGCCTAAGGGAATTCTTCCTTGGGCCGTCATTCCGCCGATACCTAAAGCAATCGGCACTGCTCCCATAAGCGCTGAAAAAGTCGTCATGAGGATGGGACGAAAGCGCGTAAGACAAGCTGTCGTAATTGCCTCTACGGGATCTTTCCCTTGCTGAGTAGCTTCATTTGCAAAGTCAATCATGATAATGCCGTTTTTCATCACGATGCCAAGAAGAAGAATAAATCCTACAAAGGCATAAAGAGATAAGGGATAGCCAAAGAGGAGAAGTGTAAGGATGCCTCCTAAGGCAGCAGGAGGAAGTGTCGACATCACGGTTAAGGGGTGTAAGAAGTTTTCATAGAGAATGCCTAAGATGATGTAGATGAGAAAGAAGGTGATGAGCAAAAGAAAGTTCAGGTCTCTGAACGACTCTTTAAAGGTGCTAGCTGTTCCTACAAGCGTTCCTGTGACATCAGGAGGAAGAACCTGGAGGGCAATCTGGTTGATTTTATCAAGAGCAGTTCCTAGAGGAACTTGATCAAGATCAAAGAAGATGTTCACAGCGGGAAGACCTGCAATGCGGTTGATGTTGAGCGGTCCTGCTTTTTTTTCCATTTTAGTGATCGAACTTAAAGGGATGAGCTCACCTGTCATAGACTTGACATAGAGAAGAGATAACATTTGAGGGTCTCTATAAAACTTGGGCTCTACTTCTAGTATGACGTAATACTGATTTTGGGGCGTGTTGATGGGAGAGAGGTACGTTGCTCCATAGGCGTATGAGAGCGTTTGTTCGATTGCTTGGGAAGAGATGTTGAGTGATGAGGCTTTATCTCTTAAAATGTGCACCATGAGTTGAGGCTGCCCCATTTCTAAATCAGTTGAGACCTGTTTAAATCCAGGAAGGGCCGAGATCTTTTTGAGCATGAGGCCTGCTGCTTCATAGAGTGAGTCTGTCTCGAGTCCTTGGAGCGTATATTGGTAGGCAGATTTTGTGGCAGAGGTTGCAATATCCAGATCAATAAGGGGAACAGGCTTAAAGAAAAACTGCACGCCGGGTATTACATTGAGCTCTTCTCTTAGCTCTTTCATGATTTTTCCAATAGGGGGCCGCTTGTTAAAGGGTTTTAAGTTCACAAACAAAAATCCCTTGTTGTCATCGGGATAGCCAGAGACAGAACACACTGTATCGATGTGGGGGTATTTCTGAATGATCTGGTTGATCTGTTTTTGATACGCCGTTGTCTGAAAGGTTGATGTTCCATCAATGGATTGAGAAAAGACTTGGAAGGCGCCGAGATCTTCCTGAGGCAAGAAGTCTGTTGGCAGTTGCTTAAACAAAACGACTGTGAGGGCTACACTTGCAATGCCTAAAAATAGAGTGATGCGCGGGTGCAAAAAGACTTTCCTTAAACTTTTCTCATAGAGATTAAGGAGCGTTTTATTAAATAGGTCAGCAATTTTTTCTATCCATGTTTTTCTCTCTAAATTTTTTGTGTCGATAAAGCGGGATGAGAGCATAGGCGTGAGCGAGAGTGAGACAAACCCCGATATTAAAACAGCAGTTAGTATAACAACTGCAAACTCATGGAAGATCTTACCGATGATGCCTCCCATGAAAAGAAGAGGGATAAAAATAGAGCCGAGAGAGAGCGTCATCGAAAGAATCGTAAACGAGATTTCTTTTGAGCCATCGAGTGAAGCTTGAAGGGCAGTTTTGCCCATTTCTACGTGCCGCGCGATATTCTCTAACACAACAATGGCATCATCGACAAGAAAGCCAATGCAGAGGGTGATTGCAAGAAGCGAGAGAATGTCAATGGTGTAACCAACAATCGACATCACAATGAATGTTCCGATCACAGATAGCGGAAGAGCTAGCATCGGGATGAGCGTATTTTTTGCTTTTCCGAGGTAAAAAAAGATCACAAAGACGACAAGTAAAAAAGCAATCAGAAGAGTAAACTGCACATCTATAACCGACTCTTCAATAAAAACTGACTTGTCAAAGACGCGGTGCAAGTGCACAGAGCCGGGAAGCGTTTTTTCAAGGCGTGGTAAAATGGTGTCGATGTCTTTGATCACCGTCATAGAGTTTGCCCCTGCCTGGGTTTTTACTCCAAAAATGACGGTGTTGAGATCTTTGTCAGATGAGATGAAGCGGAGGTACTGCTTGTCATTGGAGAGGCTATCTAAAGCCTTGCCAATATCTTGCAGGCGAACAATGGCGCCCTTTTCATTTTTAATGATGATTGAGTTGTAGGATTCAGCTTTATTGAGCTGTCCATCGACGTTGATTGTAAACTCTGTGTGGTTGCCATAGAGATTGCCTGTGGGGATGTTGACGTTTTGAGACTTAAGAGCATAGGCTACATCATCAAGGCCAATGCCTTTAGCAGCAAGCTTGAGAGGATCGACCTGCACTCTTACTGCAAACGGACTTCCAAATACAACAACTTGGGCAACGCCATCAATTGTGCTGATGCGCTCTCCTACAAAAGAGTAGGCGTAATCATAGAGCTGATAAGACGGCATGGTAGGAGATGATATGGCAAACCAGATGATAGGAGTTTGTGAAGGATTGACCTTTTGATAGGTCGGCGCAAAAGGAAGGTCTTGGGGCAAGTGGGGCGTTGCTTGGTTAATGGCTGCTTGGACATCTTGCGCTGCTGCATCAATTGACCTGTTGATTGCAAATTGGAGAACAATCGATGAGCTTCCTGAGCTACTTGTCGAGATGATGTTTTTAAGACCCCCGATGGTTAAAAAAGCTTGCTCAAGAGGTGTTGCAACGTTATTGGCAATCGTCTCAGGGCTAGCGCCTGGATAGGTTGTTGTAACGGTGATCGCAGGATATTCGACATCGGGAAGATCACTGACGGGGAGTGATTTATAAGCAAAGATCCCAAAGAACAAAATCGCTACCATGACAAGGGTTGTCATGATAGGTCGCTCAATAAAAATCTTAGATATATTCATAATGTATTATTTCTAATGGTGACGGCAGAGCCAGGGGAGAGGTTGATCTGTCCTTCTACAATCACTGTTTCTCCAGGAGATACGCCTTTCTCAATGACCACCATGCTGCCTTCTTTAAGCCCTGGCGTAACAGGACGCAATTCGGCTGTACGGTTTTCATTGAGTACGTAGATGTAGGGTCCATCTTGTCCAAGCAGTACTGCTTGTGCTGGAATCATTGTCGCATTTTTCTTGATCTCTAAGATGATGCGCACATCGACAAACTCTCCGGGCCAGAGGTGCATATCTTCATTAGGAAATACCGCTTCCAAAAGGATCATGCCTGTGCCTGTATTAACCTGGTTGTCAATGAGTGATAGCTGCCCCTCGATCGGCGCTCCTTGCAGGTAGGCAATCACTTTGAGAGGCTCCTTGCTGCGGGCAAGCGTAATGTGGGGAAGATCTTTTTCAGGGGCGTTGAACTGCACTTTGATCGGTTTAACTTGGTTAATTGTCATGAGAGGACTTGCTCCTCCCACTGGAATATAATTGCCGACATTGATGAGAAGCTTACTTGTCACACCTGATATCGGTGCTGTGATCGTGCAATAATTTAAGTTAATCTGGGCCGTTTTAATATCTGCATA
Organism: Parachlamydiales bacterium; assembly: GCA_947474635.1. Lineage (GTDB taxonomy): Bacteria > Chlamydiota > Chlamydiia > Chlamydiales > Rhabdochlamydiaceae > CANJJB01. The sequence continues at coordinate 24,114 of CANJJB010000010.1, read as the reverse complement.
ATTTTGCTTGATTGCTGATTCCGTTGTATAGACATTCGTGATGTATTGATCGTAGTCAAGTTGGGAGATATAACTCTCTTTCACTAAAAGTGAGTATCTTTCAACGGTCTCTCTTGCCTGCCTTAAAGTGGCAATATTTTGAGCAAGCTCTGCTTCTGCTTTAGAGAGCGCAGCTTGAAAAGGGAGATCATCGATCGTGACAAGAAGATCGCCTGCTTTAACCTCTTTTCCTTCTATGAAATATTGCCCGTTCATAAGACCTGCTACTTGGGCTTTGATCTCAACAGATTGATAGGCTTCAACATGCCCTACGTATTCAAAGTAAAAGGGAACATCTTGGAAGGAGGCCTCTCCGATTGTAACATAAGGGGGAGCAGGAGGGGGCTTTTGCACTTTAGAGCACGCAGAGAAAAGTAAGAAAAGAGCGCACATGTATTTCATAAGGTTTTAGCCTCCGGAGGCTCAAGTGATCCTGCTGCATAACTTAAATTAATGAGAGATGTGAACCACTCATTATTGGCGTTTGCGCATTGGGCCCTTGCATTTGCAAGAGAGCTTTGCGCTGAGACAACTTCTAGAATATTGCCTGTTCCTGCCTTATAAAGAGCAATAGCTACTTCGTACTGCTCTTCTGCTACTTGCAGAAGCTCAGAGGAAAACTTGAGGGTTTCAAAGGCTTGTTGTACAGCACTATGTGATGTTGTGACATCTTTGACAATTTGGAGCTGCGTTAGAGCAACCTCTGCTTCTGCTTTTTCTTTTTTTGCTTGCGCTACCTTAAGCGAGTTAAGCGTTGAAAATCCTGAAAAGATAGGAAAGTTCAAAGAAAATGTTGTTGTAAAGTCATACCGGTCACTTCCGATGAGTGAGTAGGAGGTTTCTCCAAAGTTAAGGTTATAGGTAACTGTGGGGAAAAACTGTTGCCGGACAGCTACAATATTGTATTCCTCTGATTGTAGCCTTGCTTCTGCAGCAAGTAAATCTGCGCGCTTTTCTAAAGCGACATTTAATAGATCATCTGCACTAGCTAGCATCTCTTTAATAGGGGGCACTTCAGGCATACTGCGAATCGGAATCTTTTGATTGGCTTTCAGTCCCATGTCAGTGAGCAGAGTAGCAAGTGAGACCACAAGCACTTGATTTTGCGCTACAAGCTGGATCTGGGATTGGAGCAGCTTTGTCTTTGCTTGCAAAAGATCAGAGAGGTTTTTAATGCCCACATCAAAGCTTACTTTAGCAGCTTCATAAGTTGTCTCTGCTGTAATCAAATCTTGCTGGTTAGCCTTTAAAAGTTCTTGCTGGTAGATGTAGCTATAATAATCTGCTGTGACTTGCTGAATGACTGTCTGTATCTTGCGGTTGTGGATATAGCCCGCATTATAGAGAAGCTCTTTTGCGGTGTTGGCTGTTGCTTTTCCCTGTCCAAAATCAAGTAGAGTATAAGAGAGCTGCAATTGGGGCCCCCACTGGCTGAAGAAATAAGGCTCTGCCACACTTCCGCCATAACCATCTGCTGCTGTTAAAACGTTTCTAAATCTTGACCAGGCATACGTACTTGTTAATGTCGGAAAGTCAGAGCTTTGTGATTGTCCATATTGGGCTGCTGCAACCCTTGCATCTGCCCAAGTGACTCTTGTTTCAGGGTTATTTCTAAGAGAGATATCAACGATTTCTGCAAGTGTTAGAGGTCCCGTATCCTCCTCTAGCCCCTCGATCTTTTCTTTGTCTTTGCCGCCTGGCTTCCAAAACTTATTCTGCTTCTGAGGCGCGTAAGAATAGGGACTTAGAGCTGCTCTATTAGAAAAGCAGGATAAGAGAAAAAGCGGGAGAAGAAAGATTGCACGTCTCATAAAACGCACTATATCTTTACCAGCTTTTTAGTCAAAATATCTTTATATATTTAGGGCTGTCAAAATAAAAATATCTTTACCTCAATAATTGAATTGATTTTTAACATTTATATGATATAAACTATATGAGTTTAGTAGTTAAATATAATAAAAAAGAGGTTTTTATAATGAGTTGGATAATAGAAGCTAAATTATACAATGATAGTGCGGTAGATTTTTTTGTAGGGAAATCCCAGGAGATCGTGGCCCAGAATGCAGTAAACATGTTCGGGATTATAGAGAAATTTATACCTGAGTCTGCGGTAGGTATGATTGTTAGTCTAGGAAAACTAACATTAGAAAGTGCAGTTTGGTATAGCAACCGTGTGCAAGAAACAGTGTATAGAGAGATTCTTCAGAATTATGGTATGCTTAACTCACTAGAAATGCAGGCTAACAAGTTGGGTGCTCGTATCTATCGCCTGGTTGATAAAACTAAAATTGGCGCTTGTTTTGTGGTTAGTGGACTAGTGCTTTCACTGATAGCTTACTACTACCAAAACCAAACCCCAAAAAATTATAAGACAAGATTTGAACAATTCAATCAAATAGCTAATTCGTTTAATGGCTTTATGAAAAAACATCAGGCAAAACTCATGGGAACGGGTTTAGCGTTGACGAGCATAGGCTCTGTTTTCATAATACAGGCACATCTCAAAGCATCACGCGCTTGTGACAAACTTGATGTTATCAGAGATCTATTGGTAAAGACAGTGAATGCCGATCCTGACAGGATTCTAGAAGCAGCAAAAGGTCTTAACGTATTAGTAAGCAGCGCATTATAAGACATTGCTTTCTTGTTTAATCTTAGAGGAGCTTTTTTCGGAAAGCTCCTCTTTTTTCATTGCAAAATCTTTACTAGCTTTTTTATTAAAAACATCTTTATATATGGTCGGTAAAATTAAAATATCTGCTTGTCTTAGTGCTGTTTTTTTGCAATTAACGATATAATGATTTTTTGCAAATATTGTTTTTCAATTGACTTTTAGTATTTATTGTAATAATATTATTATGCTCGATTATTAAATATAATAAAAAAGAGGTGTTATAATGTGTATGGCAAGTAATTTTGTAAATCAATCTAATGAAATCATTGATCAGACTATGTTTTATGTATATGACAATCTTGGCGCAGTTAGCAAAGCACTCCCTGCATCTGCAGTAAACACGATTGTTGATCTAGGAAAAAAAACATTAGATGGTCTAGTCGGCTATTGTAATGATCTGCATGTAAAAATTGGCATGAAAGATGCCAACATGGATGACATCAAAATGGGCCTTAGAAAAGGGTTTGATGCTTTCACTATACTCACCAATGCAGCTAGTTACATAGGTTCTGCAAAACGTGGATGCAGATTAGCTATTTTAAAAAATGTGATTGGAATTAGTTTAGTTGTATTAGGCACTGCTCTTTCAGCTGCTGCTTTTTACTACAAAAATTCAAGTATCCAGACGCCAAAAGAAAGCAATCAGAGCGTTGAAACAAGAGCTGAACAACTCAAGGGCTTTATGATAGCACATGCTAGTAAAGTGATGGGAGTAGGGGTAGCCTGTACAGCGCTAGGTACAGTTTGCTTAATGGCATCAACTTACCAAGTGGCACGAGTATCTTCTAAATTGGAATATACCGCTGAGCAGTGCCTGGATATGGTTTACTATAAAAACCACTTTTTTAATCATGCTTCCCTTAGTAGTTCTAGACCATACACGAATTGGGAACTGATAAACTGGGTACAAGGACAAGCAAAATAGTCAAATTGCTTTTTTGTTTAACCTAAGAGGGGCTTTTTTCGGAAAGCTCCTCTTTTTTTTGCTTTGGTTTTTTAGATCTGCACTTCACTCAAGCACGAGCGCGCCAAAATCGATGATCTTCACAAAATAGTCGCTTTTTTTAACAGACTCGCTGACTCCATTCACATGGATAAGCACAGGCCTGCAAGACATGTATTTTTTCCTTTTGATGCATTTGATTTTTTCTTTGACTTCGGCAATTACCTTACTATCAAGCTCATCTTTTTTGAATTTGATTTCACAGACATAGAGGCTTCCTTCTTTAGTCTGGATGAGGAAGTCAATTTGACATTTTTGTCTTCTAGCGGTTTGAGTTTGAAAAAAGGGATTGGCATGAACGATGCTTTCAAGGGGAATCCCTAAAATTTCATAGATTTTGAGGCGGTTATTTTTGCTTAAGATAAGATTTTCAAATTGCAATCCCATAATAGAGTCCCAGCCAGGAGGGAGCCCTCGCATGGTATCTCCTAAAATTTTTTCCGCATTGGGCTCGATAAACTTCAAGTAGAACCGGATATAGTTATCACTGAGTCTGAAGAGGCTAATTTTTGATTCCTTCCCACTTTCCAGATCCCACGTATAATCGCGCGTAACAAATCCAACGCTGCAAAGGTCTTCCACATATTTTCCGATGGCTCCATCAGAGCGGTCTTTTCCGACAGCTTTTGCAATGCTTCCAAGAGTTGCTGTTTTTTGTGCTAGAACCTTGATGATGAGTTTGTAATAGTTGCTTTTTGTGGAAAGAGAGTCTGAAAAGATATCTTCAAATTCATGGAACAAAAGCCTTTCTTTTGTAAAACATAAGCGATGGATATTGTCTTCTGCAGACTCCTCCGGCATGATTTCTTCAAGGTATCTTGGAACTCCTCCCATGACGGAAAGAACTTTAAGTTTTTCAAAAGCAGAGACATTGCCTGCATATTTGCCCCAAAATTTATTACTCTCGCTTAAGGAGAGCTCTTCTAGTGTTAGCCTGTATGATACTCTACCTACAAAACCGGTGTCATTGAGAAGGTTATGTTCAATCCATGCAGAATTGGACCCAGAGATGATCAATACAAGGTGAGGGTTTTTTTTAAATTTCAGGTCCCAAGAGTTTTTTAATTTGGCTAAAAATGTTGTATCACCATCACCCATCCAAGAAATTTCATCTAGCAGCACCAGGATTTTTCCTTTTTTGCAAACCTCTGCGACATCGTCGAATAGATCTCCCCAGTCACTATCCCCAAGACTACGAATTCCTTGTCTTTTCATCTGGCGTAGAAACTCTGCTCTTTGATCTTGAGGTGTAGTAACAAGGCTGGGAGCGAGACCCGCAAAAACATAGTGCGTATCAAATTGCTCTGCAAATTGTTCAGCAAGTCGCGTTTTCCCAATTCGCCGTCTTCCTTTAACGATCACTAGGCTAGCATTCTTTTTTTTTGTTAAGTGCTGCAGCCCTTCAATCTCTTTTTTTCTTCCAATAAATCGAGTTGTCATTGCTTGCCTCATATTTGTTAGTCAGTGTAGCAGGATATTTCCGCAAAATCAACATTTTGTCGATTTTGCGTAAAATTTAGAGGGGGTTAATTTTTACGCAAAATCGACATTTTGCATGTTTTGCGGAGAATTTGGAGAAAATAGGAATGGGGGTAAATAAAATGTAACTGGCTGAATGATAGAGTGTTAGCTATTTCTTCCGACCAAACCATGCCACCATCTTAAAATAGTTGCGACCATTTTAAGATGGTCTCAGATGTCTTTTAGGAGCTTTGCACAGGCAAAAAAAAGGGGAGTGGTTTTTGCAAGAGCCTTTTTCCTTTAGAAAAATGAGGTTCGAATTGAGAGAGATTTTGGATGGCTAAATATAGGCTGCCATCGAGTTTTTTTTGAGCAAGAGGCAGCTTGTGTTTTCTAAACAAGGTCTGCATATTAGGGGGTGGTTCAATTTATCTAAGTCTTTAGTAATTATGGTGATAACACTCTCCATTCACATCAATAATTTTTTTGCTAAACGGGAATCTATGCCTTGTTATTAAAAAATAAACAATGTATAATTAAACCACTATTAATTATACAGTTAATGAGGTTTTTGTGAGTATTTGTTCTACAATAAAAGAAAATGCCTGGGTTGCAGCAGGCTCTTTAATAGGGCTTACTCTTGGCGGTGTCAGTACTTTCATTCATACAGGGTCAATCTTTGGAAAAAGACATGGCTATTATATAGGTGAACAGAATCTATTGGGAGGTTTTACTGGCTTGATTAGGATCAATAATTTCCGGGAAGGTCAATTACAACAAGCAATTCACGGTGCTTCGTTACAACTAATCAATCCAGTTTTGCCATGTATCTATTTAGTTCCTCTATTTGCATGTGCTGTTTGGAATATATTAAATCCACAAGAGGCCGATAGCCGCGGATGGAGACATCTATCCAAAGATATCATCTTGCCTGCTATGTGTTCTATGCTTGTGTCTCATTGGGGCTTTGCTGTAAGAGAATATGTATTTGATCACTCTAATCGTAATATTTTTAGTGTGCTTAGTGTTTCGGGGCATGTAATTCATCAAATGGCTCAAAATGTATATGTTATGGAAGGTCTCCAAGGGCTTAGAGAAACGGGCACACCTTTCCAAAAGAAGATATTTACGATCTTTCATGCTATAGTAGCGATAACAGATGGAATCTGGATGTTTAACACAGCAGCCAATCATCATTCAGTTGCCGACGTGATTGCTGGATTGGCATGTACTGGCCTTGCATACACAGGGGTAGAAGGTGTCAAGCTCCTATTTAAACAAGCAGAGCAATATTTTCTCCAAGCACCACTCTCATAACAACTTCTTATTTAGGATGTCATTCACGAGAGTGGGTGAGGCTTTTCCTTTGCAGAGCTTCATGACTTGTCCTACGAGGAAGGCAAAGGCTTTTGTTTTGCCAGCTTTGAAGTCGGTGATGGATTGGGTATTTTCGGCAAGGACTTGATCGATGAGGGCTTCGATTTCTTTGGTGTCATTAACGGGTTGGTAATCGGGGTTGGCTTTGACAATATCGGAAGGGGATTTGCTAGGGGAGAGGACCATGTCATCTGCTACGCTTTTGGCAATTTTCCCGTTGATGGTGCCCTGGTCGATGAGGGAGACGAGCTCTGCGATGTGAGCAAAAGGTATGGGTAGGTCCCAGAGCATTTTGCCACTTTCTTTGAGTCTGCCGGCAAATTCAACGGTGATCCAGTTGGCAAGTGAGCGGGCATTCGGCGTTATAGCTAGTGCTTGCTCAAAATAGTCAGAGAGCTTTTTGCTACCAACTAGTACTTCTGCAAACTGAACGGGGAGCTTGAGCTCAGAGAGATATCTTTTGTAGCGCGCATAGGGAAGTTCGGGAAGCAGAGCTTTGACTTCATTGATGTAGGCGGGAGTGAGGATAATAGGGGGTATGTCAGGTTCGGGGATGTAGCCGTAATCTTCTGCATTTTCTTTGATGCGCATAAGCACGAGGGCTTTTTTGTCGGGGTCGAAGCGGTAGGTGCCCTTTTCTATTTTGTCATGGGGGAAAGAAGTGTAGAACTTGATTTGGCGGCGGATCTCTTCTTCTATGGCAATAGCCATATAAGAGAAGGAGTTCATGTTTTTGATTTCAACTTTGTTGCGCAATTCCTTTTCATCTTTGTGTCTGACAGAGATGTTCACGTCAATACGTAAAGAACCTTCATCCATGTTACAGTCAGAGGCGTCGATGTATTCCATGATGGCTTTGATGGATGTTGCATAGCTAACAGCGTCCTTGGGAGAGTGGAGGCAGGGCTCTGAGACGATTTCAAGAAGAGCAACACCTGCTCTGTTATAGTCGATGCCAGAAAAGTTGGTGAAGTGCTTGAGCATGCCGGAGTCTTCTTCGATGTGGGCTCTATTGACTTTGAAGTGTTTGATCTGCTCTTCTACTTCACAGGTGATGACGCCGCCTGTGATAATAGGCTGATCGAATTGTGTGATCTGAAAGTTTTTGGGGTTGTCAGGATAAAAGTAGGATTTACGATCAAATTTGGATACGGGCGCAATGTTTGCGTGGATAGCTAAGCCAAATTGGACGGCTTTATGGACAGCTTCTTTGTTGAGAACAGGTAGCGCGCCTGGTTGCCCTGTACAGACAACGCCGATGTCAGTGTTAGGCTCACTGCCAAATAAGTACTTTTCTTCTCCGAACAGCTTTGTTTTTGTATTTAGCTGGACGTGGATCTCAAGACCGATGACGGGCTGCCAGTTTTCGTAGTTAATATCAGTCATGATCAAACAGGGGTGGGATTTTTTTATGGAAGTTTGTAGCCTTTTCAAAGTGGTGGGCAAGAGATAGTATTTGGAGGTCATGCATTTGGGGACCTGTGAGGTGGAGTCCAAAGGGCTTGCCATCTTTGCTAAAGCCTGAGGGGATCGATATCGCAGGAAGGCCTGCAAGATTGGCTGGGATGGTGTAAATGTCTTGGAGATACATCTGGAGCGGGTTTTGGATTTCACCTAGTTTAAATGCCGTTGTAGGCGCTGTTGGAGAAACAATTGCTGAGCAGAACTCAAAGGCCTTGTTAAACTCTTGGATCATGAGGTATCTAACTTTTTGCGCTTTTTTATAATACGCATCTTGGTAGCCGGAGGAAACCACATACGTACCAAGTAAAATGCGCCGTTTAACTTCTGGTCCAAAGCCTTCTGCTCGTGAAAGATCAAAGACCTCTTCTACGCTTGTAGCTTTTGAGGATCTATTGCCATAGCGGACGCCATCGAATCTGGCTAAGTTAGTTGAGGCTTCAGCTGTTGCTAAGATGTAGTACATGGCAATAGAGTGCTCTGTAAGACCTAAGTTAATTTCTATGATGGAGCATCCGAGGCTTTCAAGTGTTTTAAGGGAGGCGTAGAAATTTTCTCTCGCTTCTGGGTCTAAATTTTTGACGGCATCTGATGGCACACCGATTGTCATTCCTTGTGTAGGAGTATCTAGGCCTTTGACGTAATCTTGGGGAGCAATCGGAAGGCTTGTCGAGTCATACGTGCAGTGTTTACCGATCACTTCCATCGCAAGGGCGACATCTTTTACAGATGTTCCAAAGGGTCCTATTTGATCTAAAGAAGAAGCAAAGGCAACAAGTCCAAAGCGAGAGACTCTTCCATAGGTGGGTTTAAAACCTACGATGCCAGTAAGAGCAGCTGGTTGGCGTATCGATCCACCGGTATCACTTCCAAAGCTAAGGGGGCAGAATCTAGCTGCAACAGCTGCTGCAGATCCTCCTGAGGATCCTCCGGGTGTGCACTCTAGGTTCCAAGGGTTGCGTGTCAGCTGATAAGCAGAATTTTCTGTTGATGAGCCCATGGCAAATTCATCGAGGTTGGTTTTACCGATGATGAGCGCATCTTCTTCTTCCAAAAGTCTTGTGACAGTGGAGTCAAAAACAGCTCTATAATTGGATAGAAATTTAGATCCGCAGGTAGTGATCTCTCCCTTTTTATGAAGATTGTCTTTGAGGGCAATGACAACGCCTGCAAGCTTACCCAATTTTTCTTTGCGAGAGCGCTTCAGATCAAGTGTTTTTGCTTTTTCTATGCACTTATCAGGAAAGAGTGAAAGAAAAGCTCCTACTTTGGGGTCGTGTTTGTTAATGCGCGCAAGGGTATTTGTTGCAATCTCTTCGGCAGATAGTTCACCTTTTAGGAAAAGTTCGTGTAGTTCATGGGCAGAGTGGCGGTATGTCATGATCTTACCCTTGTTTTAAAACAGGAGGAACTTTAACCATGCCACCTACATGTTGAGGAGCATTTGCAAGAAACGCTTCTCTAGAAAGTAAATTGCCTGGAACATCTTCGCGGAGGACGTTTGAGAGAGTCTCAAGCACCATGTTACAGCAAGGAACTCCTTGCGTGTCAACCTTTTGAAGAGCTTCGACATGAGCAAGAACCTGGCTTAGGCTTTCTAAGAACTTTTCCTCTTCTTCCTTCGTACAAGAAATCCGGCACAGCTTAGTTAATTTATTTAGATCTTCTCTATTCATAGTGGGTGGGGCCACAATATCAGGTGTAATAATTAACTTCAATAGGGCGGCGCATAAAAAAAAGAATGACAAAGAGTGAAACTTTTTCTAATATGTAAAGGATAGGTAGTGTAAAATTGCATACCATAAATGGAGAACTTATGAAAATATTGAATTTTTTGGCTTTGTTGTTAATTTTGATCGGCGCTCTTAACTGGGGATTATGGGGATTTTTTCAATTTGACTTAGTGGCTTGGCTTGCAAAAGGCAATACGAACGGTACAGCTCGCTTTATCTACTCAGTGGTAGGTCTTGCTGGCGTATGGGGTCTTGGATTTTTAAGTAAGTGCAAGGCAATCTGTGGTTGCAGTAGCAATCAGAACAATAGTGGTTCTGGCTGTTGCAAATAGATCACTCTCCTGTCATTGTTTGGTTTAGAAGAGATTTACGGTTAAAAGATAACCCTGCTCTTTTCTATGCAGCAGGCTTATTGAGGCCTATTATCCCTCTCTATATATTTTCAAAGGGAGATCCTTGGGAAATGGGGGAGGCAAGCCAGTGGTGGCTGCATCACTCTCTTTTAAATTTGCAGAAACATCTCAAGCTAGTAGTCAGAAAAGGTTCTAGCTTGAGTGTTATCAAAGAGCTTTTTAAAGAGACAGGCGCAAGCGAGATAGTCTTTAACTGCCTCTATGATGCAGAAGAAGAGGAAGTTTTGAAAAAATTTCCTTCAAAGGCATTCCATGGGGGAGTTCTCTTTCCTCCTGGTAGTATTTTAACTAAGGAGCAAAAACCTTTCAAAGTCTTTACTCCTTTTTGGAATGCGTGTTTGAAAGAAAAGGTAAGAGATCCTTTGCCGCTTCCTAGAAAGATGACTTTTTTTTCCAAGAAAATCCCTTCTTTAGATCTTACTGCCCCCAAGGGAATATCTTTTCAAGATTGGGAACCTGGAGAAGATAAGGCTCAAGCTAAGCTTGTGGCTTTTGTGAAAAAGCGTGCAGCTAGTTATCAGAAAGATAGAGATTTTCCAGCCATAGCCGGAGGATCTTTTTTATCCCCCTACTTGCATTTTGGAGAAATCAGCCCGTGCCAAGTGTGGGATATAGCGCATGGCAAGAACGCTTTTTTAAGGCAAATTGTTTGGAGAGAATTTGCAATACACCTTCTAAAAGCTTTTCCTTATATCACACATGAGCCCTTTAACCCGAAATTTAAGGCATTTCCCTGGAAGAAGAACGCCAAGTTTTTAAAAGCATGGCAAGAGGGGATGACCGGCTACCCGATTGTAGATGCAGGGATGCGGCAGCTGATTTGCATGGGATGGATGCATAACAGGCTGCGGATGATTGTGGGTTCTTTTCTTGTAAAAGATCTCCATATTTCATGGAAAGAAGGGGCAGCTTGGTTTTGGGAAAAGCTTTTAGATGCAGACCTTGCAAACAATACGTTTGGATGGCAATGGGTCAGTGGCTGCGGCACAGATGCTGCTCCTTATTTCCGCATTTTTAATCCCACTCTTCAGGGAGAGAAGTTTGATCCTGAAGGGGAGTATGTGAAGAAGTTTGTGCCCGAACTTAAGCTGCTTGATAAAAAATGGATCCATAAACCATGGCTTGCCCCTGAAGATGTATTAGCAAAAGCTGGTATTGAGCTTGGGAAAGATTATCCGCTTCCTATTGTTGATCATGATCAAGCTAGAAAAGAAGCGCTCAGCTATCTCAAGGAAATATCATGAGCAAAATCCTTGTCTCAGGCTCTTCGGGGTTCATTGGGAAAGAGCTTGTTCTTTACCTCCGCGCAAAGAAACACACAGTTGTCCCTCTTGTGAGAAGGAGAGAGGCAGAGGCTATCTATTGGAACCCTGAAACAGGTGACATCGATCTTCAGGAGCTAGAAGGGATCGATGAGGTTATTCACTTGGCGGGTAGTCCTATTTTTCAAGGTAGGTGGACGGATAAGAAAAAAGAAGCGATTTTTCTTAGTCGCTGTAGAGATACGTGGCTTCTTTCTAAAGCTTTGTCTCGTTTAAAAAAAACACCGTCTTATTTTTTTTCTGCTTCTGCTGTTGGCTACTATGGAGATAGAGGAGATGAGATCTTGACAGAAGCATCACCTCCAGGTGAGGGATTTCTTGCGGAAGTGTGCGTAAAATGGGAGAGCGCCTCTAATCTTTTAGAAAGTAGGGGCACCCGTGTTGTGCACGGAAGGTTTGGGGTCGTACTGTCTCCTAAGGGCGGCCTTTTAGCTAAGATGAGGCCTATTTTTCGCTTTGGCTTGGGAGGTAGATTGGGATGTGGCTCGCAGTGGATGAGTTGGATCTCTCTAGAAGATCTGATAAGAGCAATTGACTTTACAAGAAAGCACTCTAAGCTTTCGGGCTCTTTTAATTTTACTTCTCCTGATCCTGTTACAAATAGCGAATTTACTAAAATTTTAGCGCAGTCTTTACATAGGCCTGCCTTTTGTCATATTCCGAAAAGTGTCTTAAGAGTTGTCTTTGGAGAGCTGGCGGATGAGGCTCTTCTTTCCAGCACGAGAGCTATGCCTGATCTGTTACTAGCGAGTAGCTTTTCTTTTAATCATTCATCTTTATTTAATTTTCTCAATTAAAAGTGTCTGTTTTTGAATTAACTTGTTATAAAAAGTAATTGACAATTTATTTTTTTACATGTAATTTGAATAAACAGAGTGAGGAGAATAAGATGAAAGAAAAATTGCCATTCAATCCATGGCTGAAGATTTGGGTGAGCCCCAGAGAGACCATCCGCGGGATTATTACTTTCAATCCTAAGCATCTTTTCCATTTTTTAGCAGGTGTTTACGGTTTCATCATGCTCCTTCAGCTAGCTCAAGACTTTTCGCTGGGAATGCAGGTTTCTATGCCCTGGATTATAGGGGGATCACTCCTTCTTTCTGTAGGGCTTGGATCTTTAGTCTTTAACATATTCGGGGGCCTTTTATATTGGACAGGCAAGTGGATAGGTGGCAAGGGATCTTTTGCTCATATCAAAGCTGCAATTGCCTGGGCTTATGCGCCAAGTATTGTAAATGCGGTGATCTGGCTTGTCTTAATCGGGACGTTTGGCTCGCAAGTTTTTATGGCTGCTTTTGCTGACACTGTTTTTGTCGGGTATCAACTGTCGATTGTCTTTTTTGGATTTCTAGTGCAAATCATAGCCTCTGTTTGGGGCTTTTTTATTGGATTGCAAACACTTGGAGAAGTGCAAGGCTTTTCTGCGTGGAAGGCTCTATTAAATGTCATCATGCCGTTTTTCATGTTAATGATGACGTTTTGGTTTGTTAGCTGGATTGTTTATAGACTGATGACAGTGCCTGTTTTAAATTAAAAATAATAATTAAGGGGGAAGGGGTATGGAACAACAAAAATTACGAGGGGTCTTGAAGGGACTGATGACAGGCATCACGGGTTTGCTTTGTTTAGTAAGTCCATTTGCTTTGCATGCAGCTTCAAGTAAGGCGCCAGCTAAATCAAATAACATGGTGTCTTGGAAAGAGTTTCATTCTGTTGCAGGAAAATGTAAGGTGACATTTCCAGATGCGCCCGAGCATGTTTCTGAAAATCTCAGAATGCCAGAAGGCGGCTATGAGCTCAAATACGATGCTTATATTTCAGCTACAGATCAACAAACAGTGTTTATGCTACTCATTGCGCAATATCCTGACTTTGTTGACTCTTCTTATGCTCAAATGAGCTTAGAGAGCTTTTTAAATGGCATACTTACACATAACAATCAGAACCAGCTCATTTTTGCTGATCTGATTCTTGTTAATGGCAACCCTGGCATGGATTTCTTTATCCGTACAGGCGGCGTTTATTTTAAAGGCAGAGCAATCATGGTTAGAAATAGCCTCTATCTCATGGCTATGGAATGTGAAATCAAAAACTATGATGAAGTGCACTTTAAAAACTTCGTAGAGTCATTTAAACTCTTAGAAGATGATAATAGCATAAAGACTCGCAAGTAACCTTAGAACGAGAAGGCTAAAGAGCCTTGCGCGTAAGGCGCTGAGTTGTACTTGTAGTAGTCTCCATGGTGGTTGGTGTTGTTTTTAATCAACATCCACCCCCCAAAGTTCCAGCCGCCACCAATGGATGCTCGTATAAGATTGTTGCAAGCGTAGTTTAGATTTAGGTCAACACCTGAAGAGTATAGTTTGAATATCGGATTGTTGTAATCGCCTACTCCATCAGAGGCTCTTCGGGGATATTTATAGGGTCCGCCAAAGCCAGAGTATAGAAGCTCAAGACCCCAGCTTTGGGTAAAACTGTATGTGATAGAAGCATTTAGAGGAAAGATCAGGTTGAATTTCAGATCTTTACCCCAAAACCAATCAAATCCGAAAATCGGCATCACGTAGCCATTCAAAACGCCGTACCAGCCCATCACTCCGACGTTCATACCTGCTCCCTTGGCAAAACTAAATCTTCCCCACAGCATGCCGTGATAGACGCCCGTCTTGCCGAAGTTAAAGCCATCTGCGTCGACAGAAAAGCCTGTATTCATAACCCAGCGCCACTTCTCAATTTCTGTCGAAATAAACCCAACAGAGCTTCCAAAATAGTTAAATTCTGACTCTTTAAACCGAGGGTTTTTGTCCCAGTCGACTTTTAGGTAGTCATATTCCACTTCATAAGAAATGGCATTATCTACATCGAATGAGTGGCTATAAAAAAGAGCTGCGTTGGCATCTGCATAGTTGATATGTCCGTATTGATGCTTTTTAAACTCGGCAGATCCGATATTGCGATAACGCCCTTCCATGTGCCAGTGCGTATCAGGATCTACAAAGTAGTAATCTGAAAAGCCGTAAGATACGCCATAAGCAGAAGATACAAGCAAAGACCCTGCTATAGCTGCAAACCAAACCCCTGACTTAGACATAGCCTTCCTACATTAATAGAAAAACTTGAGTTTACATATCGGGAGATATTTTTCAAAGGGTTTATACAAGGGAAAGGATGCGGAGAGCTTCTTTTGCAGATATTCTTTCAGTAGGATCTATGCGTACCATTTGCCTAATCAGGTCCCAGATCGTAGATTCTGCGGGATCCAGCGGCTGTTGCTTAGCTAGTAGGGCTTCAATGCTTGTGTCGATATCTTTTTGTTTTAAGTTTGCGAATCTCGTGAAGTGCTCAAGCTTTTCCCTTTGGTTTGGCTCGGTCTCTGCGCTTTGTTTGTCTTCAAAAATACACCTATGAATACATTCTAGTTGGGATAGAAATACGGGTTTTCCTTTACTGCTAAAATACGTGGGCTTGAGAGTCATAATGTCTATAAGAATAAGTCCCATCGACCAGATGTCCATTGCTTGTCCATATGTTAGGTGATGTGCCACCACATCTTTTTTTGTAGGATTTTCTTTTAGTATTAGCTCTGCTCTTTCCGGCGCTAGATATCCGGGGCTGCCTCGTACCATAAAAAGATCTGCGCTGCCAAAATCTGTAATTCCGGCCCTCCATAAAGGACTGCCTCCTTCTCTACGCACCAGAATATTTCCGGGCTTTAGATCAGAGTGAAACATAAGCGCAATGGGTGATCTAGGGGGATCGGACAGGTCTACGTGTTGAGATATGGCATGCAGCGCAAAGAGCCCTGCAAGTAGATCTTGTATTAGAATGATCTTTTGCTCGAACTGTTTTAACTCATCTGATCCAAATAACTCTGCAATAGTGAGATCATAGAGAGGTTGAATGATCAGGGTCTTACCGGTGGAAGGGCTTTTACTTGTCTTTGGTACTAAGTAGCTAATTTTTGCGATACCGCGACTGGGGTTTTTAATAAAGTGCTTCATCAAGCTTAATTCGAAAGATGTTCCTTCTATGGCGCGTTTTCTGACAAAATATTTACCGGTGATCACTTCGTAGCATAGTTTGACTTTTCTTTCGCTTCCAGAGGCAATGACATTTTTTGTAAGAAGCAGTAGGTTGCTGACCTTATTTTGTTGCTGGAATAAAATAAGAGAATGGGGGACTTGTACTTGTAGGGAGGTTGCCTCTGAGAAGTCTGCTGCTAGTATTGAGATCTGTAGCCAGCGTGATTTATCTTTCTTTTTAGCAAAATCACAATGTACTTGGAAGCCGTATGCAAGCAGTTTGTTAACCTGACGTAGCATATCAGCAGCATGCGAGGCTTGGCTCTGTAGTAGGGCCATCAAGATGAGTTTTGCATCGCTATTCTGTGGCAGCCTCATCCCTTCCCATAAAGCAGAGGGCCATAGGCGGTGTGATGTCTGAATTTCCATGACTACACATTTTGGTTTCTTAATCCCTAGTGTTGCAATAGCAGCTCTATAAACGGAAAAATCTTTTTTGCTCACGCGCGTTTCTAAATTTTGGAAGATGCTCTCTTGAATTTTAGTGCGCAGGCCAGGTTGTTCTAAGAGAAAATTTTCGTTAGCTTTGCAATATTTGTAGATGTTATCTGCAACTCTGCTGATTCTTACGTGACTGTAGGGGTCTTTGCCGAGTAGGGCATAGAAAGGTCTTATAAGGCACAGTAAAGACCACCAAAAACCACTTTTTTGTACCGTATTGAGATTTTCATCGATCAAAAGATTAGACTTTGGCTTAGAAGCGCCTTCTAGAGTATTTAGTCTGGCAATAAAAGATGCTATGTTTGTTTCGATACAAGACATGTTATCTCATTGGCTCGCTCTTCCTAGGACTTCAAGAGTAGTTTTAAAGTGAAGCTTGGAAACTTCTTCAAGAATCTCTTTACCATATTTGCGAACAAGGGTAACGCCCATCTGCAGTACGGGTGAGCCAGCTCCCTTGGGGAGTACGATTTGGTACTTTTCTGAGAGGCGCTCGAGGCCCTCTAGAAATCCTGCTCTTGCAAGAATCGAGGCGGCTGCAACAACGGGGTCTGCTTCTGCATGGGTGCGTTGCTTTAAGTTAGCAACAACGTTTCTCTTTTTGAGAGCGTTGATCACGACGTGCTCGCTTGCAAACTGGTCGATGAGGACGTTTTTACAAGAGGTCTTGTCAATCAATTCAGCAATGACAGTGCCATGGCCCCACGCAAGTAGGTGGTTGAGGTTACGGAAATTTTCATAGAGCTCGTTATATTTTTTAGGGGATATGGCAATGACGGTGTGGGGACATCTCTCTTTGATTTTTTTTGCCATAGCACGCACGCTTGCATCAGACATCTTTTTACTGTCTTTGACACCTATGGTAAGTAAGGCTTTAATTCCTTCTTCATCTGCTTGAACGCCTGCAACGCAAAGGGGGCCAAAAAAGTCTCCTTTGCCGGCTTCATCGACTCCTATTCGAGGCTCCATATCAACGCCGAGTTCGGGATAAGAAAACGATAGTTTTTGCAGGATTTCTGGTTCTAGATAGAACGTGATGAACTCTTCTCTTGCTTTACCTTGAACAACTAATTTGCCCGATGTGTAGAGGGTGCAAGAGACGCTCTGCTTTTGGGCTGAAAATACAGTGTACGGGGGAGTGGAAAAAGTAAAGCCTTGCCCTAGAAGATCTTCTTGCATTTTTCCTGCTAAAGAGAGATCGATTGTCGCAATAAAAGAATTTGTCATGCCTGGATTTTTGCAGCGTCGCAAAAAAAACACAAGAAGTATTATCTGGAAAATTCTACTTCAGAGCATTTTTTCCATATGCGGGTAGCAAGGCCCCCCTTACCATTCAGGTAAGTTACGCTAATTGCTCTTGTGCTCTGATCTTGAAGAAAAATAGTTAGAATTTCACAAATTTTGTGGCTATAAGTCATTTCCATTCCTCGTGTTGTTCGTTCAATGGAGTCTTCATCATGCACACCAGAAATAGGCAAGGTTGAGCCTTCTTCGGAGGTGATAAATCCCTCTATAGTGGGTAGGGGGCTTCTTTGCATATAAAGGCATTGGGGAGCATCGCTGGTGGGGATAAAGCTTATAGAGCGGATTGGAGTGCAGTCGAGAACAAGCTTGCAGATGTGCTGCTTAAACACTTCTCCAGGAATATATCTGGCAAGCTCTTCTTTTTGAAAGTCGTACAACAGGTCTACATACTGGGGGGAGGAGGGGGCTAGGGAAGAGATAAAACAACATGAAATAGTGTCCATATGGGAGAAGATCGTACTCATATCCCTTTTTTTAATCAATTCAATAAATGATTAACAGTTTTGACATAACCTATTTATAATAAGCAGGTTTTATTTATAACTAAAAATTAAAAATACTTATTTTTGTTTTTTTATTATATATAAATTAATAGTTTTTGTTTAACAAAAACACATTAATTATGTTATAATTGCTTGATAATATTTAATTATTTAATAAAAAAGGTGTGTTTATGGATTCAATAAATTCAGGTGTTGATCGGAGACAAAGTGGTATGGAAGAGAGTTTTGCGCAAGGGCCTGCACCCCTTACACCAGCTCGCAGCGCTTTAGCTGAGAGGGTTGCTAAGGCAAGAGTGTCTCACGCCGAGGAGTCTTTAAGTCCTATTCGTCGGTCAAAACGAAGTGGTGATGCGCTCGAGTCTCCTATAAGCCAAGTTATAAAAGTTATAGATGCATCAAGCATGGAAATATCCCCATTGAAAAAAGATAGAAAAACTTTAGAAACAGGGTATCAACTGCTAGCTAATGCATCTCCTGATACAAAGACAAAAGCAGGTGCTAGACTCCAGCTTTGCTTTGCAAGCTGTGTTGAAAGAGGATCTGGCGTTGTCACTTCTTCAGAAGGGGGCATGATGGCTGTTCCAGCAATCAAGGAGTTTGAAAGAAAATCAATTTTTAAATTCATGGGGAATGTTCAAGGTGTTCTTAAAAAAGAGCACCCAGCATTACTGAATATGTTAGATATAGATCATATCACAACACCTGTTGTTTTCAAGGGAAGAGCAAGGGGTTTCCATTGGTGTCCTCCAGGTTCATTATCTGCAAATCTTATTCACGGAGATCTCATCATTAATCCTATGACTGCTGTATGGTGTGCTAGTTGGACGCTTGAGGAAGTAACTAAGCAATCCACTTTTTTTCCACAATCTATCGATACGTTAGATCGTCTTCTTGTATTATTATCTCGATCAGAACAGATTATAACCAATGCAGAAGAGACGCGCGCGCTACTCAAAGTTCCAGCATTTAAGCAAGGCAAGTCGCATGAGACTCAAAGCGAGTTTTTTGTTGAAGTATATAAAAAAAATTCAGGGACTGTACTTTCATCTGTTTTTCCTGTGTTTTACTATACTAAGTATAAGTCGCATGGTGTGATACAACTCACACACGACCTAGAGGTGTCAGCTGAGGAAATTTTAGAGTTATTGAGACGTAATAAATTTGACATTTCCTATTCTAATGAGTCTGGCGTTGTTGTTGATATTGCGGATTTGCTGAAGCCAAGATGTTCTGTTGCTCAGGGAATTTTGATTCACTTTGATAGAGATTGTAAGGACGAGATTTTAGGGCTATATGATTTCCATAGAGGACAATAAAGCGTTAGCGAGAAAACTCTACTTCAGAGCATTTTCTCCATATCCGGGTGTCATAGCTCCCTTGCCAGTTCGGGAAAGTTAAGCTAATTGCTCTTGTTGTTTGATCTTTAAGAAAAATGCTTAAAATTGCACGGGCAGCCCCACTGTAATATGCATCCATGCCGCGAGTTGTTGCCACAATAGAATTTTCATCATCGACACGAGAAATAGGAAAGGGCGATCCCTCTTCTGAGGTAACAAAACCCTGTAGAGCCTCTTCAGCGCTTCTTTGCATATAAAGACATTGGGGGGAGTTATCTATTGGAATAAAGCTTATGGAACGAATTTGGCTGCAGCTGAGAACCAGGTGGCACATTTGTTGCTTATATTGTTCTCGGGGGACATATTTTTCGAGCTCTTTTTCTTGTGAATAATATTGCAAAGCGACTCTTTCAGCGGGAGGCGGTGAGGGCAATGCGCAAGCAACTCCATTAATAAAAGAGCAAGAAATTGTCATATTGGTGGGTGATCTTACTGATATTTCTTTTTTTTATCCATGAATAAATTGCTAAGCTTCAATAGGTTAGTGGGTTTACAATAAGTTGTTTATATTATCAATTAAAACTATAATTACAAATTGTTTATTTTTTAGTTAAAAATAAAATCTCTTAATGTTATAATTTTCGCTATAATTTATTTAATTAAGGAGATTTTTTATGGAATCAACTTATGCTAATGCGGGAGTAGGCAGCCCTATTTCACCGATTTCGCCAGTTGCACGAAGTGGTAAAGTTATGCAACCTATGGAGGCTTTAACTCGTAAAGTAGCTAAGTCAAGTTTCTTTGAATCACCGGGTAGTAGTTCTGATGAGGCAAGCCCTTCCAAGTCTGCTGATGAGTGGAGTCCTCCCAATCCAAGGAAACGAGCTGCAGCTCAGATGCTATCACCTGTAGGAAAAAGTGCAAAAGTTTTGGGTGAATCGGAGATTTATGCATCTCCGGAAGCAAGGGGGAAAGTGATGTTAAGGGAGGCTTGCCAAGTGATAACCATGGCTTCCCCCAGAAGCAAGGAGCGGCATATTCGAAAAATTCGGGATAGTTTTACAGCCTGTGTGGGGAAGGAGTCTAATATCGTTACTCGTTCAGGAGCAAGAGCAGGCATTGTTATGGGTATTCCTGATATGGGGTCATTGGTCGATTCGACCATTTTTAAATTTGTTGGAAATGTACAATCTGTCGTTAAAAAAGAGTGTCCTGAGTTTGTGACTATGCTTAATCTAGACCATATTACAACACCTACTCGCGAAGGAAGTCATGCCAGGGGATTTCACTTCTGTCCTAAAGGTTCGCTGTTTGAAAAGTGCATCGATGGCCCTTCCACTATCAATCCTATGACCGGTGTTTGGTGTGCTCATTGGGAACATAAAAAAGTAAAGAAACAGTCAACTTTTTTCCCTCAAACTATCGATTCTATTGAACATCTCGTTGATATATTTGCTATGTCAGAAGAGGTCTTAAGAGAGGGAAATCGTTCGTTGCGCAAAGTTTTAGCATTTCAGTATCCTGGTCAAAAAGAGCTTCAAGCAGAGTTTTTTATTGAGGTGTATAGCCGCAACGAAGGGACCGTAATTTGGTCTGCTTTTCCTTTGTTTCACTATATGACATATCATCCAGATGACATGTTTCATTTTACACACGACTTCTCGATGACAGCGCAACAAATTATAGACCTACTGGCATCTGGGCCATTTAAACTAGCCTATTCTAACGAGTCGTGCGATGTTATCGATATCGCTCCACTTGATGCAAGATTTCCTGTTTCTCAGGGGATTCTGATGCGTTTTGATGGGCCCTTCAAAGCCTTCATTGCACAATTATTACAAAAATCATAATCGTTCTTGATTATCGGTTGCAAAGCTGAGATCATGTCTGTATTCTTTCGGAAAAGATTGATTTTAACAAAGAAAATAGCGTATGCAGTAAAGCTTACGCTCTTTTTGAATACAGGTGGTATATGAGTAAAGAATTAAAGCATTTAGGTGAGATGTATCAGTTGAAGCGAAAAGAGCTCAATTTATCTCTAAAAGAAGTAGAGAACGCAACATCTATTCGCGCAAATCATTTAGAGGCTATCGAAGAGGGCACAATCAATGAGCAGGTAGCTTCTGTCTACGCGCAAGGATTTACAAGACAATATGGCTCCTTTTTAGGGGTTGATATCGATAGAATCATGCACGACAATCCATCGGTTTTTCAAGGCGCGCCCCAGCAGCATGATTTTACATATGGCATTGGTACATTGGAAGTAAGAGGCAGTTTAGGTGGCGGCGTGAAGTGGATGCCTTCTCTTATCTGGGCAGGAGTCTCAGCTGTTATTCTTGTACTAGCGTGGTATTTAGCTAAATTTTTAGGTGTGCTCTAGGATGGCAAATAGGCTTGCTCAGGAAAAATCTCCCTATCTTTTGCAACATGCAAGCAATCCTGTTGACTGGTACGCGTGGGGCGATGAGGCTTTTAAAGCGGCCAAAGCGCAAGATAAGCCCGTTTTTCTCTCTATTGGATATTCGACATGTCACTTTTGTCATGTGATGTCCAAAGAGTCTTTCGAGAATCCTGAAATTGCGCAGCAGATGAACGAGGCCTTTGTCAATATTCAGGTCGATCGAGAAGAGCATCCTGAGATTGACTCGATTTACATGGAGTTTGCTCAGGTCTTGATGTCATCAGGCGGCGGCTGGCCTTTGAACGTTGTTTTAACACCTGACTTGCAACCTTTTTTTGCCACCACCTATCTTCCTCCTTCTAATAAGAATGGATTTGTCGGATTTCCTCAGCTGATTTCTCATATCCGTGAAATGTGGCAGAGTGAAGAGAGAAGTGTATTTCTTGAAGAAGCCTCTAAACTTGTTGAGATTTTTGCGCATACAGCTAACGCAACAGGCCATGAGCTTCCCACTAAAGAGTCGCTTGTAGAAGGGGCTCAGCAAATTTTTAAGATAGCAGATCCTGTCAATGGGGGTCTCAAGGGCGTTCCTAAATTTCCTTTGGGCTATCAGCTCGAGTTTTTACTTGCTTATACAAAGACACAAGCAGATAGCAGGGCGCTTTATTATGTCGATCTTACGCTTGATCACATGTGTAGAGGGGGCATCTACGATCACTTAGGCGGTGGATTTGCTCGCTATGCCATCGATGAGCAGTGGCTGCTTCCCCATTTTGAGAAAATGCTTTATGACAACGCTATACTTGCTAAAGCCTACTTAGCATCATGGAAGCTCTCTAAGAAAGAGCTCTACAAAGAAGTTAGCACAAATACACTCGATTACGTCCTCTGCGCGCTTGCAAATCCCGAAGGGGGCTTTTTCTCAGGTGAAGACTCTGACACAGAAGGCAAGCAAGGGTTTTATTACACCTGGACACCTTCAGAAATCCAAGATGTTATTCCAGGAGAAGATGGAGAGCTTTGCAGCTCATTTTTTGATGTCACGTATCAAGGTAATTTCGAAGGAAGAAATGTTTTGCACATAGAAGTTTCTGAAGAAGAGTTTGCCGCCTCTATGTTACTTGATGAAGGGGTATTTAAACAAAAACTCAAAGAGTGGAAAAAACTTCTCGTTGAAAGAAGATCTGTGAGAGTAAGACCCTTCAAAGATGAGACGATACTGACTTCTTGGAACGGCCTTATGATCGATGTTTTAGCTCTGGCATCCAAAGCTTTCAATCAACCCAAATATCTAGAATCAGCTGTAAAAGCGGCTCAATTTTTAAAAGCAAATCTGTGGAAGGGTTCAGCACTTCTTCACAGATACATTGCAAAAGATGTCAAATTTTCTGCGACATTAGAAGATTACGCTTATTTGATAAAAGGACTTATCTCGCTTTTTGAACAAGGTGCAGGCAAAGAGTTCCTAGAGTGGGCTCTTGAACTTACAAAAGTTGCAGAAAGAGAATTCAAAGAGATTGAAGGTGCCTTTTACCAGACAGATGGTAAAGATCCTCTTATTTTACGTAAGTGTGATTTTTATGATGGTGCAGAGCCCTCTGGCAACGGTGTCCATGCGGAAAATCTCATCCGCCTCTATCAACTCACATGGGATGAGGGATATTTAAGACAAGCTGAAGACATTTTAAAAGCAGCTAAAGGTTATATCGATGTATTTGCTCCTGCAACAAGTTATAACCTAATGGCGCTTCAACGCTATTTAGATCAAGAGGCTCCCACACTTGTAGTTGCTCTTAATGATAAAAAATCAGGCAAGGAAGAGATTTTAAGTGCAATCGCCTCCCGCTTTTGTCCCCATGCAGCAATTTTCTGGAATGAAGGTCTTGCTGTGCACGCTGATAAAATATCTATCAACCAGGAAACAACCGTATATATTTGTAAAAGGGGCAAGTGTCTTCCACCCTTGACCAAATTAGAAGAAATCATGAAAGTAATAGAACAACTGTGAGAACTTATGGTAAATGCCTTCTTAGGAGATTATGAAATTGTTAAGACAATTGGAGAGGGTGCTTTAGGAGAAGTTGTTTTAGCAGAGCACCGCTTTTTAAAAAGACCCTACGCCTTAAAAGTCTTATCCGCAGATTTTGGTCTTGATGAAGAATTTCTCCATAGATTTGAAAAAGAAGTCTCACTCTTAGCCACACTTGATCACCCCAATATCGTCAAAATACACACCGTATCAGAAGATCAGGGGACTTACTTTCTTGTTACCGACTGTGTTCTAAGTGATGGCAAATCCCTTAACCTTGCAGATTATCTTGCTGAACAAACAACTCCTCTTTCAGAAGATGAGATTGTCAGCATCGCCTATCAGATAGCCTCTGCTCTTGATTTTGCCCATGACAAAATGCAAGATGGCCTTCCCTTTTCTCATGAAGGACTTAAACTCTCTAACATCTTGGTAAAAAAAGAAAAAACAGGAACAACTGTTCACCTTTCTGATTTCGGCTTAGGGCGCATCATGGGAGCAGGAAATCTATTTGCTAAAACATACAAAAT
>CANJJB010000009.1 GCA_947474635.1 Parachlamydiales bacterium | reverse complement strand
GTTTTCAAAAGACCTTTTGCGTATTAAGGGTTCGTCGATTTTGTGGATTATTTTGGCCGATTTCCCATTTAAATCACAGGGGTAATATTTGTAAATATTGCCCCTGTGATTTAAATGGGAAATCGGCTCAAAAGAACCATAAAATCGACAGAACATTAATTACGCAAGAGGTCTATAGAGTTTTCCTAGGAAGTGATCAAAGAGGGTGGTAGGATCGATGGCTGAACTTTTAGCAGAGAGCTCCATCTCGTAGAGTGAGAGAAGACCTTGATGAAAGTAACTTGTTTTGCGCTCGCGTGCAAAAGAGATATACTTTTCAAGCGCTTGAGGACGGAGTTGGGGAAGTAGACGAGCAATTTCTGCGGGGGGCGTTTTTGTAGATAAAAAAGAGGCAATTTTATATCCCGTCTGGAGGTGGTAGCGGAGCTGTCCTACAAAAAGAAGAAAAAAGGATAGATCGTTTATTTTATCGTGCACGAGGTTAGCATCTTTATTCCAAATGACTTTTTCTGCAAGCTGCCAGCTATTGACTTGGGGATTAGAGGCGCACAAAGCTTGTACATCAGATAGTGTAATGGCAGGTCTATCCCCGATAAAAGAAAGAAGCTTTTCTATCTCTTGGTGGAGAAGTAACATATCAGAGCCTACTCTGTCGATGAGGCTAACTGCTACTTCAGAGGGCAGGTGCTTGCCTTGGGCTTTAGCTTTTTGGACAACCCACTCATGGATCCTGCGCTCTTTCTCCCAGGGCTTTTCTTCACTTAAATCTAACACGACCATCTCTTTTTTACCTTTCTGGTAGAGATCAGAAAGAAGCTTGTTTGATGAGGCACCTAAGATTAAAAAAGAAAAGGGGCTGGGACGCGCAACATATTCTGTAAGAGATGTAAGCGGCTTAACGCTTTCTAAGCCGTCGAAAAAAATAACAGCTTTGCCTCCAAAGAGGGAGGAGGTATTGAGATCTCCTAAGATGGTGTCGATAGTCGTTGTTTGAGAATCACATATGTGGAGAGATGCTTCCCCTTTTTTTTCAATGAGGGAAAAAATTTTGCCTGCGATTTGTCTTCTTTCAAACGGGCATGGGGTGACAATGAGGTAAGTGGGAGATGGATGCTCTGGAAAGGCTTCTTTCAAGTGCTTATCAAATGCAGCTAAATTGTGGTATTTCAAGTGTTACCAAGAGGTAGGGAAATTAAATCATGAACATGTTCAAGACGCACAAGCTGAGTATCTTCCATATTGAAAATATCTTGTGGCTCAATAGCTCCGCACAAAGTTTTTAAACTCTCACACTTTAAGATTACAAAATCGATTTCTGCAAGTGAAGAGAGAAGAGAAACAAATTCTTCTTCAGGGTTAGAGTCTCTGATGTAGATGATTAATTTTGTACCAGATCCTTCTGGTGAGAGGCTGCGTATACTTTTGAAAAGAGCAGTCGACATGCCATCTGCGCTGTGAAGACCTAAAATGCAATAGGGTTTATCTTTCAAAGCTTGCTCAAGAGCAAAGAGATGTTTTTCATCGAAGATCTTATTGTCAACATCACATTCTAAAAGTCTGTGAGACATATCAGCTAAATCGATGCGAGCGCACCCTAAGCGCTCGATTGCAATGCCAGCTGCGATATTTGCAAGTTGTACGCTGCTTTTGATATCAAGGCCGCTTGCTAAGGCAATCGTGATCATTGCAAGCACGGTGTCACCTGCTCCTGTAACATCTTTGATCTCTTTTGATCTGGCAGGAAACTCAAAATGCTCTCCTTCTTTTGTAAAAAGAGAGATGCCCGATTCTGAGCGTGTGATCATTAAGTAGGTAATATGGTGGCTTTTTTTAAATATCTCTTGGGCTACAAGCTCTAGAGGAGCGTCATTGGAGAGTTTGGCTGCTGCATAGGCTTCACTTAAGTTGGGTTTTATAACTGTAGCGCCACTGTATTTAGTGAAATCATCTCCTTTAGGATCGACAATCACGGGAATATTTTTTGTCTTAGCAAACTCAATGACAGCCATTAAAAGAGATCTCGATAAAAATCCTTTGCCGTAATCAGAAATGGCAATCACTTGCACGTCGTTAAAAAGCTCTGGTATTTTTTCAACAATCTGCTGCTCTGCTTTTTCTGTGATCGGTTCTACATTTTCAAAATCTACGCGTAGTACTTGCTGACCGTCTGCAATAAATCTGTTTTTCACAGGGGTTGTAAACTTTGAGTCAACCATAACGCCTTCAACGTTTGATCCCTCTTCTTTTAAAAGAGAGAGAATCTGACTACCCGCGCTATCTGCTCCAACACGGCCCATGGTCACGACTTCTGCGCCCAAAGAAATCAAGTTCAAAACGACGTTGCCAGCACCCCCTGGTCTATGTTCTTCTTTTTGAGCATGGAGAATAGATACAGGAGCTTCAGGAGAAATACGTCTTACTTTACCTGTTGTGTAAATATCATGCATTAAATCGCCGATGACACCTACGCGCACGCGTTTAAAAAAGCTGAAAGCTCCAATAAGTTTTACCATCGCAGATCCTTTAAGAGGTAGTTCTGTACATAGTCTTGTACAGCTTCTTTGATATCATAATCAAATAGAAGTTTTTGATATTTTGCATATTTACTCATATCCGCACATGTATAGTTTTGGTACTTGGGCGCGAGATCCTCTGGCATGTCGACGTACTCTATTTGAGTTTTTTGACCAAGCGCTTCAAAGATGGCACCTGCCAATTGATTCCATGTTGTAGGCGTTCCTCTTCCAATGTTAAAAATGCCACCGATATCATTATCTAAAAAGCCACATGTCATACGGACTGCATCTTTGACATACACAAAATCTCTGCACTGATCTCCATTGCCAAAGCGCTCTTTATCTGAGGATTTAAATAATCTGATAACACCCTCTTTTTGAGCCACTGGAACCATCTTATAGACAAGAGATGCCATATGACCTTTATGACACTCGTTAGGGCCAAAAACATTAAAGTATTTAAGTCCGACCATCTGATCTAGCACGCCTTCTTTTTTTGCCCACAGATCAAACAGGTGTTTTGATTCTCCGTAAAGATTTAAGGGCCTCAGTGTTTCTAGCAAAGCATGTTCATCAGAAAATCCTAAGGCGCCATCTCCATACGTTGCAGCAGATGAGGCATAGATAAATCTGATCCCATTTTTAAGTGCATAAGTTGCTAGCTGAATGGTGTAGCTCGTGTTGTTGTCTTGAAGGTACTTAACATTTGTTTCCATCGTATCGGAACAAGCACCCAAATGGATGATGGCTTTAATTTCTGCCTCTCTTCCTTGTAGCCAAGGTTGGAGTTCAGAGATGTTTAAAAGTTGAGAGTATTTTTTATTTTGCAAATTTCTTGTTTTGTCTGGGTGATCAAGCACGTCGACTAACACGAGATCATCGTATCCCCTCTCATTGAGATAGCTGATAGCGCCCGAGCCAATAAAGCCGGCTGCACCTGTCACAACAATTAAATTTCTCTTATTACTCATAGAAGAGAATAATAGCAAAAATGGGGAGTTTAGCACCAGCAATACGCGTCCCATAGAGCGTATCATAATTTATTATTTTTTTGATAAAAACCATTGCTTTTTTTTAAACTTTTTATAACAATGCATCATTTATTTTAAGCAAGGGAGCTAAAAATGGAAGCGATGTCATCTGTAGCAAGAGCTTTACCGTCCGATTCTAATCGTGTATTTTACCATGTAGACGGACGAAATCGTGAGAGAATGGGTGTTGTTGCGGAAATTTTCCATAGAATTTTAACACCTTTATATGGCTCTCAAGAGAAGGCCATTCGTCAGATTGAAGAAAGCTCTGATAGGTCATGTTTTTTATTATATGAAAATGAAGACCCTAGCGGAGTATTGGTTTTCAAAACCGTTCTGAGCGATGAATTTAAAGATTTGGGTGTTGCTAGAAGCATCGAAGTTAAATCATTATTTGTTGATAACTCCCACCAAAATTCCGGTAAAGGACTGGGTTCTTGCCTAGTTGATAAACTCAAGGAAGAGGTTCCTAAGCTAGGTCTTGATCCAGATGCCATCCACGTGACAGTGAGCGAAACAAAGCAAGAATCGTTGATGTTTTTCCAAAAAAAGGGGTTCCAAATTTCGCATGCTTGGAAAGATCGTTATCAGGCGGGTGTTACAGAATTTTTATTAAGTTATCCTCTCAAACTGCAAGAAGCTGGCAAAGGGCTTGTACATGCTATAGAAAGAGTCGTCAGTAGAGAAGGACCCGTACAAGGAGAAGCCAGATCTTATCAACTACTACATGTGATCCACGGGGCTCATTTAGATGACATCCATGCACTTAAAAAACTTTCAGATGGAACATTTATCAGTGGATCTAAAGATAACTGTATTTATAAATGGAGCAAAGAGGGAGAACTTGTCAAAGTTGTAGATGATGTTGAGCCTATCTTCCATAACGACAGAAATTGGATCACAGCCATTGAAGTTATTAATGATAATTATTGGTTAAGTGGCGAGCGAAACGGAAAAATATTCCTGTGGAAAACAAATGGGGACTATGTGAAAGAAGTTCAAGCAAAACGGCCACGCGTAGGCAGGCATATTGCTAGAGGAGAAAATGCTCAGCGTGCCAATTGTTTTGCAAGAGGACTTAACCCAAATAATCCAAGTGTGTTTATTGGCTTCCCTACGCTTTTTGATGAGTATAGCTTCATGGAAGGTCGCACTCAATCATCTACGAAAGTTCATGACAATGATTGGGTGTATTCTATTCATCCTTTGAATGAAAAAACAGTTTTAACAGTTGTGGGATGTACAGTGGACGTATGGAGTAAACAAGAAGAGAGATGGAACAAGACAGCTCAACTTGTTAAAGAAGGGAAAAAAACGCCTTTTAAAGAAGGTGGCAAAACAAAATTTCAAAGACCTTTTATTTCTTCGCTAAAACCCCTTGCATCTTCTCCCCATCATTTTGGGCTTGCTTTGTTTGATGGTTCTGTCAAAGTACTTGATATTGAGCAGCAAAGAATTGTTAAAACTTGGCAAGAGCATAGAAAACGTGTTTGGGCAATTGAAAATATTTCAGAAAACACTTTTGCTAGCTGCGGAGAAGATAGAACAATTAAATTGTGGGATCAAAGGGCAGATGCTAGCGTTCTGACGATCGGAGGCCATATAGGGCAAGTCACAACGATGTTAAATCTAGAAGAGAATGTACTGATAGCTGGGACCTGCTCCGAAGAAGTAGGCGTAAAAAAATCAGCAGAAATTAGATTTTACGATATCAGACGCTAGCTGAGCGTTGGGCCAATGAGAAGACTTATTTTCAGGTTAGTAAACGGCACAAGGACATTTTTGCCCTATAGATGGTTATGAGTGTTGTATACCCTTACACCTCAAAAAAATATAGATATAAGGGGAGTCGGAGATCAATTATGACGTGTTTCTTAGCAAAAGGATTGGTTTTATTCAATTGTTTTTGTGGATGTTTATTTCTTCATGGAAATGATACGCCCATTATAGGAGTCTATTCGGGAAGTTTCGATCCACCAACAACAGCTCATTATAAAATCATCTTAGCTGCCATTGAAAAGCAGAAATTTGATAAGTTCGTTATATATGTTAACCAGTACGGCAAAAAGCCTTATCGAGCTACCCCCGCAGATAGGAAAAGAATGGTAGAGCTCCTTCTGGAGGATATAAGTGATGTTATTTCAGTTGTCATTCAAGGCAATGCAGACAAGCGCATTGATTATCGAAATATTCGACAACCGGGTTATAGGCTAGCCTTAGTTATAGGGGAAGATTCTTATTTTAAACGATTGGAATTGCCAGAGATTCAAAAAATCCCAGTTGATAAAATTTTTGTTGTTCCTAGAGCTTCTGAATTTACAGCTCTTCAGCAAGCGCTCGGGCCTGAAGCTCAGATTATGTATGTACCGGATATTGATAATATTTCGTCTACAAAAGTTTGCCAGGAGCTGAAGGCGGGTAATTTTTCTAAAATTGACACAGATAAAATGGTATTGAAGTATATATTAGAAAATAGGCTTTATTTATGAAAGTTAAAAAGAGAGTGAAGAAGTGGAGCTGCTTATCTTTAGGCGGGATTTTATTAATAGCCCTTCTCTACAGCTATTTACTAAAACCCAAACAAAGTTATCTAACTCACGCAGCATTTATTAAGAGTCTTGATTATGAGTATCAACCTATCCAACACAAATGGTCCTCTAAAAGACTATTACGACAAAAGTACGAACTTCTGCCTCATTTGCGCCCTACCTATTGTAGATACGCTTGTTCTGCCCCGGAGAAAATTAAAAGAAGAGTTCTTTTGCAACAACACACCTCTGATTTATCCAAGCTACTTAGTGATGCGGCACAAACGCAGTTAAGATTAAGCAAATTCTTAAAGGGATTTGCAGAAAATTATCCCAATTCACTTGTCTATATACCTAACATTAAAGGAATGCCAACTATTCGCTCCCTCCTCCAAACAAGATGGGATGGCGATGCTTCGATGATTACAGATTATGCAAGAGCTACCATCAGTTTTCCTAAGCTTACAACGATGTATCAAGGGCTAGAAGATTTAAAAAAATCAGGGTTGATTATTTTACAAATTACCGATAGTTTTTTAACTCCTTGTCTAGGGGGATACCGGGATATTAATGTTGTATTTCGCGATTTTTCAAATGGACATCTTGGAGAAATCCAACTTAATCTTAACAGTATTATGAATTTTAAAAATGGCCTGGGAACAGCTTTTTTTCATGTTATAAGAACGCTCCTTGCAATCCCTGCCTTGGAAAATCGCCCGTTATCAAAAAATGAAAATATTTGTTTGGACTGGCTTTTTGAACAAGAGCGGTTAGGATACGAGGCTGCTCTAAAAAAGGCATCCGAATAACTCCATGACAGCTATTATATTGGCAGCAGGTCGTGGATCGCGAATGTTGAGGCTAACAGAAAAGAAACCAAAATGTCTAATTGAACTCGCAGGTAAGACTCTTTTTGACTGGCAGATTAATGCCCTTAAGAAAACAGGAATAAAAGACATTGCTATTGTTACAGGATATTTGGCTAATAGCCTTCCCTCTCATGAATATAGGTACCTCTTTAACCTAGATTGGGCACACACAGACATGGTAGAAAGCCTGTGTTGTGCGCATGAGATTTTAAGCCAGCAGGAAACGGTCGTTGCGTACGCAGATATCGTTTATGCCCCAGAGATTATACAGGCTCTCCTTTCCACCTCTGGGGATATAGTTATCACTTATGACCTTTTGTGGCAGGATCTATGGATGGCACGTTTTGAAAATCCCTTAGAGGATGCTGAAAGTTTTCGAATTAGCGAAGGAAGGTTGCTGGAGATAGGAAAAGCTCCTTCATATCTGCACGAAATTGAAGGACAATATATGGGTCTCTTAAAATTGACTCCTAAGGGATGGGGAAATATATGGGACTACCTACAATCCATATCAATCTCAAAAAGAAAAAGCATGAATATGACAATGCTTTTACAGTGTTTAATTGAGAAAGACCTTCCCGTAATTGCGATTCCCGTAAAGGGAAGGTGGTGCGAGATAGACAGTCCTTTAGACTTGCAATGCTATGAACAAAAGTTGCAAGGGAAAAAGAATTGGTCTCATGATTGGAGAGATTTTTACTGATCTCTACCTATTTTTATCGCCCCTGAGAAACTTCTATATTGATTCTCCTTGAAAATTGATCCTAAGCTATGAAAGAAACTGAGCAAATCTGCCCTTCAAGGACAAAAAAACACAGGGACAAAAAATTATTGATAACAATATGACAAAGACCTAAACTAACAACTGATTATTTTATAACTGTTGTAAAGTAACTTAGCCTATTTTTTATAACCCCCCTGAGGGCTTCCAGTGCCAAAAATACATAGAGGTCTAATGCTCCCCAATTTTATAATTGGAGGGGCCACAGCTTCTGGCACCTCTTTTTTGACACATCTTCTCATGCAACATAGCGACATCTATCTACCAAAAGATCTTGACATGGAACCTCATTTTTTTTCTCTTTTAGCTAGATATGAAAAGGGAATCGACTGGTATCAAAAAACATGGTTTAGTGATTACCAAGAACAGCAAGCATGTGGGGAAAGATCGACAACCTATTTTCATTTCCCCGAAGCAGCAGAACGCTTAAAAAAGCATCTTCCTTCTGCTAAATTTATATTTGTTTTACGGGATCCTTCCGAACGTGCCTTCGCCCAATACCGATACATGGTTCTCCGCGGAATCGAAGAATTGGATTTTAAAAAAGCCATCGAAGAGGAGAAGTGGCGTCTAGACATAGAAAAACGACATCATGAATACATAGGCCGCAGTCTTTATGGAAAGCAACTGGAAAACTTTTTAAAATCTTTTTCACTTGACCAGATTTTAATTTTAAACTCTGAAAAATTAAGAAGGCAAACAGAAACGCAGCTTAAGCGTGTAACAGATTTTTTAGGGATCGCACCTTTAAACATCTTTAAGATTACTTCTGATTTTTCTTCCCCTGCCGTCAAGGATCGTCGTATTCAGATAAAAGGGAGGGCTCACTTCGGAAAAGCATTTAAGTTCATTATAGAGACAATACGTTACAAAAAAGATAACCTACATTCATATGCAAAAACAGAATTGGATAGGCATCACATTTCCCAATTAATAGAGAACCTCTCTGGGCCAAAAGAAATCCTTGTTAATGAGATGAAAATCTCTATGCGGACCTATTTTAAAGATGATCAGGCAAAGTTTTTCGACTTGGCAAAAGATGCAATTGATTTTGACCCGTGGCTATAATAAGGCCTTTTACAACCATTTGCCTTGAAGGACTCTTCTTAGTTTTTCGGCGCGCTTAATTTAGTCGAGAATAGTTCATGAATAAGGCTCTGATCGGATCTGTGGAAAGGATAATTTCTTTCTGGGTGCCACATAATGCCATGAATGGGAAGGTAAGCATGCCTTATTGCCTCTATGACCCCGTCGTCTGACTTCCCTATGATTTGTAAAGGCTTGTGTGCTTTAAAAGACCCATAATCATGATAGCTGTTCACTACACGTTTTTTCCCTTCTATATTAATGGAATGGAAGGGCATCACATGCCCCTTTACCTTCTCTAAATGAGATCCAAAATAACTAAGGATCAATTGCATGCCCCGACAAACTCCTAGAAGAGGAAAGCCCCGAGCCATGGCATACTCTAAAATAGCAATTTCAGTCTGGTCTCGTTCGGGGGCCTCCCCATTCAAACTATTACCTCCAGTTAGAATGATGCCTTGAAGAGGGAGCCTAAGAATTGAATTAAGCGATGGAAGGTGATTTGGAATTGGATAAGATATACACCCACATGCATATAAAAAAGACGCCCATCGTTGATCGAGAGCGTCTCTTTGTTCTTGATGGCTGGAAAGTGTGCAAACTCTTTGGGTGATTCCAATTAATTTCATTGAACAATTTCTACTATTTTGTTTTCGCAGTCTATTTTGAGAATTTTCGCTCGGCTCCAGCGATGGTAGAGGGCTTCGCCGGATCCAATAACTGCAGGAATATTCATCTCAATACAACGAATTGCCATATGAGAATTAACCCCTCCGTACATGGTAATAAGGCCCTTGATTGGATGGGTAAAAATCCAGTCATAACCAGGATCAGCACTAGGAATCATAATAATTTTTCCACTTATATCTTCTTTTAATAAAGAATTAACACAGACCCTTCCCACCGCTTTCTTTAATGTGATATAATTGGGTGCAATTTGCTTAAAGCCAAAGGACCAAACATCCTTTGGAGAAGTAATTAAAGAGGGAAGTAAGACCTCTTTCGTGTGCGCATGCACCTTTTTTCTATAAGATATGCCCTCCGATAAAAAAGGTTTTATGCTTACAGTAGGGCTGGATAAGTATAGCCTTTTAATATCATGAATATCGATGTAAGAACACTCGTCTACCGTAAACTTGAATGTTTTACCTATTTGTTTTACAAGCTGAAGAATAGCGCTTATGCTTTTTGAAAATACAAATTTGGCGTGTTCTCGTCCTTTTATAGCTAATTTTATGAATGCCAAAAGGGACGAGCTATCATATTCAAGTCCATGGATATGCAAAACCTTATCAATCTGTTTTAATTGTTCGGAAGTGGGAAGAAAATTTCTGAGCTTTCTGACTGGGAAAGAATCAGTCTTCCAATCAAAGTAATCATCAGGCATCTCATCATAGCGAGGAGACAAAATATCGTAGGTTCCTTCTCGAAGATGGCCATACCGATCTAAAAATTCTTTCTTCCCCAGTTGAAAGCGATCCCGTTGCATCTGTGAACAAACAGTATCTAGTGAAGACAGCAATGCTTCCATTTCTTCTGAAGAAAAAATCTGAATACTTACAAGAGACCTCAAAAGCTGCATGGCAATAAAACTAGATCTTGCTATCCCCGCAAAGGGTG
Organism: Parachlamydiales bacterium; assembly: GCA_947474635.1. Taxonomy (GTDB): domain Bacteria; phylum Chlamydiota; class Chlamydiia; order Chlamydiales; family Rhabdochlamydiaceae; genus CANJJB01. The sequence goes on along the minus strand of CANJJB010000009.1, from coordinate 33,566 downwards.
CAGTTCCATAAAACTTGCAATCTTCAAGGAGCCAACGAATTTTAGAGGCATTATCCAATGAGCTGTTTTCTGTTTTTTCAATTCGACCTTCTAAATCATCCACCTTTTTTAAATCTTGCAGGCAGAGCCCGTTAACACGGTTTGTAAGAGATTTCAAGGACGCCTTAAGACAATCAATGTCTCCTTGGTCAAATCCTTCCTTTTTTAGCTTCACTAGTCGCTCAGAAAGATCGAATGTGTAACAAGAATGAATAATTTCGAATTCAACCTTATCATGAAAATGGGGTTCCTTCTCTAATTTTATTAAATAATAATCAACCAACTTTGAAGCCAATTGATCATCCAGATCTGAAGGAACAAACGAGTTGAAACTCACTCGAACATTAATAAAAGGAATGCCTTGGAAATCAACAAGAAGTGGAAAACCTCTTAGATTACGATATCCATAATTACTCCTTTGCTGCGCCCAAATGACATCGGTGATAACCTCCTTGTAAAGGGAAAGCGCAAGAGGCCGGGGACGAGTTCCGATGATTTCTGCGGGGTTCCAATCCGGCATGACCCCAAAAATGCTTTTTGTGCCAAGAAGACAGGGATGAGGTTTGCTAAGCTCTTCTATCTTGGACTCTATATTTTCTATCAGAGAGGAATGTTCTTCAACAGCCATGATTTTCCCACTCGTCGCTAAAGGGCGAACCTGAAGCAAAAACAGCTGTCCATCTTCTGTAATCGCAAACTCCACATCAAGGGCCTCTTGTCCAAAGTAAAGCTCCAGCTCTTCTAGCATTTCAATAACCTGGCAGATAGATTGCGGAAAACTACCTTTTTTTGACCGATGAGCATAATAGAGTTTTAGAGAGTTAGTTGTACCAGAAGTGACCGAATTAGAAACTCTCAATTCATCGTCATAATTGATTACCCAATAAGGAGCTCCCGTTGTAGGATCACAGGAAAAAGCAACACCACTCAAGCAAATTGCCTGCAGCATAGGCTGGATAAAAACCTGGTTTTGGGCCTTCCCCGGATCATAAGAAGAAATTACGTGATTCACTGCCTCACAGAGATCATCTAACGATTGAACATCCATTACTGAAGCAAAGCGGCCTGCTAGGGAATTGCCTTTAGCATCTTCCTGGTTTGCTGAGCTGCGAACAATTAATGGCTTATTTTTCCACCCCTTTTGTTCAATTTGGCGCGTTAACTCTAAAAAATCCCAATCGCTTGCATTCAGACGTATTTGTGGTAAAACTCTTGCTTTTTTTACGACGAGCTCGAGGCTTTCCAATGTTTCGGCTTTTGACCCAAATGAGACGACATTCATAAATTGGGAAACTTCCATGTTAACTGGTTATTTTTTACAAAAAAATTATAGAACAATATTATACTTTTAATTGACCAAGTGTGGCTAAGTAGCCTGAACCATCCAGGCCCGGGTTTTATAAGGAACAGAAATGAAATTTTTATTGGAAATTTTTGTCCCAATATGCTCAAGAATTTCTTGAAATTTCGCTTCGCCTGCCTGGGCACGAATATCATTGGTAGACCTCCATGCTCCTAGATAACGATCTTTAGACATCTCTACTAAATGAGGCGCTTCCATAAAGATGGGATTTATAAAATGACCTGTTTCAGTCAGTATTTTATACAGGTTATTCGTATATTGGCTATTTCCTGAAGAGACCCGTCTGAGGCAAGGAAGTTGCTTGTGAATCCAGTCCTCAATTTCCAGATGGAAAGGACTAGATTCTAAATCTCTGGGATTCCACAAGGCAACAAAAAAACCCCCGGGCCTCAAGACACGATGAAATTCTTGCAGAGCTTGTTGAGCATCTGTCCAGTGAAATGAGGACCCCATTAGTATCCAATCAATAGAAGCAGAGGGAAGCCCTGTTGTCTCGCCTGTGCCTTTTAGCCAACAAAATGAAGTTTCGCCTAATAAGCGAATCCCTTCTTCTCTCATCGCATCATTTGGTTCAATAGCAAAACCTTTAAACCCGAGCTCACTTAAATTTTCGGTTAGTTTACCAGTACCAGCACCTACATCAGCTGTGATAGCGCTGGACGGAATAAGGCCCGCATAACGAGACAGTGCAATCAAGACCGAAAGAGAATATCCCGTACGGTGAATATAATTTTTTGCAAGTTGCGAAAAATCACCTTGTTTCATGGGTAATATACCTATATAAATGTTCTTCTATTTCTTCAGGAGAGGCGTCCCCCTCATTGTCTAAAATGATATCAGGATTTTGAGGTTCTTCGAATGAGATATCCACCCCTACAATGGAGCAATTCTTTCCAGAAAATAGATTCTTTTGATTTCTTTTTTTAAGGACTTGCATAGAAGCGCGTAAGTAAATTTCATAATAATAAGATTGGTTACTACGATTCCACTGGTGGCATTCATAAAACATGGAAATGGTAGCAATGACTACATCATGACCTTGATCTGCCAACATTTTACATAACCGACAATAGATAAAAGCAAGCCTTCTTCTTTCTTCATACGAATAATTTGCTGCAATTCCCAAAACGACTCGAAGTTCGTCTCCATCTAAAAGCACGACTTCTCTTTTTTCGCTCTTTAGTCTTTTATAAAAAAGGCGACTAATCGTAGTTTTTCCAGAACCAGACAAGCCAGTAATCCAAAAAACACGCCCCTTACTCATCGAGTAGCCCCTTTACTATGGTCCCAAAAGCTTCTATATAACCCATCCTTAGAAAAAAGCTCATCGTGTTTCCCGCTTTCTACGATTTTACCGAGGTCAAACACCAAAATTTGATCCATGTGCAATAATAGAGAAGAAAAACGATGAGTAATGATAATAGAAGTCTTTTTATTCATTAGTTCTAGCAACGACTCTCGAATATGGCTTTCAGTGATCATATCAAGATGAGCTGTGGCCTCATCTAAAATAAAAATAGGCGCATCTTTAAGAATAGCTCTTGCAATCGCGATACGCTGACGCTGGCCTGCTGAAAGCCTTAAACCAGAAGAATCAATGAAGGTATCATATCCATGAGGGAGGCTTTCTATGAATTCATGAATATCAGATTTTCTTGCCGCTTCTATGACTTCTAGATCAGTCGCATGAAGCCTGCCATAGCGAATGTTATCCCTTATTGTACCGTAAAATAGAGATGGTGTTTGAGGCACAACGCTAATCATCTCATATAAAGAATCCAAGGGCAATTGATTGATATTTTTTCCATCAATCATAATTTCACCTGAAATAACCTCGTAAAGGCGTAATATTAAATGAATGAAGGTTGACTTACCACTGCCAGAATGTCCTACAATAGCGATCTTTTGATTGGCTCGTATGTGTACTAATTTGTCACAAAATAATGGAACAACACCATCATAATTAAAGCAGACGTTTTTAAAAACGATCTCTCCTTGCGTAGGTAGCTTTGAAGGAGAAACTACTTTCTTCTCAGGCAACGTTGTTGGGATTATGCTTTTCAATCCTTGTTGAAGGTTTCCAAGAAGGTCTGCAAAATCCATTAAATCTCGAGATATTTTCCTGAAGCGGTCGACAAATGAAAGATTTATGGCCAAAATTAAAGCAAAATCCCCCGCCGTGACCTGCCCATTTTTAAATCCATTCATGAGCCAAAAAAGACAGATACCCTGATAAACAATAAAAGAAAAACCTTGGAACGCAAATGTCCTAACAGAGCATTTTTCTTTTTCCCGATCTATTGTTAAATTTTGGCGTAGGACCCATTTTAATTTTTTTTTCTCAAACTCTTCCCTATTAAAAAATCTCACACATTTGATGTTCTCTAATATCTCCATGATTTTGGCGTGTATCTTGGAACGGAGCCTTAATCCCTTATCACCTAAATCTCTTGCCCGCCTAAGAGATGTTATAGAACCAACGACAAAAATAATCATCCATAAACCAAGTCCTATCGCGAACTTGACATGTACGCTCCCTACAGCAACAGTGGCAGTAACCAATGTCAAAAATCCGCACAGAACCCCATCAAAGGCTGTTTTGGTTAAATCAGGAATGGTTATAATAAGTTCTTTTATTTTATTTGCAATCCGTGCTGGAGGGGTAGTTTCAAAAAAACGATAAGGGTGTGACATTGCACCGTGCACAGACAATATAGTTAAATGATGCCTTAAAGAAGGAGCAAATCTGACCCAAATGAGGTTGTGCATTCTAAAAATGACCATCGGAAACAAAGAAGATAGAACATAAAAAATTATAATAGGCCCAGCACTTATTAAACTCTTCTCAGTATAATGATTCGACAGGTAGTCTAGCAATTCCCTTAGAGCATAAGGACCTAAGGAATAGCTCAGGGATATACAGACCGTAATCAAGAACAACGCCACCAACCAAAAAATAAACGGCCTGAGGCTATCCAGAATGAACTTAAAAAGCATTTTCTTCCATTTGAAAAATTCGACCTATCCAAAAATCATGAAAAGAAAGACCCCTACACTTTGAGCTTAAGGGGCATTAGCAAACCGAAGATCCCTAAAGCAAAGTTGAGCTTTTTCACTGCTTCTTCTTACATCATCTGGGCATGAACCTGAAACGACAATTGTCTCCGCCAATTTTAAAATAGTAGAAACTCTTGCCTTTTGTTTAGGATTATCGACAAACGTAGCTACAGCATCGTGTTGACGAAGATCCCATATTTTAACAGTTCCCTCATCTCCGCAACTTGCAAAATGGTGGGGGCTTAAGTTTTCAATTTTCCACGCCCTTCCCTCATGCCCTGTTTTTGTTGTGATCGTCTTTTGTTTTTCAACATCGTATATCTTTATGGAAGCTTCTTCTGGATTTCCTCCATTAAAAAGAGAGAGCCCAAAATAGGCAGGAGAAGCATCCAGCCGTGTTACCGAAGAGATAAAAGGTCTTTGCTCTCCTCTTTTTTTACGCCTAGCATCTTCTTCAAGAAGAAGAGCAGCTCGCCTCCAACTTTTCAAACTTGGAGCCTCAGCTTCCCATATTTCGAATTTAGATCCTGTAACCACAAGAATAGATCTATCTGTAAGAGGATTAATACAGTAGACCCAATCATTTTCATGGGTAAGTGAATTATTTAAATGTTCGCCTGTTTCTAAATTATGCACAGTAAATTGTCTGGGCCATCCTGTAAAGAAAATCGGATCCTCGTCAGATGGACGAAATTTTACAAGACATAAAACGCGCTCTAAATTACGCTCTTTACTAGTTGTGCTTTTTTCTGGCGTGGGAGATAAATCAAGAGATCGCAGATGCTTTCCACGAATATCCCAAAGATCAATGATTTTGTCGCGCGTTCCACTCATCCAATGAGTGCTTCCAAAAACTCCCAAAGCTGTAATCCAGCTACGATAATCTATTCCCCTTGCTTTATAGACATCCTTTACCAGCTTCCCCTTAAAATCCCATTGCTTAAGACATCCATCCTTTGATCCACTAATAAACGTCCCATTTGGGAGCAAAATAAAGCCATGAATATCATCTTGATGAACATTTTTAACTTTTCCAAGTAATCCTCTTTCTTCTACAGCAGTAGGAGCAGCAGATTGTAATGATAAAGCAGCAAGAGCTGTTTCAACAGGGACCTGAGCCCGTGCTGCTGCTTTTCCTTTTGAGCCAACAGTCTCCCAACCATCATCCTGAGTTTGTGAAACACATGCAGAAACTGAAGAAGCCATATAAGATCCTACTTGTATTTAAGATTTTGGATGAAGCTGCAAATGAAAACCTAACACCCCATGAATCGCAGCTTTTTCTTTGTAATTGGGAATGCCGTCATAAATTTGAACAGCCCTTTCAAGGGATGCTGCTTCGTTGACACATTTTTTAAACCCTTCTTTTTCTAGCATTTCTTTAAATGACTTATACGCTGCAATCTTTGTAACCCTACAAACAACATCATCGGCTTGATTACTCAGATAGAAAAAACGTACAAGACGTCCCTCTTTGATATTTTTAAACATACCGGAATTAATTCTGCCTTCAACGGTTTTTACGCCTCTTCTAATTTGCTCAATGTACACTTTTTTAAGAGTAATGCCGAGTGGTTGTTCTGGCTTTTGACTTGGATGAATACGTGTATCATGCGGTACAGGGCGAGAATCCTCGCGCGGTCTTTTAGCAGCTGTCCCCGATTCAGGCATTCCTCTTGAATGGCCAGGCTCCTCACCATTTTCCTCTCTTTTTCTTTTGGCAGGTTGTTCTAATAAATGAGCCATTACCACTTTAGTTGCGTCCTCAGAAATGACTTTAAAACTTTTGGATGCTAAAAAAGAAAAAATAAGCGTACTTGATTTTAGTAAAGAAAAAGAAATAGATCTGCCTTGTTCTTCCTTGATAGAATCAACAAGATGACTAAAAATAGCATTAAAAACGGCATCATTTTTAGACCGATCTATAAGACAGAAGGTGTTAACTTCTAAACAAGCTGAAAAATCTTTTATAGATCGTCTTGTATCTCTAGAATGCACAAAAATAGCCTTCGGTACTGTATTCTCATATAGAAGGCGACATTTAAGAGCCCCACTCTCTACCTGTTGCAGAGTGTCTGAAGGCACTTCTCCCACAGAAAGACCCTGAAAAAAATTGCGCACGATTTCCATGCGTGCTTCTCTACCTACACCTGTCACGGGTTTGCATTCCCATAAAGAACGAGCTCCAGCAGCCGGAGAGAGTCTTGCTACCATACTTGTCATAACTAACCTCTTTTTGTTTTAAGATTATTCACTAAAAACTTTAAGGGGATTGTAAATCTTTTGACAAAAAAGAGCTACATAATTTTTTTAAGAAGGTAGGATTCTATGCATAATGCTCAATAGCGCAGTAATAGATTTTCCGAAAAATATTTTTTTTTGAGGACACGGGAATAGAAAGATCCCAAATTCGAATATCCTCGTTAAGGTAAGAAATGACCAAGCAGCTCTTACTGATAGCTCTTAGACAATGTTTGCACAGCAACATCACAAATCCCAAACTCAAATTCTGTAGGAATATCAAGAAACGGTGAGCCCCGCTTCCATGCAGCATTATTACAAACATATTGAGAAAAAAAGATCTTTCAGGATCAGGTATTAATCTAGGGAAATCTTGTTTGAATAGAGCTTCCCATAAACTTCTATCCTTTTTCATTTCATAAAATCTCTTGCAAGTACTTGTTGCACTGAGAAGATCTTGTGCTTTGAGGCGCGAAAAAATCTCTAAGAGCAATTCATTTGCAAAACAAGTGACAGCCGCCTCAGGCTGACAAAAGAGAGAGGGCAACGCACACACAGAAGAAATAGACATAAGATTTTTTGTCACCCATCACTTAGCGCACGAGCAGAAAAATCCCAAATTCTAATACGCTCATCCGGGAGACAGGTCACTAAAGAGCTTTGATCTAGAGCTATTTGCGTTTGTCCTTCTAAAGAAACAAGAAGCTCCCCAGACCCGATATCCCAAACCTTAACCTCTCCTTCACGTCCAAGGAAGTCAATAGTTCCGTAAGAAATTAAACGGTTGCCATCAATGATAAACTTATATCTTTTTCTTCGATAATTTTCGATATTACCATGGTAGGTGGTCCCATCATGAGGAAGCTCTAATTTTGTAGTGGGATGACCGGAAAACTCTAAAATAATATGTCCTGTTCTAACATCTCTCATTTGGATAACGCCACTTTTTAATCCAAGAACAAGCATGTTGCCCTCTAAAAGAAAACTAAAAGGGGAATAATTATCTACGCTATATAGAAGAGAGAGGTCATTTTTATCCCATGCCTTGAAAGTACCACCAGCCTCTACAAAGAGAACTTCTCCTTTAATAGTTAGATCAAATACATCTCCATAAGGCTCAATTGAGGTAATAAGAGAGGTGTCAATTGTATTCCATATTTTAATAACTCCTCCTTCGTAAGCAGCAAACAGAAATTCTTGATCGACTACCAATTCACGCACACTTGTATTTTGTTGAAATTCCCCCATTGTACCAAGCAAACTGTAATCATTTGTATCCCAATTTTTGATCACGCCATGAGAGCTCCCTGTAATAAGCCGATTGTTATCTAAAATAAACGTACTGACATCTTCATCTATGGAACATATTAGAGCGCCATTGGTCTTATCCCAGATTTTGACTGCGCGAGTAACACCACGGGTAGGGTCAGGATAGGGACAAACTCCCCAGAAACGATCTTTCCCAACTACAAACCGCCAACTACAATTCAGCGTATACATGAGAGTGCCTGTTAGGGACCAAACTCTTGTTTCAAAAAAGTCACTAACTCCATAAGCATTAGAAAAAAGCAGCCCATCGCGGATGTATATAAAATTGATATCCTCATAGGGATGGCCTACCAATCTATGCTGAAGAATACCGGTTTCTTTATCCCATATTTTTATGCAAGAGTTCTCCCCTTCTGCTACAACAAGATTATCATGAACAGCAACATTAGAAGAATAACTACGGCCCCTTGCAATATCGAGGAAAGGAGGTGGCTTTTTCCACGCAGTATTATTACAAACATAGTTAGAAAAAAAAGATCTTTCAGGACTCGCCGTTAATCTAGGGAAATCTTGTTTGAATAGAGCCTCCCATAGACTTCTATCCTTTTTTATCTCATAGAATCTCTTGCAAGTACTTGTTACACTAAAAAGATCTTGCGCTTTGAAACGCGAAAAAATCCTTAAGAGCAATTCATTTGCAAAACAAGTGATAGGCACTTCAAGTTGACAAAACAGAGATGGTAACCCAGAAACACGAGAGACATCCATAATAACCTCACAAAATTATTGAACATCAAGCGTATTCTTTATCAAGCAATTATGTCAAAACAAATAAAGGCAGAAAAACTCTAGTACCAGCAATGATCTTTTCTAGAAAGAGGCTGGGTCTCATAGAACGCGATGCCAGGAAGTTGGGGCTGAAGAGTCGGTGCTCCCAAGCAGAAAAAAGCTGTACCGCTACCTGTCATGGTGACATGGGAAAAGCCGAGAGCTAAAAGATCTTTTTTTAGAGTGGCAAGCTCAGGCTTCAGCTGGAAGGCGGGAATCTCTAGGTCATTGAAGTAGTAAGGCTGACCTTGTACATGCTGAGAAAGGGCCTCTTCGGGATCTCTAGATGGAAAAATGGAAGGAGTGCATGCTTTATAAACGGTGGGTGTGGAAAGGCCGTAAGAGGGTTTTGCAATCCATAATTTGCGTAAAAGAGCAAAATCGGGGATGGTTTTAAATATTTCTCCTCTGCCTGTGCAGTAAGCAGTTCCTGTAGAGAAAAAGAAAGAGATGTCAGAACCCAATTCTCCACTCCAAAGGGCTAAATCATCGAGGGATGCGGGAGATCCAGCAAGTAAGTTAAGTGCCCAGAGAGTTGTAGCTGCATTCGAGCTGCCGCCGCCGAGACCTGCTTCTAGGGGGATTTGTTTATGGAGGTGGATTTTGGCGTAGAGGGAAAGGCCGGTCTTTTGTCGGAAGAGGCGTGTTGCCTTCAAAATGAGGTTGGTACTATCTGTGGGCAAAGAAGGATGATCGCAGGAGAGCTCATCCTTATCACTTAAACTAACCTCAAGGGTATCACCTAGATCAATCGCCTGGTATAAAGAGGCAATCTCGTGATACCCATCAGCTCTTTTGTTTAATACCCTGAAAAAAAGATTAACTTTCGCAGGAGAAAACAAAAGCATTATTTGTTCGCAATGGGCTTATCTGAAACGACATCTAGGATATAGTTACAGGTTACGCCTTCTTTAAGTTTGAGAACTAAAGGATGCTGTCCTAGGGCTTTAATGTGAAGATGTACTCCAACATTGCGCTTTTCTAGTTTAGTGCCTTCTTTCTCAAAAAGATGAACGATTTCCATTGCACCCACAGAACCGTAGAGATGACCTTCTTGGTCGACTTTAACGGTGATCTGGAGGGTTGTCCCTTCAATTTTCTGAGCAAGCACTTCTGCTTCACTCTTATCGAGAGCTGCTTTTTTGGCTCTTTCATCTTGAAGCTTCGCTTGCATACGTAATGTATGAACGGTTGCAGGAACGGCTTTCTTTTGAGGCATTAAAAAGTTTCTTGCAAAACCAGGTCTAGGAGTGATAATTTCGCCACTTCTACCGATATCTTGCACATCTTCGATTAATAAATATTGCTGTCTCATTACATCTCCTTATTGAACGTCTGATACAAATGGGAGTAGTCCCATGTAACGAGCTCTTTTAATAGCTTGCACTAGTTGTTTTTGATAATACGCAGAAACCCCAGAAACTCTTCTAGGTAAGATCTTTCCTTTTTCTGTGATGAATCTGAATAATGTTTCGAGATCTTTGTAGTCGATCATTTTAACATTGGCTGCTTTAAAGGGGCAGCTTTTCTTCTTCTTGATAAATGGATTTTCCATAGCAGTTTTCATTCTTTAATCTCTCTTTTTTTATTCAGGTAAAGGTTGAAATTCGATCTTCTCTGGCACTTGCGTGGCACTAAGTGTGATGAAGCGCATAAGATCTTCATTCAAGTTATATTCTTTCCAAAGTTGTTGCATATTTTGGGCAAGCGTTGAAAAGTACAATAAAAAATAATGGCCGTCTCTTTTTTTATTGATCATATAAGCCATTTTCTTACGTCCTTGATCGAAAATCTTGTGGATCTCTCCACCTTTTTCAGTGATGGCAGACGTAATTTTTTCTAAAGCCTTCTGGCGTGCATCATCGCTGAGCGTTGCGCTCAAGATATACATCCCTTCGTAGAGTTTTTTACGTTCTTTTGACATTCTTTTTTCTCCGTTAATTCTTTTTATTTCCTTCCGTCATGGCCATTTGGATCCCTTTTTCAATCCAAAGGTCTAAGACATCTGTAGCTTTGTTTAAAATTTCTGAGAGGTCTTTTTGCTCCCCTGCAGAAAATTTTCCTAATACATAGTCAGCGAGCATCTGCCTCTTAGGGGCAGCCCCTATTCCTATCCTAAGCCGCGGATAGGAAGAGGTTTTTAAATGCTCTTCTATACTTTTCAATCCGTTGTGGCCCCCGGGGCTTCCCTCTTTCTTCAGGCGAAGATCTCCGAGATCAAATGCCACATCATCTACAATCACTACAATGTCCTCTAGTCCTAGCTTGTAATAGTTCATACAAGCTTGGACTGCCCGGCCACTGTTATTCATATACGTCATGGGAAGCAGGACTAAAACCTTACTTCTCTCTACTTTTCCTTCGGCAAGCTCTCCATATAAACGAGCTTCCTGCCGAAACTTCATGCCATGCCTTGTGGCAAACTCTCTTGCTACCTGAAAACCGACATTATGCCGCGTGTCTTCATAGGCAGCTCCAGGATTTCCCAGGCCAATAATTAAATACGTCTTAAGCCGTGGTTCTCTTTGCGATGACCACAACGACTTCATCCATTTTAGCAAGGGGCTTCACTCCTGTTGGCATTTGGATATCCGCTATGCGCTTAGCTTGTTTAATTCCTAAGCCTGCGACATCTACTATAAACTGCGTAGGGACATTCTTAGGAAGGCACTCTACTTTCACATGGCGACTCACTTGTCTTAAAAATCCACCTGCTTTTATTCCAACGCATTCAGCAATGCCGATGCATTGAACAGGAACTTTCACGCTAACAGGAACATTATCTACAAGTTCTTCAAAGTCAATATGTGACACATCGTAAGTTGTTAGCTTATATTGAATATCCTTCACGATAGCTTTAATTTCTTTTCCGTCGATAACGAGTGTAAATACCGTTGTCGGTAAATGTCCTGGTTTCATAGAACGGAGCAGCGCCTTGAATTCAGCTGTATCTATTACAAGCTGCCGATTCGGGCGGCCTGGAGAGTAGAGAATCACAGGAACTTTCCCTTCTCTTCTCAGCTGCTTCGTTTCACTTTTTTTTGCAGCGCTACGCTCTTTTGCAATCAATTTCATACAATTTCTCCACTTAAGTAAGCTTGAAATAGTCGAATAAATAGTAAGTCCTATTCGACTATTTGAAACCTAATAACAGAGTAAGGAAAGAGGAGCTTTATTTGTCTCACGTAGCGCTTGAGCAAATAATGGAGCAACAGAAACGGCCTCTACAATGTCACCCAAGTGACTGTAACCTACCGTATTGGTGATCAACATTTTCTCAATCGCACTTTCCTTAAACGCTTCCTGCACAAACAATCCATGAGTCACTACGGCAAATATTCTCTTTGCCCCAGCTTCTTTACAGATCCTCAATGCTTTCCTCAACGTCTCTCCAGTTGAGCAGATGTCGTCTACCAGAAGGACGTCTTTGTTTTCGACATCTCCGATCAGAGCATCACTCTCAACCTGTTTTGCATCCACTCGCCGCTTATCAACTACTGCGTACTTCGTTCCTAATTCTTCCGCAAAAGCTCTAGCTAATTTAATTCTTCCAATATCCGGGCTTACAACAACGCTATTTTCGAGAGGCCACTCTTTTAGACGTTCGACTAAAAGAGGTCTCGCAAAAAGGTTCTCCACCGGTATATCAAAAAACCCCTGAATCTGCTCTGAGTGCAAATCCATGGTAAGAAGGCGGGCTACTCCCGCTTTCTGTAATAAATCGGCCACTAGCTTTGCAGTAATCGGAACACTGGCTGCGCCTTTGCGATCTTGCCTGCCATACCCAAAATAGGGAATGACTGCTGAAATCAAATGCGCGCCCGCCCGCTTCAAAGCGTCGACGATTATGAGCAATTCCATGAGATAGAGATTGGGATGCCGTGCGATCGTTTGCAAAACGAAAACATCCCGACCGTGAACATTCTCTAAAATTTGAACGCCTATCTCACCATCTGGAAAAGTCTCAATAGAAATCTTTCCTAACGTAATACCCAAGCATTGTGCTAGCTGCTTGCCAAGCTCCGGATGGGAGCTCCCGGCAAACAACATGTATGAATCATTACTGCTCATCATGCCTTTTTAACGTAAGAAAATCTTTCCCTGTACAATGTACTATTGGGGCGGAAGGATTCGAACCTCCGAATGGTGGTACCAAAAACCACTGCCTTACCACTTGGCGACGCCCCACCAACATACAAAGTAGGACTATGCTACAGATCAAATCATTTATTCGCAAGGGGTTTTCCGTTTACGTCGTGAGGCGGAAAACATCAAATAAATACTACTCTGTAATTTCTAAAATTAAAATTTTTTGCATGCTTTTATTTATTGCCGTTTTCTGGTAAACTATTTTTGTTAATTTCACAAAAACCGCTGAGGGTGTCAAAAAGATGAAAAGCACTGTTGCCTCTCTTAATAGAAAAATCTGCAATGATTTTGAAAGCAAAAAAAAGCTGGAAAATAGAATTAGAAACAATCTTTTAGATGCTGTTTCATGGGGACACACCAAAGTTGTTAAAAGAATTCTTCATGCGCCTGATAACAATATTCGCACGAAGTATTGGCAAAATGCGCTCCTAGACGCGGTAGCCAAAGGCCATGAAAAAATTGTTAAAGAAATTCTATCCGCAGAAGATCTTAAAATCACCATTCCTTGCTTAGAACTGGCTTTTGCAGATGCGATCACGAGCAAACATCCTCTGGTTGTTAAGGAAATTCTTGAAAATTCCATTACAAAGCTTCGTCCAAAGTGCTTGGAAGAGGGTCTCTCTGATGCTACTTTTTATGACGAAGCAGCTATCGTTAAAGAAATACTTTTATCGGCTGGCAGTAAACTTAAAGGATCCTCTCTAGAAACAGCTCTCCTAGATGCATCTATCAGTGACCATGCATCTGTTGTAAAAGAAATTCTGCTTGCTTGTGGATATAAAGTACGCCTCGAATATATCGAACAAGCGCTCATCAAAGCTTCCGTTGTCAGTCACCTAAAAGTCATTGAAACAATCATCGAAATTGTGGGCAAAAAAATCTCGCTAAAATGTCTAGAAGAAGCTCTTTCTTGCGCAGCTGCCAACGGCGAAATCGAAATCATCAAGTTCTTGCTCATCTTCAAAGATCAGAAAAGATAAATCCTCTACCTTTTTATTCTTTTTTCGTTATAAGCAGTTTATGCACATCATTCATATTGCTTCTGAGCTTGCTCCGATTGCTAAAGTTGGCGGACTTGGCGATGTGATCTATAGTCTCTCTAAGCAGCTACAGCGGCAAGGAGAAACAGTTGAAATCCTCCTTCCTAAATATGACTGCATTGACTATTCCTTGCTCAAAAATTTAAAACCTCTGATGAAAGATCTCTGGTCCTATGATGGACCCGATCGATATAACAACACGATTTGGTCAGCTTCTGTCGATGGTTTAAAAGTGCTGCTCGTTGAACCCCATCACCCTGCGTATTTTTTTGCGCGCGGCAATATTTACAACTATGATGACGATGTCGATCGCTTTATCTACTTCTCAAGAACGTGCATGGAATACATATATAAATCAGGTAAATCCCCTGACATTGTCCATGTGCATGATTGGACAACAGCTCTTTGTCCTGTTTTATACAAAGAAATGTACATGCCGCTTGGTCTGCGTTTAGGCGGCATAGCGCTCACATTGCACAATCTAGAATATCAAGGAAAATGCCTGCCTCAAAATGTCTCTCGTTCAGGCCTAAAAGGCAATGAGCTGCTTGCGCCTGATAAAATGCAAGATCCTCTAGATCCTCGCTTGCTCAACATCTTAAAAGGCGGCATCAACTACAGCGACACGATTGCGGTTGTCTCCCCTACCTACAAAAAAGAAATTCAAACGATCGAAGGAGCGCATGGTCTTCATCAAACGATCATGAGTAATCAAAAAAAAATCCACGGCATTCTAAATGGCATTGATCTAGATTATTGGAACCCTCAAACGGATTCTTACTTAGCTCAAAACTACTCTCAATGTGATTACAACCAAGGAAAAGCGCTCAATAAAAAAGCGCTGAGAAAAAAATTAGGGCTGCAAGAATCCTCAGGTCCTCTTGTCTGCTGCATCAGTAGGCTCGTTCCTCAGAAAGATCCAGCGCTTATCAAGCGTAGTATAGAAAAAACCCTCGAAAAAGGGGGGCAATTTGTGCTCTTGGGCTCTACTTCTATTCCAGAAATTGAGGCTCTCTTTCTTTCACTTAAAAAAGAGCTAGCGCCCAACAAAAATGCCATTATCCATTTGGAATATGACGAAAAACTCTCCCACCTGCTCTATGCAGCAGCTGACATGATTGTAATACCCTCGATCTTTGAGCCCTGCGGCCTTACCCAAATGATTGGCTTTCGCTATGGCACAGTTCCTATTGTACATGCAACAGGTGGCCTTGCAGATACTGTGTTTGATGGGAAAAATGGATTTACCTTTCAGCACTCTACAAAAGAAGATCTCGATGGAGCTCTCGAAAAGGCCTTTTCTTGTTTTACGAAAGCGCCCGATAAATGGACGCTTCTTATCTTAAATGGTCTGCAAGCTAACTACGGCTGGGACAAATCAGCTAAAGACTATCTTAACATCTATAAAGCGCTGCTCAAGAAGTAGGCTATCTGCGTCTTTTTTGATTGCACATTAAAAGAATTTTCGAGAGGATAAACCTCCTGAATCAGGAACTTTATCTTCTCGGAAGACTATATGAAAAATCTTAGTACAGAAATAGATTATCATCTTGCGGGCCTTGCTTGGAGTCTTTGGACTGAGCTGGGCGTAGCTGGTGTTGTAAGACAGCACGAGAGTTGCCTCATTGCACTAGAAGAGCTTATAGTGCTAACAGCTATTATTGCAGATGCAGATCCACGCCTCTGCGATGAAGCTTTGGACTGGTGCTCGCGTTACCATCATTTTGTTTCCATTAGTCGCCTTAAAACGCTTATCAAGTGTTTTGGAGAGTCTGTGTCGCAACCCTTTTCAGCATTTGCTGCTACGCTCAATAGCGTTTCTATGGCTGACTGGCCACTTGAAACAGGAGCAATTCCATTAAAATTTAAACCCAGCGGGAAATCACAACCTCCTCAATGTGAGTTGCCTGCTCTTCTTTCTCTACGGCTGCGCGCTTTATTCGGCGTGGGCGCAAGAGCAGATCTCATCACATTTTTTTAACACAAAAGAAAAACGATTTTACAGCATCTGACACAACAGAAATTGGATATAGCAAGCGGAGCCTTGCAAACCTACTAGATGATTTTGTGCAATCTGGCATCTTTAGTGTATTCACAACTCAAAACCAACGTAATTACTGTTTTATCAAACGCGACCAAATGACAATCACACTGGGTCTTCTCCCCGCGACTGCTCCGCCTTGGAGACAAATTCTGGAAGTGCTCCTGCCGCTGCGCGCATGTATAGAGCGCGTTGAAAAAAAATCAGCTGTCATACAAATGGTAGAAATCCGCACCACCTTGGCAAAAATGGAAAATACACTGCGTAAACTACAGCTGTCCCCTCCCTCCATGCAATCTGATCCTCTGCTCTATTTGGATTTTTTCAGTAATTGGCTGCTAAAAACTCTACAGCCATTAACAAATTATCAAAAAAAGTGGAACATCGAGATTAGTGCTCTGGAAAGATCATCTCCTCTATGTGGTTTGCATACCAGTCCGTTAAATTAAGTATGCTGTGAACACGAAGAGTGCGTGAATAAGAACAAGGGCCATAGTTATCGCTAACTACTTTGCCTAATTGGTCTCGAAAAGTCAGAAATTCTTTTTGAAGCTTCTTAAGGTTTTCTCTAAATGCCTTATCTTCTTGTACGGCTTGTTTCCACTCCCCTATTTCCTTGAGAAAGGCTTTATTTGCCTTTAAGCTTGCCTTTCTATCTGCTAAGAAAAGTTGGATTTGCTGATTAAGATTTTGGAGACGCTTGTCTGCCTGTGCAAGGACAGCGACTTCTTCTTGATGGGCAATGCTATAAACTTCTTCAGGCAAAGCACATAAGAGATTGCGTGCCCCTATCAAAAGGAGAAAAAATACAATTCTTGTTTTCACGTTGTTGCTAGATGCGCTCTAGTGTTTTTTTAATGTAGACCCAGTTAGCCCAGATATACTCTGCACCAGAAATCACTGTGTAGATAGCAGCAATGTACGTTGCGTAGTAGCTCATTTGGCGGAGGGACTCAAGTGGTAGAGTTCCCCATGTGTAAGGAACAAGTAAAATGAGGATGAAAAAGGCTGTGGTTGCCTGAACAACGGCTTTAATTTTGCCGCTCAGTCTTGCTGCGAGTGTCACGCCTCTTAGAGCACAAAGTGTCCGCAGTGAGCTAATGATAGAGTCGCGGAAGAAAAACACAAGAGCAACAAGAAGAGGAAGCTGGATCACCCCTTGCGTTAGAGTAAAAAAGACAGAGAGCCGAAAAATACTATCTGCCATAGGATCTAAAATCTTTCCTAAGTCTGTGACCTTATTGCGCTTTCTTGCGACAAACCCATCAAAAAAATCTGTAAGCTCACATGTCGCTACAATACCCAGAAGCACATAGGGAAACGCAGTGAAAGAGAGGCCTATTTTCTCATAATAGAGATAGACGATGAGAAACACAGGGCTCATGATGACCCGAACAAGTGTAAGAAGAAAAGGCAAGCTCAAAAGTACCCTCACTAAAGTATCGATTTCAAATATATACTCCAAATGGTTGAAATTTGGATAGAAGATTTTGCGTGGCTGAGGTGGAATTTGCTTTTTTTAAATCAGAAACTGCATAAGCTTTACAATGATTGGACAGAGGCACAACTTTCGATTGGCTAAAACTTGATAAAAGGCTATATTTTTTTCTTAAGTCGCTCACGAGCGAACTAATCGAGGTTTCATCCTATGAATCAAGGTAATTCGTCTCTTGCTCCACCAGATCTCTCCTTTGAGGCTCTCAAAAAAAATAACCAGCATGATGTGGAATACTGGAGCGCCCGGGATCTCCAGCCTTGTCTTGGTTATTCTCAATGGCGCTATTTTGAAAATGCTATCGATAAAGCAATCCAGTCCTGCAAACAATCTGGGAATGACCCTAAAAACCATTTTGCGGGCGCCCGCAAAATGGTCGGAATCGGCAGCCAAACAGATCGTGAAATTGAAGATTGGCACCTCTCCCGTTTCGCCTGTTATCTCATTGCTCAAAATGGAGATCCCAGGAAGCCGGAAATTGCGCAAGCGCAAAAGTATTTCGCAATTCAGACGCGTCGCCAGGAAGTCTCAGATCAAATGGCAGCTGACATCGAAAGGTTAGAAACCCGCCATCAAGCCTCAGTAGAATTTAAGGCTTTGTCCGGAGCTGCTCGGGAAGCTGGAGTTCAAGATAAAATGTTTGGGATCTTTCATGATGCTGGGTACAAAGGGCTTTACGGAGGCATTGGAGTCGACGCAATCAAAGCCCGCAAAGGAATTTCCCCCAAAGAACAGCTCATGGACCGGATGGATACAATCGAGCTTGCTGCGAATTTGTTTAGAATGACTCAAACAAGAGATAAACTCAAAAATGAGCGCATCAAAAATCAACGAGACGCCATGGAGACTCACGAAATGGTGGGAAAAAGAGTACGTTCGGCAATTAAAGAAATCGGTGGGACTCTGCCTGAAAATATCCCTCCAGCTGAACCCATCAAAAAAGTACAACAACGCCTGAAAACAACACGCCCTAGATTAACCCTAGACCCTAAGGATACGTTGGGCATTGTAGAGGGTTCGTAAATAGAGTATCTATGCAAGGCTGTTATGTATCAGCCGTCTTTGATGGTTGAAATTTGGATAGAAGATTTTGCCTTCTTGCGGTAGAATTCGCTTTTTAAAATGAGGTTTTATATGAAATCAATCTTTTTTTGCCTAACTTTTGTCTGCTCAGTTTTGCTCTCTTCAGACCCGTATTTGGAGTACCTTGAAAAATATCCTACGCTGTCTGCTTATATGGGCAATGCGGAAGAGGGGGAAATCGAGATCATCTTAGATAGCCAAAAAAGGCTGGAGATCGAGCAGCAGATGAAAAGAAAAGTTGGCATTGTAGCTGAAGATGCATATTGGCTGTGGATCAATGATGTGGTCAAATTTCCAAGTGGCAAATACGGTATCTACGCAAGGCTGTTATGCAGACAATCTTTAACAGGGGTTCCGGGAGTAGCTGTTATGGCAGTACTACCCAATGGAAAAATCGCTTTAAATCGGAATTTTCGCCATGCAACAAGATCGTGGGAATACGAACTTCCAAGAGGCGGCCGCAACTTGAATGAATCAATAGAAGATGCTGCCTTAAGAGAAGTGAAAGAAGAAACAGGCATGGTTGTAGGTGATCTACAGCTACTGGGGCACATGACACCCGACTCTGGATTAACAAACTCCGTTGCCCCTGTGTTTCTTGCAAAAATAATTAGGCAAGAAGATGCGCAGCCGGAAGACTCTGAGGCAATTGCAGGCATTGATGCTTTTTCTGTTGCAGAATTAAAGCAGGGATTTATTGATGGATACCTATCAGTTACTATTGAGGGAAAAGTTTATAAAATCCCCCTCAGAGACTCGTTTCTAGCTTTTGCTCTTTTGCAAGCTGAAATTAGAGGTTTGCTAAATCAAGAAAATTAGGTTAAGATATTTTTACATTTAGGAGGCCTTATGAAGATTTATGGTGATGAAGATTCTTCTCTACTAAGAACTTATTTCCAAAAATTTGGAATGATATATGGTCATAACGACGTTTTAAAAGGACCTCAAAAAACTGTTCATTCTGTTAGCACGGGTTTTCTCTGGGGAACAACAGAAAAAACCAAAACATTTGAACCAAAACTATATCTGCATATTTCTAATACCGGTTGGTCCTCATTTACAGGAATATTGCGGGAATATTTTTTACCTTGGCGATGGAAAGCAGCTTACCTTGACCAAGAAGATGGCGCTTGCCTCAAGCGCGTTCTCGTCTGCACAAGTGCAGATGAAGGCACATTATCAAAACGCTTGCACTCCTTGCTTGGACGGTCATTGTTCGTAACAAATTTGATAAAGAACAATCATTACGATGAGATTTTTGGCCAGGAATTTTTTCGACTCCCCAGATCTGGTACAGGCAAGCAAGAGATTACTCATCCCTTAGGAAAATGGGTAGGTTCCCACTTTTCACTTAGCACAGTCCAGTTATACCATATAAACCGCATACGCGGAGTATATTCCAGAGTAAAATACAATTTGTTAAAGCGTTTTTCTGGACAATGGGAAGAAGTTGCTATTAAGGCAGGCAATATTGTCGAAAATGTACTCATTAAAAGAAATGACCGAGCAGCTATAGCAAGAGCTGGTTTAATAAATTAGAACTAGCTGCCTTTTTCCCTCTACTCTTTTAGCGCAAGCTGGCCGCAGGCAGCTGCGATGTCTTTACCTTTTGTGTAGCGCCAGGTTGTGTTGATGCCTGCTTCCATTAGAATATCTCTAAATGTCTCGATAGACTCTGAGGCAGGCCTTTTTAAGAGCAACCCTTCTATCGGATTGTAAGGAATTAAATTCACAGTGCAAGGATGGCCTTTGACCAGGTTTGCAAGTTCCTCTGCGTGCTCTTGCTGATCGTTGATATCTGCAAGTAGCGTGTATTCATAGGTGATGTCGCGTTTGGTTTTTTGAGCAAAAAGAAGCATCGCTTTGAGGAGATCTTCGATAGCGTATTTACGCGCGTAAGGAATGATTTTCTGACGGATGCGCTGATTAGGAGCGTGCAAAGAAAGAACGAGGTTAACCTTGAGATCTTCTTCTGCAAAACGGTGGATTTGTTCAACTAGTCCTACCGTAGAAACTGTCATGCGCCTTTGAGAAATATTAAGACCCTTGGGACTGTTGAGAAGGTAGATCGTCTTGATGACAGCATCATAGTTCTCAAACGGCTCTCCCATACCCATGAACACAACGTGGCATACGCGCTCTTCTTTTTCTTTGAGAAATCTATCTATGTGCACAACTTGTTCTACAATCTCAGCAGGTGAGAGGTTTCTTATAAGGCCTTTTTTTCCTGAGGCGCAAAAAGCGCATCTAGCAGGGCATCCTACTTGAGATGAGACGCAGACTGTTCTACGGCCAGGTGCTCTAATTAAAACAGACTCTACAAGCTTTCCATCAGAGAGTTGCCAGAGGAATTTAGTTGTCTCTCCATCAATAGAATCTTCTGTTTTTACAAGTTTAAGAGAAAAAAGCTGAAAATATTCGGCAAGTTTTTGACGGAAGGCTTTAGAAAGATCTGTCATCTCATCCCAGCTTTTGGCGCCTTTTTCATAGATCCAGCTGAGTATTTGAGAGGCTCTAAAGCCCTTCTCTCCCATCTCTTCCATATGCGTTTTTAACTCTGTCTCTGTAAGGCCTAATAATTCAAACACCTGTCTTCCTCTCTGTAGATGGCTCTTCTCCAATTAAGTGTCCGAGTCCAAAATCTTTTAATATTAAAACTTGATCTTCATGAACATGTGACAAAATGAGATCTACTTTTTCTTTTTTGCACCATGCGTTAAATTCATGGAGGGCATGCATCCCTGTTGCATCTAAAGAAGGAACATTTGTCATGCGGAGCACAAACGTTTTTGGTATCTTTTCCCTTTGCTCATAAACTGCTTTCAAATGGTGAGCAACTCCAAAGAAAAAAGGGCCATGAACATCGTACATCTCAATACCACGCTCAACATGTGTAGGATTTGGTTGCGTAGGAACAATCACTTGCTTCCTATCAATCATGCGCTTCATAAATAAACACGCAGCTAAAATCATGCCCACTTCTAAAGCTACTGTGATATCTATGAATACAGTAAGGCAAAAAGATGTGAGTAGAAGGAGGATATCACTTTTAGGCGCTTTAAAGAGCTGAATAAAGTGGGGCATCTCACTCATGTTCCAGGCAACCATAACAAGAAGCGCTGCTAAAGCTCCAAGAGGAATCATGCCTACAACAGGAGCGAAAAAAAACAAAATAATACAAATAAAGCCGGCATGTGACATTCCCGCAAAAGGAGTCCTAGCGCCTGTTTTAACATTCGTGGCAGTTCTTGCAATCGCTGCAGTTGCCGGAATGCCTCCAAAAAGCATCGATCCGATATTAGCAATTCCCTGAGCAATGAGCTCGCAGTTAGGTTTATGACGCCCTCCCATCATTCTGTCTGAAATCACAGCCGAGAGCAAAGACTCTATACCAGCTAAAATGGCAATGGTGATAGCGCACGGGAAGAGCTCTACAATGCGAGATAAATCGATATGCGCTAAAGAAGGAAAGGGAAGTGTTCTTGGCATCTCTCCAAAGCGGGATGCGATGGTCTCACCTGGTATGTGTAATCCCCAGCACACAAGAGTTGCTAAAACAATACTAATAATACCCCAAGGAATAGAGGGAAGTTTTTTTCTCACTACGATGATACACGCAAGAGTTGCCAGTGAAACAAGAGTTGTTGTGGGATTAAAATGGGGAAAGGCATGGGAACAAGCCTGCCATTTAGCGATAAAATTAGCAGGAAGATGTTCGATATTCAGCCCAAAAAAATCTTTCATTTGAGAAGAAAAAAGAGTAACAGCAATGCCTGTAATAATGCCCGTAATCAGAGGATGGGGAATATATTTGATGAAAGACCCTAACCTGAGTACACCCATGCCAATGAGCATAACAGCTGCCATAAGTGTTGCAAGGGCAAGACCATCATATCCATATTTTTGTATAATGGTGTAAATAACGACAACAAAAGCGCCTGTCGGGCCGCCAATTTGAACTCTGCTACCGCCTAAAAAAGAAATGAGGAATCCTGCAACGATAGCAGTATAGAGTCCTCTTTCAGGAGAAACCCCTGCTGCCATAGCAAACGCCATAGCAAGAGGAATCGTAACGATCCCCACCGTTAAACCTGCCACCAAATCTTTTTTAAAAAGATCCCAGCTGTATCTTTTAAAAAAGAAAAAAGATTTGGGAATGAATTCCTGGTATTTTTTTAGCATATTGCTTTACAATCTGGTTAACCGAGGTAAACATGAACAAATCAAAGCTTCCGATGCCAATCCGCGTAAGAAAAAAAATGGACAAACAAGTGAAGAAAGACATTCAATCTGCCTCTATGGAGGCTAGTTCCGTACCCGCTCTTGATGATAACAGTATTGGCACGCTTTTGTCCAGACTCCCTTCCAATAAAAAGAAAAAAGAAGTAGCAGTATTAAAATCTTTTGAAAAGACATTTAATCTTAAAAAGAAAAAACCTGCGACTAAACAGTCTAAACGTACAAATACAGGTCTCATAGACACACAATCCCCCCCTCACAGCCCTCATACAGAAGGCTTAAGATGGAGAACCGTTGGCAAGAAGCAGACGCAAGCTAAGAATAAAATCTTTAATAAGACATCCCTTAAAAAGCGATAATCTTTAATGTTGCGTATTGCTCAAATTTCTGATTTACACTTTTCTAGGCCAACGTATGGCTTTTCTCAATTTTTTTCTAAACAGTGGATCGGGAACCTCAATCTCCTTGCATCTAGGCAAAAAGATTATATCCCCAATAACATAAACCTACTGCCTGAACTCTTTAAAGATCTCAATGTGCAGTACGTGGTGGTCTGTGGAGATGTGTCAACCACATCGCAGCGCTGTGAATTTGCGCTTGCTTCACATTTCATTCAACATCTAGCGGCAAATGATGCGACACCTATTGTTGTGCCGGGAAACCACGACCAATACACAAAAAAAGCCTACAAGCAAAAATGGTTTTATGATTTTTTCCCCTCCTCTTTTTCCTCTCCGATTAAAAAGTTTAACCTGAAAGAGCATGGTGTTGCGGCTAAATTTTTGGGAGACAAATGGTGGATCGTAACTCTTGACACTGCTCTTGCAACATCCCTGATTTCTTCTAGAGGGTGCTTTTCTCCCTTCATTGAATTTAATTTGGAAGAACTTCTATCACAGATTCCAGCGCAGGATTCTGTTATCCTTGTTAACCACTTTCCTTTCTTTCAAAATGACTCATCGCGCAAAATTTTACTCCGCGGAGCAGAGTTGCAATCTGTCATCCGTAAATTTCCTAAAGTGAAATTTTATCTCCATGGCCACTCACACCGCCACTGTATTGCAGATTTAAGAGTAGATGGCCTGCCTGTCATACTCGATAGCGGAAGTACAGCACATAGAACACATGGAACATGGAATCTCATTGATATTGCTCCCCACGAAAGTTCAGTAACAGCCTATGAATGGCAAAAAAATAAATGGCTCCCTCGCAAACAGGTCATGCTATGAGTCTTAAGCCTTGGTATAAAGATGGCCTAAAATTTAAATGTACCGGCTGTGGCAAGTGCTGCACAGGGACGTCAGGTTATGTTTTTATTAATGATGAAGAGGTGGAAGAGATGGCACGCTTCCTTAAAATCTCTGTTACAGAATTTAAATGCCGCTACACCCGTTTTGCTTACGGCAAACTTGCCCTTATCGAGAAAAAAAGAGGTAGCGACTACGACTGCGTCTTTTTGAAAGAAAAAAAATGTGATGTGTATGCTGCCCGCCCTGTTCAATGCCGCAAGTTCCCTTGGTGGGAGAGCAATCTCAAATCACCTGGTAGCTGGAAAGAAACAGCAGATGAGTGTGAAGGAGTTGACCATCCTGATGCTCCTGTGGTAAGTTTAAAAGAAATTCAACAAGTGCTAAAACAAGATGGTTTCTTTTGAAGCGCGCGCCCATGACTGGCTCTCAGGTCCTTACGATGAAGAAACAAAATCAGCTATCCGTAAATTAGATCAAAAAACACTCGAAGATGCTTTCTATACAGATCTTTCTTTTGGGACAGGTGGCCTAAGGGGTCTCATGGGTCCTGGCACTAATAGACTTAACATTTATACCATCCGAAAAACAACACAAGGCCTAGCAAACTACATACTCAAAGCAGGCAAACCCTCCTCCGGCGTATTCATTGGATTTGACTCTCGCCATCATTCTACAGAATTTGGCAGGCAAACAGCTCTTGTTTTGGCTGGCAATGGCATTCCTGTTTTTCTTCTAAAAGATATAAGACCTACGCCCTTTATCTCGTTTGGATGCCGCTATAAAAAATGTCAGGCAGCTGTCATGATCACAGCCTCTCACAATCCAAAAGAGTACAACGGCTACAAAGTCTATTGGAGCGATGGAGCGCAAGTCGTTCATCCACACGATGAGGGCATTATGCAAGAGTGCGCGCTCATTCAATCTCTAAACCAGATTAAGCTAGCAGAAAATGGCTCTCCTCTCATAACTCTTTTACAAGATGAAATCGATGCTCCCTACCTCAGGGAACTTGCCAAGTTGCAACATTTTGCAAAGCAAAATAAAGAAAAAGGGCATCTATTGAAAATCTCTTACACGAGCCTCCATGGAACAGGCATTACCCTCATGCCACAGGCGCTTACAGAGTGGGGCTTTACTTCCTATAATTTTGTAGACAAACAAATCATACCAGATGGCAACTTCCCCACAGTAAAATTTCCAAATCCTGAATATAAAGAAACGCTCCAAATGGGCATTAAGCAGCTTGAATCATCCCAGTCAGATATTTTGATTGCAACAGACCCTGATGCCGATCGTCTTGCAGTTGTGGCGCATCACCAGGGAAAATCTGTTATTTTAACAGGTAATCAGATCGCATCTATATGCGTCTATTTTTTATGTAGGGCGCTCTTAGAGCAAAAAACACTGCCTCCAAAGCCTGCTTTTGTAACCACCATTGTAACAACAGAGCTTTTAGGGAAAATAGCAGAGGGCTATAACATCCCTTGCTTTGAGACGTTGACAGGATTTAAATACATCGGAGAAAAAATCCACCAGTGGGAAACAGAAAAAAATGGGTATGACTTTCTCTTTGGGGCGGAAGAATCTTATGGCTTTCTTTTAGGAACTTACGCGCGGGATAAAGATGCACTTATCTCCGGTTGCCTCATGTCTGAGATTGCTTTATCCATGAAACTACAAGGCAAAACTCTGATTGATCTTCTCGAAGAGATCTACCGCAAATTTGGTATGTTTAGAGAAAAGCAAGCCTCGTTTGATTTCAAGCCTGGTAAAGAAGGCCTTGATGAAATCTCTGACCTCATGTCACGCCTTCGAAAAAATCTCCCCTCTTCTTTATGCGGCCAAAAAGTAATCCTCTCCGAGGATTTTACAAAAAAAACAAAAGAAAACCTTCCGCCTTCCGATGTCCTTCTTTTTAGACTAGAGGATCAAACAAAAATCATCGTACGCCCTTCGGGAACAGAACCGAAAATTAAAATCTATGCATCCGTTCAAGAAAAAGAGTTCCCCTCTCTTGACCAGGCACTTAGCAAGTGCGATACACGGTTAGATGTTCTTTTGAAAACTCTCGAACAAGAAATTAGAAACTAAACGGGATCAAGGATAATCTCATCCATAAGAAAAAGACCTGGCGAGATGTGTTTTCTATCGGGATATTTTAGCCTACTATGGCTAATAACAAGAAGCGTTCTTAGTATCACTTTCTTAATAGTCCCAAGCTCCTCAAATGTAAGCTTACACTCATCTAGCTGCTTATCTTGAATTCTTTCTCCTACAAGTTTTTCTATCAGCGCATGTAAAACCATCTCATCTGCAACAGTCAAAGAAGAAAATGCAGCTTCTATACTATCGCTTAGCATGAGAATAGCTGATTCTTTTGTCCTTGGCTTAGGACCTGCATAACGAAACAGATTCACATCAACTAACGTAGCATCCCCTAATTGCTCTACTTGCTTACGGTAGAAAAAATAAACCATACTAGTCCCGTGATGCTCCTGAATAATATCTAGTAAGTTCTGGGAAAGTCCGTATTGTGTTCCAAGAGATACTCCATCTGAGGCATGTGCTTTAATGACCTGGGCAGATTCAAAAGGAGTGAGCAGGTTATGCGGATTAATATTATTGATCTGATTTTCTATAAAATACTGAGGGTTAGATAATTTTCCCACATCGTGATACAAAGCCGCTACTCTGCAAAATAATCCATTTGCATTGATTGATTGGGCAGCAGCTTCTGCAATAATACCTACAACACAGGAGTGTTGATACGTTCCTGCAGCCTCCATACTCAATCGATGTAAAAGAGGATGGTTAGGATCGATATACTCCATTAAAGTCATGTCTGTGACCACATCAAAACAAGCTTCTAAAATAGGTAGCAGCCCCGCCACAATAATAGCTGTGATGCTGATGAAAATAAAAGCTGCAAATATCTCACCAACAAGTTGAAATGTCCAGAAGTTATATTGAAAAAAATTAAAAGCCATAATAATGGGAATGATGGCAAGCCAGACCTTTGCACACACTTCAAAAACCTCTTTCCTCCTGCGAATTTTCCTGACAGATAATATGCCTACAAGCGAGGCGCCTAGATTCATCACCAAAAAATAGTCATATTTCACAGCAAGAGTAATGCCCAATACCACTGATAAAAAAACTGAAATGATAAAAGAAATTTGCAGACCTAACAAAAGACAGGCAAGCAAAGCTCCAAACAAGATCACAATTGGATAGCAAAAGACATCTATAAAACTACCTGCTTTATTAAGAATAACAAATTCAGCAGCTTTAGCAAGAACCAGGCTCAAAATAATAATGGTCCCAATCAAGGCCATTCTTCTAAAAGAACATAACACCTCTAATTTTTGCATGCGCAGATAGATCACAATCAGAGATGTGAAAATCAGTGCTTTAATAAAACTACCAACAACTGCTTTCCACGTGAGTAGATTCTCTTTTTCCATGAGGATTTTTTTAATTTCTCTCATCATCGCAACATGACGTTTTGTAACTTTTTCTCCTGCTTGGATCACCCATGTGCCCATTTCCACATCAGTCTTTTTAAGAGGAATATTCTCTTTCACTTCCTGCCTGATCTTATTACGCGCATTTAAATCTTCTTGGAAGTTCCATATTTTCTGCCCAAATAGCTCAGCTACATACTGATAAACAAGATGAGAAGATAGATTAGGAAGAGCAACTAAATCATGAATCCCCTTCCACCCTTCAGAAGGTAAAAACCCTCTTTCTCCGAGGTTTTCAGAATTGCAAATCAAAAATCCTTTCCGTGATAGATCGAGCTCTTCCATTCTGCGAAAAGTACGTTTATCAACAAAGTGAATGTTTTGCAACACTTCTCGAATACCTTCTTTGCACCTATAGATATCATCAAAAGTAGCTGAAGAAATCGTATCCCGCCATCTCGGATAGTTTCTTAGATCATTTTCCACTTCTTGATCGATTTGTATGATCTGCCTGTGGTCAAGACATCTAACAGATCCTACATCGAGCATCGCTTCTTGTGTAAGTAAACTAGTAGCTTCAGCATCAGAAAATGAAAAAGAGAGCGGCGCTAAGATGCTTTTTTCTGCTATCGTATTTAATTCTAAATAATCAACGCGCACTTCTCGATAATGCAAAAAAAACGTCAAACTTAAGACAAAAAGGAAACCGAGCAATAAATGTTTAAATTTAAATTTTTTATCTAATCGACTATTGTTTTCTTTTGCAAAAGAGAAAAAAGACCTAAAGCCTGTTTTGAACTTAACAAGGCTGCTATCCATAGGGCATCCTTAAATGTACTTCCATATTATCCCAAAAACGCTTATAAAGACAAACTTATATGTATGAGCCCTTTCATCGCAAGTACCGTCCGAAGACATTTTCTGCCATTCTTGGTCAGGATAATATCGTTATTACCTTAAAAAATGCACTTAAATTTAATCGCGTGGCACATGCCTACCTTTTTTGTGGGTCAAGGGGCACGGGGAAAACAACACTCGCGCGTCTATTTGCAAAAGCGCTTAACTGCCTTGAGCTAAGCCCCGATCAGGAGCCCTGCAATACCTGTATATCCTGCGTCCAAATGAATGAAGGAAGAGCTCTAGATGTCATAGAGATCGATGGCGCTTCCAACCGAGGAATCGATGATATCCGTCAAATCAATGAAACCGTTTCTTATGTGACATCCTCTAGTAAATATAAAATTTATATCATTGACGAAGTGCACATGCTCACCAAAGAAGCTTTTAACGCGCTTTTAAAAACTCTTGAAGAGCCCCCAGAAAACGTAAAATTTTTCTTTGCAACAACTGAACCTCATAAAATTTTACCTACCATTATCAGCCGGTGCCAAAGATTTGATTTAAATCGTATCCCCTCCGATCAAATCTGCAAAAAACTCAAAACCATAGCCGGCAAGCTCAATCTTTCTATCCAAGATGAAGTGTATGAACTCATTGCCGCTGTAGCAGAAGGGGGCTTGAGAGATGCCGAATCTCTCCTTGACCAACTCATATGTTATAGCAGCGGCCCCATTACCTATGAAAATGTCTCCCAAATTTTAGGATTAAGTCCTAGAAGTTATTTTTTCAAGCTAGATAGGGCCATCCATGAGCAACAACTCTCTTTTGCTTTTGAGCTTGCTAAAGAGATTTTTTCAACAGGCAAAGACCTTGTTTGTTTCATTGATAGCCTCATGGAACACTTCCGTATCCACCTGCTTTATAAATTGAACATCCCTATCTGTTCTTATCTAAGCGAAGAAGATCGTAGCTCTTACTTAGAAACCTCCTCTTTATATACACAAGAACAATGCCTTGCCAACCTCGATTTTTTGATGCAGTGGAGCAAAGACTTATCTAGAATCCCTTTCAAAAGAATCTCTCTTGAAATGATCCTTCTTCACCTCATCCGAAGTAAACATAAAATCTCTCTTCCTACCCTTGTCCGTAGGCTAGAAGAGCTTTCATCAGGACAGATAGCCCCTTCTTTACCTCCACAACAACTCTTCGAAGCCTCCCCTCCTATTAAGATGAAAGAAGCTCCCCTACAGATTCCCGAGACTCTCCCTGAAAAGGTCAGTGAAGCCATAGAGCCTCCTGCCAAAATAGCTGAAAAACCCCGTGAACAAAAATCTGAAAATGCTGTATCCTCTCCTCCAGGCCGCCATGAAGTGCTTCTCAGATTTGCGTCGGTGGAACTAGAAGGAACCTTAATAAAGGAGTAACTATGGGCAGTGGATTTGCTAAAATGAAAAAACAAGCGCGTTTGCTTGAAGAGCAATATACAAAAACGCGTCAAGATATCGAAAGCCGTGAGTTTACAGGCTCTGCAGGCGCAGGCCTTGTCACCGTTGTCATCTCCGGCAATAAAGAAATCAAAAGTATTAAAATCAAACCCGAATGCGTTGACATCTCTGACCTAGAAGGCTTAGAAGACCTGATCAAAGCTGCGCATGCTGAAGCTTCTAAACAAATAGACACGAATAACCCTCATCAGATGCCCTTTAGTTTTTAAGATAGTTTTTAATTCCCTTCTTTTGCATAAAACAAAATAAGAGGCAATTGCGATGGGCGAAGAGACAACTACAAAAGCATCGAAGTCGTTATTTTTTTCTAAGCTTTTTCTTCCCTTTTTTTTCATGTTAAGCTTAATGGGCATTGCGGGCTCTGCCCTGCAAAAGTCAGCAGCTGTATTAGTTGGAGCTCAACTCAGCAAAGAAATAGCTCCCATTGTTAAACTCATCAGCGCTTTTCCTGTCATGCTACTCATCATCGTTTTTATTTTCTTTCTACGAAAAATCCCGATCCAGTCATGGATACTTTATGTGCTAATTAGCTTTACTGTCATACTAACAGTCGTTGCGCTCTTTCTCATTCCTAATCTTACCAAATTACCTTCTAATAAGCTTGCAACCGCTGTAGAATTTCTCTTTTCAGGCCATATGGGACTAGGGCTAGGAGAAGCGATCCGTCAGTGGAAGCTAACTTTAACACTTTTAATCATCAAATTTTTAAGCCCCGCTCTATTTTCTGTGCTTGTCTGGGCATGTATTAATCAAGTTACCCAATTTTCTGAGGCTATCAAGTACTATATTCCACTAGCATTTCTCTCAGGCCTGCCCGCTTTCTTTCTTTTCTCAACCCATTTTTTCTCTTCTGTTGTTACTACAGCTCCCATGGACCACGCTCGCTTTCTAATGATAGGATCTGCTGTTTCTATCCTCCTTGCAGCTTTTATCTTTCGGCATGTCTCACAAAGTATTCCTCAAGAGCGATGGATGCCTAGTAAAAAAGAAGGGACAGAGCTGCAAACAACCTTGCCCATTATTAGCTTAAGCTTGGCTATTGTTGGGTTCGGAGTGATCAAAGCATTTTTCAATGAGAGCTTCAAAACGCAAGTACAGAATATGATCCCTCCTGGCACAGACTACACCACGCTAATGAAACAGTTCTTAACCACGGGGAATATCGGCGGAGCGCTTGTAGGGATCGTGTGCTGCATTGGGGGCCCCTGGCTTTTGAAACGGTTTGGATGGTGTCCGGTGGCGCTTTTCTCTCCCCTTCTTCTCTTGGGAAGCATTCTCCTCTTTGTTTTTGGAATACCGTTTGATTTTTCCCTCCTAACATTAGGGAAAATCCATGAAATACTCCTCTCAGGATTGAAAATGGGATTACTCCTGCCCCTAATACAGATAGTCTATCTATCAGTTCCGAAAGAATTCCGCTTCCGTACTAAAGGATGGGCAGAGCTGGTGCTTGCTCCTCTTCTACTATCTATTGGCAATGGAGTTATCGGCAGCCTAGAGCTACTAAAGAAAAGCGCAGCCATTGTTCCTTATTTCGGAATACTCTCTATCTTGACCTTAGTTATAATGAGCCTTGCGATCTACAAGCTCAGCTTAAGACGCTCGATGGACCGTGTCTCAATGATAGATTAGACATCTTGCGTAATTCCATTTGCTTGAGAAAATTGATAATTTTAACAAGCAAATGGAATTACGCAGAATGTCTATTAGATCATCTCTTCAGGCACTTTCTTAACGCGGCTCGTTAAGAACTCCGTAATGGCGCTTGAGGTGTCTAAATTCAGAACATGCTCTGCAATTTCACATGACTCTAGCAAGGTATATTGCCTAATTGCTTTTTTGATAATAGGGATAAAACGAGAGGCACAGGAAAAGTTATGCACTCCTAGCCCCACAAGAAGAGGAGCAAAAAGAGGATTAGACGTAATTTCTCCACATGCCGAAATCGGTTTGTTATTTTTCTTAGCCTCTAAAGCCGCCATCTTAATCATCCGCACGACACTCGGATGCGTAGGATAATAAAAATCACTCATAGCTGAATTGTTTCTATCGATGCCGAGAGTGTATTGAATCAGATCATTTGTGCCGATAGACAAAAAGTCACACTCATTTGCAATCATATCACAAATTAAAATCGCTGAAGGAACTTCTAGCATGCACCCTAAGGGGATCTTGGCTTTGAAGGGAATGCCTTCTTGAACCAGTTCTTGTTTCACATCTTCGATAAATTGTTTAACCCCTCTCAATTCTTGAATATCTGTGATAAGAGGAATCAATATGCGGATATCCCCCTTGACAGAGGCTCTTAAAATAGCGCGCATTTGTTTGCGGAAGATATCTTTGTTGCGCATTAAAAATCGAATACCTCGACACCCTAAAACAGGGTTGGGCTCTTTAGGAAAGTTATGAATAGAAAGAGGCAACTTATCTCCACCCAGATCAAACACGCGAATCACGATAGAAAGGCCATTTGCCTTTTCAATCAGCTGCTCATACAATCTGAACTGCGCATTTTCATCAAAAAGAAGTTCTTTATCCTGAAAAACCGGGTATTCTGAACGAAAAAGACCAATCCCTTTAGCGCCATGATGATGAACGAGATCGATATCATTCAATCCATTGATATTGGCATAGAGTTGAATCGGATAACCATCTTTTGTCTCACAAGGAACATTTCTGTCCTGCTCTAACTGCTGATATTGAAGCGTCAGCCTATTTTTAAGATTTTCATACTTGGCAAGCGTATTAGATGAGGGATTAATAATAATATCGCCTGTTTGTCCATCGACAATCACGCAACTTCCTCTTGCTCTCTCAAGAGTATCTACATCAATGCTTGCTACATAAGGAATACCCTTAGATCTAGCAATTAACGCTGCATGAGAGGTTCCCCCTCCTGTTTGCGTAACAAAAGCTGTCACTCTTGATGCTTGCATGGATGCAGTATCAGAAGGGATCAGATCCCTTGCAAAAATAATCGAATTAGGAGGAATGTCTTCAACAGCCATTTTTTCAATCGGAGCAAGATTTTTTAATACTCTATTCGACAGGTCTCTCACATCACCTAGTTTTTCTCTAAAAAAAGCATCAGGATGTCGAGAAAATAGTTCTTCTAATCCCTCTATCACCGAATGAAATACCGACTCTGTATTCTTGAGCATCTCCCTGATTTTTTCTTCCATCTGTGTGGTGATGAGAGGATCATCCAACATCTGAATATGCGTTTCCACAATAGAGACCGCATCATTTGATCCTTCTTCTGCAAGAACTTTCTGAAGATGTCTTAAATCATCTCGAGAAGAAGAGAGTGCTTGACGATACCGTTCTATTTCTCCTTCCACCTCTCCCATACTGATAGGGAACTCAGGAATATACTCCTCAGGTTGATAAGCTAAAAATACAGGAAACCCGATAGCAATCCCGTCACTGACAGGGGCACCTTTAATATGTATTTCTTCTTTTTCTTTATCCATTTTCCCCAAATTGATTTTCAAAAGCTTCTACAAGTTTCACCATGACCTCTTCCGCATCATCCCCTTCTGCTATTAAAGTCACTTGCCTATTTTTCTTAATAGCTAGCATCAAAATGCTGATAATGCTGCGCGCATCAATAACTTCTTCTTTGTATACCATCTTCACTTGAGATTTGCTATCTTGCAAAAG
>CANJJB010000008.1 GCA_947474635.1 Parachlamydiales bacterium | reverse complement strand
GGCGTACTCATTGACTTTTTACGCGGCTCTTCAGCTTTAATGGTCACAGATCCACTCATGCAAAATCAGGTCTCTCCCATTGGGGTTTTGTACAACTACATCTTTGTTGTCTTGTTTTACCAAATCGATGGCCCCTTTATTTTTCTCCAAGGACTTATAAACTCTTATACGCTCATTCCTGTGGATGGTTTTATCAGTACAGCCTTCTTCAATACAGGAGGGTATTTTTGGAAAGTAGTCTTCACACTCCTGACAAAGTTTACAGCTCTTTCTATTCAGCTTGCAGCACCTTCGATTCTAGCGATTTTGATGGCTGAAATGTTCTTAGGCATTGCTAACCGCTTAGCGCCCCAAGTACAAATTGCTTTCCTTGGCATGGCGCTTAAATCGCTTCTTGGTCTTGCACTCCTTTGGGCCGGATGGTTTTTCATTTTGCAACAAGTTGCTAAACAATCTCTTCTTTGGCTCACCAATCTCGATCTGCTGATTAATTCCATCCCGAAAGGATAGACACAAGAAAAAATCCATTAAAGAAAATAAAATTTCCTTCAAAACTCTCTATGAAATTTTTACTCGCTCCTATTTTTTTTTAGAAAACCAATTGACTGAAAATAAATATAAATCTACATTACGTAAATAAAAGCAACCATTTTATGGAGATTGTATGAGTCGTAACTTGAAAAAAATGTGCCCTGTGTTCGCTGTGTCTCTTGTACTTACTACAAGTTGTATTAATGCTGCAGACAATGCAGATATGAATCGCTCAAAGTCCAACATGGACATGCAAAAACAACAGCAAAAAGGATCGATGGGGATGATTACACCTCCTGTAAATCCTGTTGTGCAAGGAGTTGATTTCTCTTTTGGTATCGAAGCTCTATATATGCGCGCTACAAGAGATTGTTCGAGCGTAGGACTGCGAGAGCCGTCACCTTCAGCCTATCCTCAAGCTTATACCGCTGCTGAGCAGCAATATGACTGGTCATGGGGCGCCAGAGTAGATGCTGGATACGCTATGAATCATGATGGTTGGGATTTACAAGCACAATGGACTTGGTTCAAAGCATCTGAGACAAACATTAGAACAGCAGCGCCAGGGGCAAGTTTCTATTCTAGTATGTATCCAACTGATCTGAACAACAGTCCTGTTGTTACCATAGAAACGGGCTCTCTTAATTCTCATAGACATATGCTCATTAACATGGGTGACCTAGATCTAGGAAGAGAATTTTTCATCAGTAAGTGGCTCACATTACGTCCATGTGCTGGTATTCGTGGAGTCTGGATTGAAAGACATCGTACTATAGATGCGATTAACGTATTTAATGTTCCGTCTGGTGTGGATGCTAACACATCTCAGGTAACTTCTTATACTGATGTTAGTTATAATGCAGGTGGTCTTTATGCTGGATTGGACACTCAATGGAGTTTTGGCGATGGATGGAGCCTGTTTGGCATGGTCGATCAAGCTATTGTCTATGGTAGAAACGACTATAACCACTACGAAGTTGATCGTACATTGAATGGTGCAGTATATACTCGGGCTGCTGTATCTGATAAGTACTTCACAGTACGAGGAATCACTGATTTAGCTCTCGGTTTTCGTTGGGACTATATGTTCGACAACGACAGATACAACTTGCGTTTGCAAGCCGCTTGGGAAGAACATGTGTTTAGTAACCTAACTGTGCATAACTTCGGCAAAAGTGGGGATCTAGCTTTAACAGGTGCTTCATTCAAAGTTGGTTTCGATTTCTAATTGAAGTTTAGCTAATGACTTCCGCATCTTAGGCGGAAGTCATTTCTTTGCGAGCCCTTAGATAAAACCTGGCGTGTTGTCTTGTTTTATCAAAAGGGTTTCTTTATTCTTACACCTTAATTCCTATGGCTCTTAAATCTCTTCTAGGCCTTACACTCCTGTGGACCGGATGGTTTTTTATTCTCCAATAAGTGCTAGACAAACTCTTCTTTGGCTCACCAATCTCGATCAGCTGATTAATTTCATTCCGAAAGGATAGAAACTGCACAAAAAAATTCATTAGAGAAAATAAATTTTCCCTTAAACTCTCTATGAAATTTTTACTCGCTCCTATATTTTTTTAGAAAACTGATTGACTGAAAATAAATATAAATCTACATTACAGAAATAAAGACAACGATTTCATGGAGGTTATATGAATCGTAACTTGAAAAAGATGTGGCCTGCATTAGCTATGTCTCTTGTACTTGCTACAAGTTGTATTAATGCTGCAGACAATGCAGATATGAATCGCTCAAAGCCCAACATGGATGCGCAAAAACAACAGCAAAAAGGATCGATGGGGATGATTACACCTCCTGTAAATCCTGCTGTGCAAGGTGTTGATTTCTCTTTTGGTATCGAAGCTCTCTATATGCGCGCTACAGAAGATTCTGTAAGCGTAGGAATGCAAAATCCAGTTGCGGGTGCATATCCTCAAGCTTATAGCAGTACTGATCAGCAATATGATTGGACTTGGGGTGCTAGAGTAGACGCTGGATACGCTATGGATCATGATGGTTGGGATTTCCAAGGACAATGGACTTGGTTCCAATCTTCTCATACACATGATAGATTAGCGGGTACAGGAGCAGGTTTCTTTTCTGCCGTTGCCCCAACTGATGAAGATAGTTCTCCTTATACTAACATACTAACGGGCTCTCTTAATTCTCATAGACGTTTGCTCATTAACGTGGGTGATTTAGATCTAGGAAGAGAATTCTTCATCAGCAAGTGGCTCACGTTACGTCCATGCGTTGGTGTTCGTGGAGTGTGGATTGAAAGACGTTTAACTGTAGACGCAATCAATGTCTTATCTACTCCAGCAGGTCTCGATCCTACTACATCTCAGGTAACTTCTCATGATAAGGGTAGTTATAATGCTGGTGGTATCTATGCAGGATTGGACACTCAATGGGGTTTTGGCGATGGATGGAGTCTTTTTGGCATGATCGATCAGGCTCTTGTATATGGTAGAAACAATCTTAGCGGATACGAAGTTGATCGTACATTGAATGGTGCAGTATATACTCGGGCTTCTGTATCTGATAAGTGGTTCACAGTACGAGGAATCACTGATTTAGCTCTAGGCCTTCGTTGGGACTATATGTTCGACAACGACAGCTACAGATTGCGCTTGCAGGCTGCTTGGGAAGAACATCTATTTAGTAACTTAGATGTGGATAACTTCGGAAACAGTGGTAATTTAGCTTTAACAGGTGCTTCATTCAAAGCTTCTTTCGATTTCTAATCGAAGTTTAGCTTGAGAAGAGCGCTCGTTTACGAGTGTGAAAGTAATATCCCGCTTAGAGAAATCTAAGCGGGATTTCTTTTTTTATAAGTCTTTTAGAATTTCTTTGAGAGTTTTCACAAAAAAGTCGATTTCTTCGATCGTATTGTAAGGTGCAAAAGAAAGGCGGACTGTTCCTGGAATGTTAAATCTTTGCATCAAAGGCTGTGTGCAATGGTGCCCTGTACGCACAGCAATACCCTGTAAATCAAGAAGCACACCTAAATCAAGAGAATGTATCCCTGGAATCACAAAGCTAATAATCGGACCTTTATGTTTAGCTGTCCCAATAACCTTTAAGCCAGGAATCTCCTCAAGCTGCTTTGTAGCATAACCAAGTAACTCTTCTTCATAATGCCTAATATTAGGCTTACCCACTTCCTCAATATAACTTAAAGCTCTACCAAGACCAATAACAGAGGCAATCATAGGAGTGCCCGCTTCAAATTTTAGGGGAAGAGACTGGTAGGTCGTCTTTTCAAAAGAGACATGCGCAATCATATCCCCTCCCCCTTGATAAGGAGGCATTTTTTCTAAGAGCTCTTTTTTTCCATAGAGAACGCCGACACCTGTTGGGCCAAAAACTTTGTGTCCAGAAAAAGCAAAAAAATCTGCATCCAAATCTTGAACATCTATGCATAAATGAGGCGCTGACTGAGCCCCATCAATGAGCACTTTTGCTCCCCACGCATGAGCGAGTGTAATGATTTCTTTGATGGGGTTAATCGTTCCAATAGCGTTAGACATGTGCGTAATTGCCACCATCTTGGTTTTGGAAGAGAGTAGTGTGCGGTAAACATCTAGATCGAGCTCTCCTGCATCTGTGATAGGAATCACTTTTAAAATAGCCCCTTTCTCCTCGCAAATAAGCTGCCAAGGAACAATATTGGAGTGATGTTCCATCTCTGATAAGATCACCTCATCTCCCGGCTTTAAAAAGGCTTTCCCGAAAGAAGCTGCAACAAGATTGATCGACTCTGTTGTGCCTTTTGTGAAAATAATCTCTTCTTCAAACTCAGCATTCAGAAACTTTTGTACCTGTTTACGAACGCCTCCATAAAGAGCAGTTGACTCAAGAGAAAGAGCGTAGATTGCTCTATGGACTGTTCCATACTTTTCCCCGTAAAATTCACTGATTGCGTCAATGACTTCTTGTGGTTTTAAAGACGTTGCTGCTGAATCAAAATAGACAAGCGACTTGCCATGTATTTTTTTTTTGAGCATCGGGAAATCAGCTGCGCTGTAAAGACTACAAGAAGGGGTTTTTAACATAAGCTAGCTCCTGATTGACAATAGAAGGATAGGGCACTTGCTGCAAAAGCTCTCCTATAAAACCTTGTACGAGTAGATTTTTTGCAATATCTTTAGGAATACCTCTACTTGTTAAGTAAAAAAGCTCCTCAGGGTTGAGCTCTGATACAGTAGCGCCGTGTGAGGCCTTAACATCATCTGCAAAGATTTCCAAATTAGGCTTACTATTTGCTACTGCATATTCACCTAAAATCAGGTTATTGTTGAGCTGGTAGGCTTCTGTTTTTTGAGCATCGGGAGTGACAAAAATTTTGCCTTCAAAACTTGAGCGAGATGCATCATCTAGTACACCTTTAAACTTTTGCATCGATCGGCATGAAGGCGCCTCATGCCTCATGAGAACATGGACATGGGTCTCTTCTTTCTCTTTTAGCATCCATCCGCCTTGGATAAGCGCCTCTGCATTCTCTCCACCGAGAGCTATTTGAAAGCTGTGCCTTGTGAGCTTCTTGCGAGGATAAAGAGTGAGCGCAGATAAGTAGCTATCTCTTTTTAAAGTAGCCTTTAAAGAAGAGAAGCTGCTTCCTTCTTTCGAAGGAGAACTATCCACACAAGAAAACCTGGCGCCCTCTTCTAAAGCAACATCTATCACTCCATTTGAAAAGCCTTTGCCTATCGTTGACGTAATGCACTTCACTTCTGAATGAGAGGCAATAAATAACTGCAAGCGCGGCAAAGAAAGCTGGCTGCTATCCGTTGTAAGAAATAAACAGTGGATAGGTGCTGTTAATACGATCTTAGGAGGAACATAAATAAATGCACCTTGCGGGTGAAGAGCAAGGTTTAAAATAGCAAAAGGATCTGTATCTTCACGGAGCGTTTTACTCCATCTATTTTGTAAAAAAGTGCCGTAAGAGCGCATAGCATCGCTCAAATTGAGCACCACGATTTGTTTAGGAAGAGCGCCTGCACAAGAAAGAGAAGGCTCAAAAAACCCATTCACAAAAACAAGGCAAGAACCCTTTGCCTCAGGATAAATCAACGCCTCAACCTCTTCTTTAGAAAAGCTATGAGATCTCGCAATAGAAAAGCTCTCCTTATAGAGGCTATTAAGGGGAACATATTGAAAAGAGCCCCCTTTTTCCTCAGGAAGTCCTAGCTCCAAAAAGTGGTCAAACGCCTTCTCTCTTAAAACCTTTAGAGGAGAAGACTCCTTCACTTGCTCCATAAGGGAGCTCATATTAGCATAAAATGCCTCGATTTCAGTAGCAACCATCATGCTTTACCTGCTGTAAGCCAATCATACCCTTTTTCTTCTAACTTGAGCGCAAGTTCAGCACCACCTGAGAGCTCAATTTTTCCATCGATCACAACATGCACAAAGTCAGGGCGGATGTAATCTAAAAGACGCTGGTAGTGAGTAATCAAAATGAGCGCCTTGTCTTTCCCTTGGAGACGATTAACGCCCTCTGCTACAACTCTCATTGCATCAATATCAAGACCTGAGTCCGTCTCATCTAAAATAGCGATTTTAGGATCTAAAACAGCCATTTGGAGAATTTCATTTCTCTTTTTCTCTCCACCTGAAAAACCCTCATTGAGATTGCGCGTTTTAAAACTCTCTTTAATGCCAGCAAGCTGCATCTTCTCATCCAAAAAAGTATTAAACTCCTCTTCTGAAAGAGGCTTTTGCTCTTTGCTTTTTTGCAGCGCGTTGTAAGAGGCGTGTAAAAACTGAAAGTTGGTAAGGCCAGCAATTTCTAAAGGGTACTGAAAACTCATGAAAAGCCCCAGATGCGCTCTCTCTTCAGGCGCAAGCTCTAGCAAGTTGCGATCATCTAGCCACACTTCACCTGCTGTTATCTCATAATCAGGATGCCCTGCCAAGACTTTAGCAAGCGTAGATTTTCCAGCGCCATTAGGCCCCATGATAGCATGGATCTCTCCTGCTTGAACCTTTAGCGAGAACCCTTTCAATATGGGCTTACCATCAATAGACACTTCAAGATTCTTAATATTTAACATAATTATCCTACCGAATTTTCTAACTTAAGGGCCAAGAGTTTTTGAGCTTCCACAGCAAACTCCAGAGGAAGCTCTTTAATAACATCCTTACAAAAACCACTCACAACCAAATTAATCGCATCTTCTCGAGATATGCCACGTGATTGTAAATAAAAAAGCTGATCTTCATTCATTTTGGATGTCGATGCTTCATGCTCGAGCTGACTTGTCTTCCCAGCAACTTCTATATAAGGAAAGGTGTTTGCAGAACACTCATTGCCAACAAGCATAGAGTCGCACTGGGTATAATTACGCGCACCTTCCGCTCTTGGAACAATCTTCACAAGCCCTCTATAGGTATTGTGGGACTGATCAGCTGAAATACCCTTTGAAATGATTGTCGAGCGGGTGTTTTTGCCCAGGTGAATCATCTTAGTTCCCGTATCTGCTTGCATCTTACCATTTGTAAGAGCTACCGAGTAGAATTCTCCAATCGATTCATCGCCGAGCAAAATGCAACCAGGATATTTCCATGTGATTGCAGCGCCCGCTTCCACCTGCGTCCAACAAATTTTAGAGCGAAAACCTGCGCATTTGCCTCGCTTTGTCACAAAATTGTAAATGCCACCGATGCCTGTTTTCGGATCCCCTGCATACCAGTTTTGCACCGTAGAATATTTAATCTCAGCTCTATCTAAAGCAACAAGTTCTACAACAGCTGCATGGAGTTGATTCTTATCAAAAGAAGGAGCCGTACACCCCTCCAAATAACTCACATAAGAATCATCTTCTGCAATAATGAGCGTTCTTTCAAACTGCCCCGTCTCTTTGTCATTGATTCTAAAATAGGTCGATAGCTCCATAGGACTTCTAACGCCCTTAGGAATATAAACAAATGACCCGTCACTAAATACAGCCGAGTTCAACGCTGCAAAAAAATTATCCCCAATAGGAACAACTGTGCCTAAATACTTTTCGATCAGTTCTGGATAGGTGTGCACAGCCTCTGAGATAGAACACAAAACAACACCCGCCTTCTTTAGTTCTTTTTGAAAAGTGGTTCCCAAGGAGACAGAGTCAAACACGACGTCGACTGCAACATTGGCAAGTCTCTTTTGCTCATCCAAAGGAATCCCTAATTTTGCAAACGTACGTAAAATCTCAGGATCTACCTCATCTAAACTACTCAGCTGTTGTTTTTTCTTTGGAGCAGAGTAGTAACAAATATCTTGATAATCAATCGGAGCATAGTGAACATTGCCCCAGTTAGGCTCTGTCATGGTTTGCCACTTACGAAAAGCCTTCAGACGAAAATTTAGTAAAAACTCAGGCTCATTCTTTTTGGAAGAAATCAAACGCACAGTCTCTTCCGTGAGCCCCTTTGGAATTGCTTCCGATTCTATATCTGTCACAAAGCCATATTTGTAATCTGACTTTAACGCTTCTTGAGATGTCATCCTAACCCTGTATTAAAATAGGCCCTATTATACCCCACTTTTGCTACAGAGTAAAGTTGTTATTGCTGTCTGTTGACTGATAGACATACAATCCGATAAGATGCTGGCATCAAATAGAGGATCTATTAATGATAAGAATTATTTGCTTTATTTTCTGTATCTTTTCTATCAATGCATTAGAAGTCGATATCCTATCTGATTTTGGCATAGAAGGTCTCCCTGCCAAACTGGCAAATGTAAAAAAAGAATTTCAAATCAATGAGACAAGCTCCCTTGACTATTTTAAACAGAACTCTCCTAATCGACCTGATTTAGCAAAAATCATTGTTTTCAATATAAATTTTGACCAAAAAATTATTTCAACCTTTCCCAAAGAAAAGCTCGTTCTTTTTGTCTGGGAGCCTGTAACTCTAGAGCGCGCCTTCTATG
Organism: Parachlamydiales bacterium; assembly: GCA_947474635.1. Taxonomy (GTDB): domain Bacteria; phylum Chlamydiota; class Chlamydiia; order Chlamydiales; family Rhabdochlamydiaceae; genus CANJJB01. The sequence continues at coordinate 35,607 of CANJJB010000008.1, read as the reverse complement.
ATGCCTACTCAAGGGTATATACATGGGATGATAACCTTGTAGATAACATCAAGTTCTTCCGATTCAATAACCCCTACCTGACACCTGTCAGAAGCAATTCCGTGCGCTTCCAAGATAAAAAATTATGCGCAATGGTCGTAGGAAATTGGACTAAGCCCCGCAGGAAAATCCTCCAATTTTTCCGAAAAACACATCCTGATGCGCTAGTGTGTTATGGCAAACCTCCTCGCAGTGAAAAAAGCCTCCCCTTATACAAAGGGCGCATTCCAGGCTCGCATTCAGGCGATGAGGAAATTGCTACACTTAGCAAATACCGCTTCCGCATATGCTTTGAGAATACAACAAATGTCGCTGGCTACATTTCCGAGAAAATTTTTAATAGTTTTGCAGCAGGATGCGTTCCCATTTATTGGGGAGCAACAAACATTGAAAAATACATTCCAAAAACATGCTTTGTCGATTACAGAGATTTTAAAAATAATGAAGAGCTGTATAAGTTCCTGTCAACGATGTCACAAGAAAAACATGAGCAATACATACAAGAAATTAAAAAGTTCTTAGCAAGCGATGCAGCAAAAGTCTTTTCTCCTGAATCTTTTGACAACCTCGTGTATGAGGCCATCAAATCTAAATAAGGATGTGATTAAAAGTTGTGGTTAGTGTCTGTAATAAAATTACTGTTATTAGCTGGAGTCATATAAGGAGTCTGAACAACTCTTCTTTTACCTAAAGCGTAAGTAATCCCAATCGAAATATCTACAGCATAATTTGAAGAAGGACTTATTTCTGAAATTGTTCTAGGACCCATATAAGCAGCAGTTCCTTGAAGGTTAAAATATTTGGTCATTGGAACAGAAAATTGAGCTCCCAGAGTAAATGTTCCTGGGCGACCCGAAGTATACATCAATCCTCTTCTATAAGGAGTCCCTGCCCAAACCATAGTATAGCCATTATTTTTGTAATAATGGCACCAAAATAAATTAGCCTGACTTACCGCTCTGAATCGAAGAGGAATTTCTTGGACGTTCTCATTAGCAATATTGATCCCGTATGACGCCCAAGCACCAATTTCATTGCCTCCCTTAATTAAGTAACCAATCTGTCCTCGAATTTGATAGAAAAAAGGATTGACCCCAAATAAGCCAAAATTATCATTCAGCATGCAATCATAGGCAACACCTGCATTTATCCCAGAAGGCTTTTCTGTCTGCCTAGAAGCTGCAAGAGTAATAAATCCTTGTTGCTGTAAAGAATCTGGATTATTGGCAAGTATTGACGACTTTCCATACCAGTTGTAGAACCCATAACTACCCCCTAATTGGACAGAAAATGAAGCTGGAAGAGGCGCTTTTAAGTTAAGAGCTGTGAGCCCGCCCCAATTTCCTTCAAAACTTCCTTCAGGAAGGCTACGGAAATCATCAAAAGCAAGCGTAAAATCAACTTCAATGGGACACCAGGAAGTATAATAAATAGGCTTTTGAATGCTATCAGATGACGATGTTGGCAAATGAGATTCCTGCGCAAAAATTTGATCCTGACAAAGCATAAAAACCCCTAAACATAAAATACGCATTTTGAAATCTTGGAACATAATTTTTTCCTTTATCATTGCGAATAATTCAAATAACATATTAGGATCAATTTCTGCATTAAAAAAAATCAGTTGAGGATTTGTTTTTATGAAGATTTTCATTCTGGCGCTTGGCTTAAGTTCCTTTCTATGGGGAAATATTACAATTGACTCTATACAAGAAGATCACTGCCTACAAAATATTGAACAAGTCACATTTCCCTCGATGGAATTCGATAAAGCTGGTGAAGCATATTTTTCTCCAGATGGGACATCGATTATTTTTCAGGCAGTTCCTGCGGGGCAGAAAAACTATCAAATATACACTATGGATCTAAAAACGAGATCTCCGGTCATGGTAAGTACTGGAAAAGGTAAATGCACATGCGGCTTTTACCATCCGGATGGGAAGGGGATTATATTTGCCTCAAGTCATGAATCTCCATTGCTCAAAGAAAAAATAGATGAGCCGCCTTCACAAAAATATGTATGGGATTTGACGCCTTACATGCAGATATATGCAGCAGAACTAGATGGATCATCTCTCAAGTGTTTAACATCAGGCCCAGCGTATCACGCTGAATGTGGGTATTCGCCAGATGGAAAGCACATTGTCTATGCAAGCAACGAAAGCGGAAGCATGAATATTTATATTTGCGATGCTGATGGGTCAAATATAAGAAGCCTAACACGTACAGATGAGTGTTATAATGGAGGCCCATTTTTCTCACCCGATGGAGAACGGGTTATTTTTCGAGCAGACAGAGAAAATAAAGATCTGCTCCAACTCTATTTGATCAATTTTAATGGAACAGAAGAGAAACAATTAACAAACAATGAGCATGTTAATTGGGCCCCTTTTTGGCATCCTAACAACAAATTAATTGCTTACACTACTTCTAAACATGGTCATAAAGCCTACCAAATTTACATCTTAAATATTGAAACAAGTGAAGAATATCGCCTTACTTACAGTTCAACGTTTGAAGGGTTGCCTTCTTTTAGTAGAGATGGGAAAAAAATTGCATGGACTTCAAGACGGGGTGGCGGCGCGCCACAAATATTTATTGCAGATTTTACTTTGCCTGAAAAAAATTAAGAAAAGGAAATAAATTATGCTTTATTGGATGGCTCTTTTTGTTATGTTTAATTTTCACTGTTTTGGAGGCTGTCCCTACCTCGCAAAACAAAATTCTGAATACGAGGCATCATTCTCGGAGGAACCAACCTGTTGCGAAGATTGTCAGTCCAATCAAGGCAAACCCTGTAATAATACACCCTATCCATCAGACGCCTCTAATGACCTTGGTGATTGTCCACCTTGTGCAAATCAAACCTCTAACATAACAGTTCCCTTACCAGAAGATTCTCTTCCCTATCGGGTAACTATTGAACAAGCAGATTTCAGCTTGCCAGCAGGAATTCATTCATTTGCTTACGCTGTCTATGGAGATGAGTGGCTTTTAATTGGAGGAAGAACAAATGGTCTTCACGATGTCGATAATACAGATCCTACTGTCAATGCATTTTCACCTTCTCAAAGAAATACGAATGTTTTTGTTATTAATCCGAATACAAAAGAGACTTATTATAGATCACTCTATGATACATCCTCCGGCCTCTCTCAGCCTCAGATAGACATTCTCTCAGCAACAAATACTTTATTTTCCTATGCCAATAATAAAAATATATTGTACCTGGTAGGCGGATATGGAATAGATACAGCCTCCAACACTATGAATACAAAACAGACGTTGACAGCTATTGATGTTCCGAATTTAATCAAATGGGTTAAAAATTCTCGCAAAGCAAAAAGTGCAGCCAAGTGCGTGCGCACTATATTTAATCCCATTTTTCAAGTCACAGGCGGAGTAATGTTGCAATCAAATGAGCATCAACCTTATTTGTTAGCTTTTGGTCAAAATTATAGTGGAAATTACACTACTAGTTTGGATGGTACTTATTCTCAACAAATCCGCCCTATCCAAATTATAGACAATGGTCGAAATCTTTTCGTTAAAATAGGCTCTCAGCCTAACCCGCTTCCAGAGTATCGGAGAAGAGATTTAAATGTGGTTCCTATCATCAAGAAAAACGGCGGAGCTTTCAATATGGGCTTCTCTGCTTTTTCAGGTGTTTTTACACCGGGTGATAACAACGGCGCTCCTGGAGCTTGGACCGTTCCTATCGAAATTAATCCAGATGGATCCTCACACATGCTCAGTCTAAATGACCCTAATTCTTTAGCACAGGGAATGAATAACTATTCATGTCCAACTACAGGGCTTTATTCCATAAAGAAAAACTGCATGTATACTCTACTTTTTGGGGGTATTAGCGCGGCATTATTCAGTGATGGTTCAAGCTGCAATACAGATCCCAATCCCCAATGCAATTGCTGTACGGCTTGGGTACCTGCAAAAGGAAACATCTTTACTATTTGCTGCAATTTACCTTTTACAAATGATGTTACAACAATTGAAATTGACAACCAAGGAATTTACCGCCAATATATTATGAGCGGAACATACCCAATAATTAATTCTTTCCCTCCGCCATGTTCAGGAGGTCCTACCCCTGGACCCTGTGGAGGTGGTTCTCTGCAGACTATCTATTACTTTGGAGCTAGTGCAGCTTTTATTCCTGCCAAAGGATTACCGAGTTTTCCAAATGGGGTTATCTCTTTAGACCAGCTAGAGAAAAATCCTACTTTTGTGGGTTATATTGTAGGGGGAATTGCAAGTACAATCCTAGATACAAATTGTTCCACTGATACACAGGCCTCTCCCTATATCTTTAAAGTGACGATTACCCCTAAATAGACACGTGGGAAAAATATACCGCGCCCGTTTAGGCTGTAGGGTGACATTTTAACTTTGGCAGTACCCCAAACCTAGTAGCTGAGATTATTGATGGGTTTTGATACAATCTTTCCTTATGCTACGCAAAAAAAAATCCTTCACCCTCATTGAAATTATCATAGGCATGCTACTTGGAGCTCTCCTCGTGGGGGGCTTGTTTGAAATTCAAAGGCAGTTTAACATTCTACAAAACAAAGTAGAACAAACCAAACAAATCGTCTTCGGCCGTGAGCGCCTCTATGCGAGACTTACCCAAATTTTTACTAACTTAGATGACTGCTGGATAGATAACAACTCGCTTGTATTAAAGTACGCCTCAACCCTCGACCCTGACCGCGCTTTTAGAGGAGAGTGTTTATCCCTTATCCACCAAGACGAGGGCTCCCTTATCTTAACCACCTATACAAAAGACACAAAACAAGAAGTTCTATTAAAATTAGACAAACATGCGACCCTGCATTTTTCTGTCTTTGACAGTAAAACATCACACTGGGTAGAAGAGTGGCCTAGAGATTTTTTTAAAAAAAACCCCTCTACACCTGAAAGACGCATGCTTAAGATCACAATTGATTTACCTACAAAAAAGCAGAGTATTGAATTCCCATTTTGGATTAATCGATGAATATCCTTCCCTTTCTCTTCTCCTTCTTAATTATACTGACCCTTTCTTTCAACTACGCCTCTGATAGAAAGCAGTCGACCTTGCTATGCTCCCTTGCCTCCCACCGCTTCTTTCAGTCGATGCACCAAAGTTATTCCCACTCTGCAAGAACTGCATACAAAAGACTTCCACACAAACCCCAAGATCCTCAAGGAGATCAGACGGGTCAAGAAAAAGATCATGAGCCCAGACTACGGCGCTCTTCCACCTATTTTAGAAAAGATAAATGCTGCTACGAAGAACAAAAATTAAACCTGTCAAAATTTACAGCACCAGAAATCTCTGCACAAGATTTTCAATATAAAGCAGCAGTCAGACTGATAAAAGCCTTATACGAACATGCCCCCTTTTACAAAGAAGGCCTCGAATATCAAGTTGTAAATGCTCTACTCACAAGAGGAGACAAAGAGATCATCGATCTTTTTAAAGACAGCCCTTCTTTAGATGCTATTTTCTATAAAATGTTCAAAGGAACAAGAACCTATGAAGTAGGAACAGATAAAGGCTATCCTGCTCTTTTAGATTATTGCCTCTTTACCGACTCCGATGATAAGCTTCTTTACCCCGAGCTTGCTAAGCCCGTATTAGAAGCGCTTGTAGGACCTGCTTTGATGAAAACCATTGAAGAAAAGGAGATAGAAAAAAAAGATCCGCTTGGTGAAAAAGAGTTAAAAGCTATTTTAACTAGTCACGCAATGGATCCAATGGAAAAAGACTATCTTATAAAAACCTTAAGTTTCTCAAAGAAAAAAAAAGGAAAACAAACCGCCTGTGTCGATGATAACAACGAAATGATCTTACGCAGATAACCTCGTTTTAGGAAGCACAATCGTAAAAGTAGTTCCCTTACCAAGAACAGAGGTTACACCAATCGACCCTTGATGCTTTTGAATGATCGTTTTTACAATTGACAGCCCAAGGCCTGCACCGCCCAACTTTCGAGTATGGGATTTATTCACCGTATAAAACCGCTCGAAGATGTGCTCTTGATCTAATTCCGCTATCCCAATACCTCTATCAGATATCTTAATCTCTACATTGCTCTCTTTTTCTTGTACTTCCAAAATAATATGCGCAGGCGGAGGAGAATATTTTACGGCATTGGCTAGAATATTCATGAGCGCCATTTCAATTAGATCTGGATCGATAGGCACTGTTATTTTACCCTTAAGACTACGCACCTCTAACTTCACGCCCGGATGTAGCGATAGCAACGTCTCCTTACAATTAGAAATCACTTTTTCTAAATCGGATGCTTGGAACCTGCTCTCTGAAAGATTTTCAATATCTGCTAGCGTCAGAAAGTTTTTAACAAGCATATCCATCCGCTCACAGTTGCGCACAATTTTTTCTAAGATATCAGCAAAAAGCTCAGGAGGAATATCTGACATCTCTTGGAGCGTTTCTGCAAAGCCTTTAATGATCGTAATCGGTGTACGAAGTTCATGAGAAGCATTGGCAACAAACTCTTTTCCCATTTCTAACACTTTATAGTGATTCGTCTTGTCTTGAAGAACAATCACCGCTCCTAGCCCATCTTTTTTAGTGGCTACAATAAGATCAAGGTACTGTTTTTTTTGCGCCTCTTCAAAAAAAATAGAGTCCATAGCAATGGAACCCTCTTCTTGAGCAATAGATAAGAGCGCTTGGCATTTTTTTAAAAGATCGAAACGAGGCGTTTCTGCATGCTCTAAAAAAGAAACCCCCAGCAGCTGCTTGGGAGAGATCCCGAGCATTTTACTCGCTGTCAAATTGAGATAGCGCACAATACCTGTTTTATCAACCGCAATCACCCCTTCACCGAGCGTTTCAAGAATCGTTTCTTTTTCATTTTTTTCTTCTAAGACACTTTCGATTTGCCTTTGAACTTTTTCAGACAAAGAGTTCAATGTTGAAGCCAGCTGTTTAAAATCGGTGCTAAAAGGGTACTTTAACATAATTCTTGGGACTGTACTTACAGATCCCTCACGATAAGGTCGAATGGCTTCAATGATCTCTTGAATAGGCCTGCTAAAGCGAACAAAAATCCACCATGTAATCAACGTAAAAACCACCAGGAATAAAACTTCAAACGTAAACATGCCCAGCTGGAAATTACTAACCAATATCTCTACTTGAGAATAAGGAAACGCCGTACGCAGCACATAAACTTTATCTTTAAAATCAAAACGAATTGCAACATACGCAAGCTTGCGATCAAAAATCTCCGACCATCCAATGTCGTATCCCTTACCTTTTGCAAAAGCCTCTGTCACCTCCACGTGAGATGTGGGATGCAAAGGTTCAAACTCCTCTTTGAGCTGTTTGACTAAATAGACATCATAGATAAGCTCATGCTTATCATTGATAAGTCCTACATTAAAAAAGACAAAGGGATCTTGATTCTTGAGATAATCAATCATCCCTGCTTCATTTTTTTGTTTTTTTAATTCGATAATAAGATCAGCAGAGGTCTCTTCTAGAGAATTTTTCACAATCTGATGGACAGCTTTCCTCCCTACAGGAAACATGACTAACATGAAAAATAAAAAGATCCCGCTCTGCGTAAAAAAGACCTTTTTCCTAAAAGTCCATCTCTTAAAAGTCTTAATCATAGAAGTTCACATATCCTTTAGGAGTGATCACAATTGTATCTTCATGCCGAATACCTCCAACGCCAGGTAAATATAGACCCGGTTCAATGGTAATTACCATACCAGCTTCTAAAACAACATCCTGATCGTCTCCCTCTTTTCGAATTCTTGGAAACTCATGGATCTCAAGCCCCACACCATGCCCCAGACTATGAACAAATAAATCTTCCATCCCAGATTTCTTCATCTCTTGCCTTGCTGCAAGATCGAGATTTTTTACTTTTGTTCCAGGGCGGCATAATTTAAGAGCTGCCTTATGCGCTCTTTTCACAACTTTTTCCATTGCTACTAACTGCGGATTTTTCTTTCCATAATAGAAAGTGCGCGTCATATCAGAGTGATACTTATCCACAATAACTCCAATATCTACCAGTACAATATCCCCTTTCTTCAAGCATCTCGTTCCCGCTCTATGATGAGGCAGCGCGCTACCTTCTCCAAACGCAATGATTGGCTCAAAGGCAACCCCTGCTGCCCCATTATTTAAACAATACACCTCAAATTTTTTAGAAACCGCCTCTTCTGTGATTCCCTCTTTCAAGATCTTCCGAATATACAAAAAACCTTTCCACAGAAGATCTGCTGATTTTTTCAGCGCGCTTATCTCATCTGCATCTTTAATTGCCCGGATTGTTTTTAAAGGACCCCGGATTTTTTTTAATTTTTTAGGAAATAGCTTTTGTAAATGATCGCAGTTGTCAACAGAGGTATAGGCGCTATCAAACCCCAGCGTTTTAATTCCTTTTAAAAACTTTTTAAGCCCTTCTTGAGAGCTTTTTTCTACCTTGACAGGGGAGCTTTGCTGGCACATTTGGAAATATCTTCCATCGACAAAAAGAGTGGCTCCCTTTGCTACCACCACAAGCCTTCCCAAAGAAAGGCTCAAACCCGTCAGATAAAAAAGATCGATGGGATTGTCAATGACACACCCCTCTACCTTTTCTTTTTTCAAAAACGCTTGAAACCGGGCTATTCTTTCACTGAAACAGTTTTTTAATGTCATTGTCGCTCATGAGTGCAATAATAGGGGCCCCTGAAGGCGTTAACTGAGGCGCTGGCAGCTGCAAAACTTTCTCTGCAAGGGCTAAAGCTTCTTGTAACACAAACGTTTTTTTTCTCCCTCTAGCAAATTTTGCAACGATCTTGCTTGCCTCATCTTTTTCTCCAGCAAGTTGCCTTAAAACATCTGGTATTTCTTGAGCAGAAAGAAAAGGAGGTATAGCTTCTACAATAAACGATTGCTTGCTTACAAGGCGTATTGCAAAACCCATCTTTTCAATTTCTGTGAGCTTTCTTTCGATCTCTACCACCTCATCCCTTGCAAAATCGACAACCACAGGAATGAGTAACCCTTGAGAAATCTTTTTTTCCTCTTTTTTTGTTAAAAGATCAAAAGTGATTCTCTCACTTGCTGCCATAAGGTCCATCCATAACGCTCCCCCCTCATCTTCTTTCCCAACAAAAGACTCAAGCCCCTCGAGCCTTAAAAGAAGATAGTGCTGAAAAAGACCAATCAACTGAAGCTCTGGCTTGCAAGAAAAAAAAGAAACCTCCTCCTTTTCTTCCGTCTCTCTTAAAGTTAATGAAGCTGACCAGTCTGCAAAAATATCCTCTTTCTTTTCACAAGAAAAAGTAACCGACTGCTTAGGGCTAGAAGACTGAAAGGATTGCTCTATCTGCTCTTTTACCATCTGCTTTAAAAACTGCTCCTCTTGAAAACGCACTTCCCTTTTTTGAGGATGGACATTCACGTCAACTACACTTGGAGGAAGGCCCACATGTAAAATATAGACAGGGTAGCGATCTGAATCTAGACGCATACCGTACCCATCTTTCACAGCAAAAGAAATCAGAGGAGCTGTAACCGCCCTACGATTGATAAATGTGTACTGTCCTGTTCTATTTAACCTTGACTGCATAGGAGATCCGAGGAAGCCCTTGATATGATACTCTCCTACTTTCACATCGATTGCTTTCATCTCTTTTACAAACTCCTCACCAAAAACTTCCCTTATCCGAACCTTTTGCTCGCTAGTGCTCACAAAAGAAAAAACTTCCTTCTCCTGACTTACAAATTCAAAGGTAACTTCAGGGTGAGCAAGCGTAAGCGTGATCAAAAGACGGTGCACATCTGCTGCGGAAGCGCTAGAGGATTTCTGAAATTTCTTACGGGCAGGAACATTGTAAAAAAGTGAGCGTACATCAATCGTTGTTCCTGGGCGTCTCGGAAAAGGAGCAAGTGAAATCACCTTGCCTCCTTCACTATCAATTTTCGTTCCCGGAGCATCGGAGGTAGCTGTTGTCAGTGATAATTTAGATACCGCGCTAATAGACGCAAGCGCCTCACCCCTAAATCCCATTGTCACAAGTGAAGATAAATCATCTGCTTCCCTGATTTTCGATGTCGCATGCCGCTCAAGTGACAAGAGCGCATCATCCGGACTCATCCCGCACCCATTATCAATCACCCGGATCAGTTGAAATCCACCCTCCTTGATTTCAACAAAAATGCGCTTTGATCCCGCATCTATCGCATTTTCTACAAGTTCTTTCACAACAGATGCCGGGCTCTCTATCGATTCACCCGCAGCAATGCGATTGATCGTCTCTTCTGATAAAATCTGTATACGACTCAAAACGCGCCTCTTACTTAAGGTGATGAGTAACTATTCAAATCTCCTTAGTTAAACGCAAATTCTTGAACCACAGAGCTCACAGAGAACACAGAGGCCGCAAGACGCGGCAAAGAAAGATAAGCTCTTCTTTTTCTTGCCGCATCTTGCGGCCTCTGTGTTCTCTGTGAGCTCTGTGGTTTAGGACTTGGGTCCAGTTCCCATCTGAATAGTCACAGGAATTATGGTATCAAAAAATGGGAGTTTTTGTATGCTCAAGAAATGCCACAATTAGCAACTGCTACCCGCATTGTAAAAAAACTCGCCTCCGCCGGCCACATTGCTTATTTTGCCGGAGGATGGGTGCGCGATTTTTTAATGCACCGCTCCTCTGATGATATTGATATCGCAACATCTGCTTCTGTGGAAGAAGTAGCTAAACTTTTTCCAAAAACTATTCCTGTCGGGATTGCGTTTGGTATTATCATCGTTGTAGAAGAGGGCCATCAATTTGAAGTCGCAACTTTTCGGACAGATGAGCCGACACTCGACGGAAGAAGACCTCAAGGAATTAAGCCCGCAACACCCAAAGAAGATGCTCAGAGAAGAGATTTTACAATCAATGGCCTCTTCTATGATCCTCTTACAGACACACTTTACGATTATGTTGGTGGCAAAGCTGACATTGAAAAAGGTATCATTAAAGCAATTGGCAATCCCCATGATAGATTTTTAGAAGATAGACTCCGCATGATGCGCGCTGTGCGCTACTCTACGCGGTTTAATTTTCCCATTGACCCCTCCACCATTAGCGCTATATTAGATCATGCAAAAAGTTTATTCCCCTCTGTTGCAATTGAACGTGTCTTTCTAGAATTTAAAAAGATGTCTCTTTTTTCCCATTTTGATCAGGGCCTTATCCTTCTTCACAAACTGGGCCTACTTCCCACCATTTTCCCAGATCTCTCAAATCTTTCCATCGAAGAAATTGAAAAGCGCCTCCTGCCATTGCAACATTTTCCTAAAAACGCTCCCACCATCGCAGAGCTCTTAGAGCTTTTCCCAAACGACTCTCTAGATAAACTCATCAAACTCTGTGAATATTTAAAACTCTCCAACCCCGATAAACAGCTGGTCCAGTACCTGCACCATGCCAAAACACTTTTGCGCATGCCAAAAGATTGGCAAGAAAATCTCGAGCTCATCGAATGGGCCCATCTCTATGCAAACCCTCACGCATCTCTTGCGATAGACATCATGGCAGCCCACTTACCTTCAAGCGAAAAAACCTCTTTCTTAGAAGAGCACGCAACGCGCAGATCTGTCTTAGAAAAAGCTATCACGCGTATCCAATCTCATCACCCTCTTCTCTCTGCAGAGCATCTGATACAAGCAGGCATATCTCCCGGAAAACATCTCGGCCTTCTCTTAAAAGAAGCCGAAAAACTCTCCGTTAATCATAACCTTGAAGATCCCCAAGAAGTACTTGCTCTTCTTAAACAATCCCCTCTCTGGAACTCAGAAAAATAAAAGCACTTCAAATTGTCTCACAGACTATGAGATTTTTTCATATTAAAAAAACGTTTCACAACAAACGAATATTTCATTATGATAGTGCGCTTCGATTAGGGGTATCATGATTTGTAGAAAAGCTGTCCGTTTTTTTCTATTTCTAGCACTTATTTTTCTTAGCCATCCATTGGAATCCGCTTGGCAAGAGAACCTGCGCCCCTGTGAAGAGAATAAAAGCTGCACATCCATTGCAGGCGTTGACTTCATCTACATGATCAATCTAAAAACGCGCACTGATAAATTAGCGCTCTCTTTGCGCAGGCTTAAAAATTACGGCATCATTCCCTACCGTTTTGATGCAATTGATGGATGGTCTTTACCTTCCTCTCTTGTTTCTAACCTTCAACCTACTCCACTATCTCGAGTGATGAATCAAGGACGCATTGGTTGCTTACTCAGCCATATCTCCGTTCTCCAAGATGCATATATTTCTGGCTATAACACCATCTGGGTCATGGAAGATGATGTCGATGTAAAAAACAACCCTTCAGCCCTATCTGACCTGATCTCTTCCTTAGATCAAAACGGAATCGATTGGGACATTTTATATACCGACGTTGAAACAAAAGATTCTTACGGTATAAGACGTCCTCCTACTTCAGTCATTGCCCGCCCAGGGGCTCCTAGGTGCGATCTTTCTTTTTATAAACGTCGCTATCCCATCAATGAAGTCTGCACAGAAGTTGGCATGCGCTTTGGATGCTATTCGATGATCATCCGCCGTTCTGGCATCGAAAAAATTCTACATTATTTTGCAGAAAACAATCTCTTCCTTCCCATCGACAATGAATTACCCCACGTTTCTAACCTCAAACAAATCACTCTTACCCGCGATATCGTCTCTCACCGTGTTCAGCAAGATTCCAATACCCAGATGTCTCAAAGACAACATCAGATCCTTAACCAAAAACTAGAAAGAAAGAAGTAATTCCATGAAAAGAATCCAGAAATTGTTATTAAGCGCTTTTACACTAACGTGTGCATCTGCATTCGCTGATGCCCCCCCCCCCACGAACCTACTGTGCCCGTCACACGTGGTCTCGATCTAGAACACACAACAGTTCCTCCTGCTTATAATTATCCAGCTGCTATCAACACCCACAAATGGGATTACTTTGTCGATGCTAGCTTTATCTATTGGCATGTGAGTGAGGAGTTCTTGGAGGCTGGAATTGATTATAAGACTCAGATCCCCGATCCTAGTATGCCTGACTGGTTTAATATAACATCCGGAACACAACTGAGCCCAAGGTTTGCTTATCGACCAGGTTTTAAAGTTGGATTCGGCGTTGACACACCTTTTGATGATTGGGCTATCGTTTCAGAGTGGACACGCATAAGCGAAGAAATTACAACACACTACCACACAGGCGCAACAGACATATGGGAGGATAGCTGGACGTCGTCTGGGGCGAACAACACTCCCCAATATACCAAATGGTCTTTTCATCTTAATCTATTTGATTTAAGTCTTCAGCGCCCATTTTATCAAGGAAAACGCTTGATTGTTTCCCCTCTTATGGGCCTCCGCGGGATAACATTAAAACAAAACATGAAAAAGAAAACCCCTTACACCTTCATGATAGAGAATACTTCGCCTCAGGTTGATCTGGAAGGCTTTTTTGAATATAATTATCAATCACATCTTTGGGGAATTGGGCCTCGTTTAGGAGCTGATTTGGAGTGGCTACTCTATAAAGAGTTTCGTATCATTGGCTCTGGTACTGGCAGTTTGTTGTATACTAAATACACTTCCAATGGAACTAAATATCGTGAGACCCAAGCAAACAATATTACTCCTTTCATTGTAGGACCGGCTCCTGTTAAGATCCCTCAGTTTAGCGCGTTGCGTGCTAATCTAGAATACGACCTTGGGTTTGGATGGGGCATGTATTTTTCTGACCAAAAATATCACATCGATTTTACTGCAACGTATGATTTCCAAGCGTTCTTTAAGATGAATGTGATGTCAGCACTTACAACTTCTTGGGTGGGAGATATTTATCTCCATGGCCTAACGGTGTCTGGACGCTTTGATTTTTAACCTCAGATGTTTTGTAAATAAAATATCTGCTTCAGGGCCATTCTCCCGATGAGGGGGAATGGCTTTTTTATTTTTCTGCATCTTGAAGAAGCCAAGAATCGATTCTATCCACAATGTACTCGTACTCACCTTCACGCTCCCCTTTATGCATCCTGCCGATATCAAAGTGAATCGGGCGGTCGCCTACAAAGCCGTAGTTGTGGGTGACTGCTTTATCATCGTCTGTAAAGCCTTTTTGAATGCGTCTATTAACAAGGTCGAGTACGGCTGTGACAGATGTTTTGAGATTCTTAGCATCTCCGCGGAGAATAAGCCTTTTAAAGCGATCAAAGATCAGCTCTGCTTTTTCTTGGACGATGAACGGCGCGGTATCTAAATCGATGAGATGTTTTTTTCCTGAACGGTCAGAGACCATGACTGTTTTTTGGAGATGAGTGGTGGGAGTGAGGTGAACAAATAGGAGTCCTGTATCTTCAGGTATCTCTTGATAGGCCATGTAATAGGCATCTAGAGCAATGATGAGCTTATCCATTCTTTTTTCATACTTCTCTTGGGTACTTGCAGGGGGAGCTTTGAAAAACTTGATCACATACTTGCCATCGTGAGATACAAAAGCAAAAGTCTGAACGCCCACTCCTAGGTAAGAAAAAGGCTGGTTAAACACATGGCTAAGAGTTGCCTGTGCATCTGAAGTAAGGGGCACATCCCACTCAGGATGATGAGGCAAAAAGCCCGACACTTTAGAAGGGGAAAATCTTTTTGAATTATGAGATATATTCCAAAAAACAAACGCTCCGCAAAGTAAAACAGCGAGTAAACCGGAGAGAATCTTGCTCTTGAATGTGAATTGTGCCATCATAGCCCTATGCTAAAAATTACGAGTACCCAGCACCCTATTGTAAAACGATTTGTCAAACTTCGCCAGGATAAATCATTCCGTATGGAAGAAAAAAGCGTTGTGATCGTGGGGAAACGTCTTGTTAAAGAAATTTCTTGTCTTTTTGACATAAAAACTTTGATTATCGATCACGATTTTCCAGGGATTGAAGCAGAAACTACCTTTCTTGCAACGCCTGAGATCCTTAAGAAAGTCACTTCTTTGGCAGAGCCAGAAGGAATCGCAGCAGAAATTGCTCTTCCTGAAAAGCGCCCCCTCAAAGGAATAAAAAGCATGCTGGTGCTAGATAGAATCTCTGATCCAGGAAATTTAGGCACTCTTTTGCGTACAGCGCTGGCTCTAGGATGGGAAGGAGTTTTTTTGACCCCTCATTCGGCAGACCCCTTTAATGATAAAGCCATCAGGGCCTCAAAAGGCGCCTGCTTCTTTTTACCCCTGCAAGAAGGCACTTATGAAGAGCTCGAAGAGTTACTAAAAGAAAATCAGATGACAGCTTATGTGGCAGATCTTCAGGGAACCTCCTTACAAGATCTGAAAGCAAAACATCCCCTTGCGTTGATTTTAGGAAATGAATCTTTAGGACCTTCTTCTTGGTCTAAAAAGCAGGGCAATCCGATTTCTATTCCGATGGAAAAAGATGTGGAGTCTTTAAATGTTGCAAGCGCTGGCGCTATTTTAATGTATGAATTGAAGAGGTAAAATGAGTTTAATTACGTCTGTACAGGCTTTAGAAATTCTGGATTCAAGAGGCACACCTACATTGGAAGTGTTTGTCACAACCGAGGATGGCTCTGTAGGAAAAGCAGCTGTTCCATCAGGTGCATCAACAGGTGAACATGAAGCACTTGAGCTGCGCGATGGAGATAAGACGCGCTATTTTGGAAAAGGTGTTAGAGAGGCTATTTGCAATGTAGAGGGGCCTTTAGCAAAGTGCGTGCTTAAAAAAAATGTCCATGAACAGGCAGCAATCGACAAATCCTTGATTGAAGCTGATGGCACAGAAAATAAATCTAAGTATGGAGCCAATGCTATACTGGGGATTTCCCTTGCCTGCGCAAAAGCAGCAGCTCTATCTTCCCATAAACCACTCTATCAATACCTGGGAGGAAAAGAGGCGCATTTACTTCCTTGTCCGATGATCAATATTATTAATGGCGGCGTGCATGGCAATAATGGTCTTGATTTTCAAGAGTTCATGATCCGTCCTATTGGAGCGCTCTCATTTCATGAAGCTATCCGACTAAGCGCTGAAGTCTTTCATACGTTAAAGATGCTTCTTAAAAAAAAGGGGTACTCTACATCTGTGGGAGATGAAGGAGGGTTTGCACCTCCCTTGCGCTCTCATGAAGAAGCACTTGATCTTATTTTGGAAGCAATTGAAAAGGCAGGATATAAAGCAGAAAAAGAGATCTCACTTGCTCTTGACTGCGCAGCCTCTGAATTTTATGATGCTGCTACAAAAAAATACCGCTCTAAATCTTCTCAAGAACAAATCGAGTATATTCAAAAGCTTTGCAAAGATTACCCTATTGACTCTGTCGAAGATCCTTTAGATCAAAATGATTGGGAAGGGTGGAAAGAGCTGACAGCTGCGGTAAAGGCTACTATTCAAATCGTAGGAGATGACATCTTTGTCACAAACCCTATCTTTTTAAAAAGAGGGATTAAGGAAAATGTGGGCAATGCCATTTTGATTAAGCTCAATCAAATCGGTACTCTGACAGAAACTCTTCAAACAATCAAAATAGCTAAAGAGTCGGGGTATAAGACGATCATCTCTCATAGGTCGGGGGAAACAGAAGACACGCTGATTGCAGATCTTGCTGTTGCAGCACAATCAGGCCAAATAAAAACAGGCTCTCTTTCTCGCAGCGAGAGAGTTGCAAAATATAACCGCCTGCTTGAAATTGAAAAAGAGCTGGGCCCTAGAGCAGCTTACGCTTAAGTTTTGCGTGAAGAGCAGACGGCACATGCTTATGCAAAAATGCATCTACGTCTATAGATGTGAAGGTTTTTTCTTTTCTAGTTAAGGCAAATCGAATGCGGGTAGGGTCTTGCGACTGACGTTTATTTTCTTCTAAAAGCCTTGCATGTTCACGCATGATGTCAAAGGCTTGTCCTCTCATGCGTACGGGGCCTAAATGCTCTTGAGGCACCACTCCATTTTTATCGACAATTAAAGAGAGACCTTTTGCTTTAAAAAAAGCGTTTTGGGCAAGTGTCCAAAAATGCCCCCAATCGGGGCCTTCTACCACTTTACCAAAACACACCTTGGGCATGAGATCTCGAGCTTTATGATCTTCTAACTCCAGGCCACTATTCTTAAATCTGCGTGTTGTTATAAGCACGTGGGCGTGCCAGTTGCGCTCTTCTTCTTCAGGAGCATGAATGTCTATTTGAGCAGCAAGCCCTTTGGAGACAAAGTGGGCATGCACAAAGTCTTGTGCAAGTTCGATACGATCATCTAAAGAGATTTCTTGGTCATCAGGAAGTGCAAGTAGTAATTCGATTGCGACTTGCGAATTATATCTTTTTTCTTTTTGTTCAGCGGTATTCCACAGTGCGGCTGCATCTTTGAATTTCGGATGAACACCTTCTGGAAGCAGGATGTCATGAAATGCAGGGGGCTCTTTTAACGACCAGTCGAATTCTTTGGGGCCATATACACAATTGCCATCGAACTGAATCCTGCCTCTTAGATTGTAGGCAGACTTTGCGCAGGCATTTTTTCCGGCAGATCTCTTCACAAACTCTATCCTAGCAAATCCGATTGCCATTGTTCCTCCTAAAAAATTTGATATTTTTTTTAACGCAAAAACAAAGTTATCAAAAGTAGTCTTTGCATATTGCGTAATATCCAAGTATTTTGCAACCATTTTTGATTGTCTTAGCCAATTTTTAAACACTATTTTCCGAAATGATATGTTTAAAAATAGAGATTTTTGGAGGATCTTCTTCAAAAGAATACCCAGTCTTGATAAGATCGGCTGATTCACAAAACATAGAGTTTGGTGAAGTGTTAGTTAATACATACAGCGCTTGCTAAAAACGAAAAAGGCATTTGAATTGAAAACACAACCGACAAACGCAAAAACTGAAAAAACACCTTCCTGTGTTGACCCAGACAACAATCATGTTGTTGATGCTATTTTAGACATCTTTGAAAACAATAACCTGCCTCCCATCATGACTGTTATTGGAACATACCTCGAATCCACAAACAAGAGTGCATTCTCTAAAAAAGTCGGTATTTCTAGAGCAACTCTTTATGACATGTTGAACGGAAAGAAAAATCCTACGTTGCGGATTTTTGTAAACTGTGTCCACGAAATCCTACTTGATTTAGGGAAACAAGAACGCTCCCCTTCCTTAAAAGCAAAAAAAACAAAAAACTCTCATCCTCCTGAAAAAATAGCCAAAAATAAGCACCTCATACTACAGGCCATTTTAGAGGTCTTTAAAAGAAATCAAATTCAGCAAATGATGGATGTCATCAAAGCCTATCTTAAATCGGCAAACAAGACTGTTTTTGCTAAAGATGTTGGTATTTCTAGAGCTACTATCTACGACATGTTGAATGGGGAAAAAAATCCCACGCTCCGGGTATTTATGCAATGTGTAGATGTCATGATTAATAAGTCATCTACCAAATCGTATTAATACTCGCGCAAACATTTTTCTTTCTAAAAATGTCTGATATATCATACAATGATTTATAACGCGAACTTCCTCTAACTTGGGAAGTTGCTTTAACGACAAATTGTATGAAGACAGAAGAACTCATCGAAAAAAAAGAAAAGCTAGCTTTGAAAAAAGCTGTGCTAGAAAAAAGAGAAAAACTCCTTAGAGAAAAGGAGCGAAAAATCAGAATAAGAAAGCTGATTAAGTTGGGAGAGCTCGTTTCAAAAACAGGCATAGGCAATCTTAGCGAGAATATTCTTTTTGGAGCTTTCTTAGAAATCAAAGACAACTCTCACAGCCCATCCATTTTAAACAGATGGGAGTCAAGCGGAACAAAAGCCTTTGCAGCAGATATACATAATACCCCCCAACAACTAGCCGTCTCCTTTAAGAAAGAGTCTCAGGAAGCAAAAGCGCTTCTAAAAGAAAGACAGTTCAAGCGCAACTCTTTCCGCAAAGAATGGTATGGTTATGGGGAAAAAGAAGAATTAGAAAAACTACTAAAGGAATACAATGCTACTATTGAAGTCATCTCCATACAAGATTAAAACAGGAACAGACTGCCAGCTTCCCTTCTTTATTTTGCTGGGTTTTTGTTTAGTTTATCTATTGTTTTCTTGGGGCGCGGAAGTCTTTTTTCATTTCCCACCTTGTTCACTATGCCTCATGCAAAGGTATCTTCTTCTCCTGATCGCATTCAATGGCATATTGGGAGTCTTTAGCCAATTTAAAACATCCTATGTCGTCACGTGCCAAATATTACTCATCGTGCTTTTTACGCTTGCAATGATCCACATCTTCATTCAATCCGGGCTCATTTACTACACCTGCCCTTCCAAGATCCACACTCCGACATTGTGGAATTATCAAAGCATGTTCTGCTCTGCAACACCTAAGAGTATAGTGGGCCTTCCCTTTGCCATATTTAATGCTTTGGGCGCGCTTGTTGTCTTTTGCCTGTTTTTGAAAAGAACTTAGAGCAGCATCAACTGTGTACAATTTTCCGCATTTAGAAGTTGGAAGTCCCCTATCTTTTGCGTTTGCGCGCCTCCATAGATGAGAGCTCCGCCTTCAGCTTTTTTTGGAGTTTGCTCATGAAAATACTGCAGTCCCTCTAAGAAAACAGGAGAAAATGTTTTACTGCTTTTAATTTCAATAGGAATCAGCTGGCTACCGCGCTGCAGCAATATATCCACTTCTTTTCCTAAAACATCTCGATAAAAATAGAACCTAGGATCTACTGCTTGGTTATAACAGCTCTTCATCAGCTCTAACACAACCCAGTTTTCAAATAAATGACCATAAATAGAATCTTTAGCTAGCTGCGCTGCCGAATCAATACCCAAAAGGTAGCAAGCAAGCCCAGTATCTGTAAAATATAACTTAGGAGATTTGATCAATCTTTTACCAAAGTTGTCAAAATGGGCCCCAAGACGTGTTACAATATACGTTGCTTCCAAAACAGCCAGCCACTCTTTAATGGTAACTGCTGACACTCCGACATCAGCTGCCAGGCTAGCATAATTAATCAACTGCCCAATCCGACTAGCGGTTAATTTGATGAATCTTTCGAATTGCACGAGATCCTTCACTTCTAAAATTTTCCGCACATCTCTTTCGACATATGTTTGGAAATAACTACTGTAGGCATTAGAGACGGGCAGGTTGTCTTTATAGATCTTAGGATATCCACCTTTGAAAATAATCTCTTCTAGAGGGTCTGTGATATTGGCCCCCCGTATCTCTTGAAGGCTAAGCGGAAGAAGGCGTAAAATGGAGGTTCTGCCTGCTAAGGATTGTGCAACAGCTGCATGCAATTCTGCTTGGTGACTGCCTGTTAAAATAAACATCCCCCGCTCATCTTTTCTTTCCTCTAGAAGCACCTGTATATAGGACAGAAGATGGGGGGTCCTTTGGACTTCATCTAGTATGGCTCCCTGTGGATATGCCTGCATAAAACCCTTGGGGTCCAAGGTTGCAAGTGCCCTATTTTCAGCATCTTCCATATTAACATAGGTTTTTTGAGGAAATGCTTCACGCACAAGCGTTGTCTTGCCTGATTGCCGGGGCCCTAGCAAAGTAACCACAGGGTACTTTAACGCAAGTTCTTGAATATAAGGCTTTAAGAGTCGTCTAAACATACACCTCGGATAATCTAAAGTTTTACTTCAGATTATCTGAAGTGGCATTAATTTAGGAGGGAAAAAGCAGGCTGGTGTGTAGTTCGAGGGGTTTTTTGCGGGTGGGGAAAGAAAACTCTTGGACATTACCGATGAGTGAGCCTACTTTAGAGATAGGATCTCCTGTCACGGTGTAAGAGTGGAGGGGTGGATGATAGGTGTTTTTGTTCCATTTTTTTCGTACATGGGGAAAAAGGCCGGGGGCATTGAAAGAAATGGAAGGGATGTGAGGGTTTAACAAATCGCCATCCAATATGACTGTGTAGGAAACGAGGGCTCCTCCTAAACTATATCCCATGGCCCGTGCGTTTTTATCTTTCAGCCACTTTTGAATCTCGTCTCTTGCGTATTGATAGACAGAAAAGCCAGGGCCTCTGACATCAAAGTCACTGACTATAGATGTCCAAGCTTTCATGGAGTTAAAGGAGGCATCTGTTCCGCGGAAAAGAAGGATCGGCACCCCTTTGTCTTTGGGAACAAGTCCAAAAGAGGGAATAC
Source organism: Parachlamydiales bacterium (assembly GCA_947474635.1). Taxonomy (GTDB): domain Bacteria; phylum Chlamydiota; class Chlamydiia; order Chlamydiales; family Rhabdochlamydiaceae; genus CANJJB01. The sequence continues at coordinate 14,397 of CANJJB010000008.1, read as the reverse complement.
CTCCCCATAATACAAAGACATGATCGACGATATAGTGATTCACATGTCCATACTCGTAAAGGGGTATTTCCATACCTTTTGATAGATTCCGGTAGGCAATTCCCTTGATGAGGACTTCTAGAGAAGCGAGTGTACATCTGGGAACATCTGTTATAAGTGAGGGAAGCCTTTCTAAAAAATGGACACAGGTATGAACATCCTCAATAGAGTCGGAAACTCTTCCTATGATGGGTCTTGTTTCTGAAAAAAAACCATTTTCCTGATTAAAGGTATCAATTTCAGCATTATGGAGAGGCTCAATGGTTTCATGGGGACGGTAATGAAAGAGTAAATGTGTGAAAGAAAAAAAAGCGTCTACGCCCTTGAGTAGCTTACTTCTTAGAAAAAAGATGTTCAAAAGCGTCTCCAAATTCTTGCTCTAAATGAGCTACTTCAAAAGGTATATCTTTGTCTTGTCCATTTTTTTTGGAAAGGATCTGTAAGACATTCGATTTATAAATGTTTTTCTGATTCATAAACCTGGCTGTTATTTTGCTCTCTCCGTTATGAATAAAAAACTCATAGGGAGCTCTGCTGGCATTGTATCTAGCTGTAATAACAAAGGGTCTTTTTTTATCTCGAAACACAGATTCTCCATCAAACCAATCGGCAAATATATTATCTCTACAAACATAATCAAGGATCGAGGGGAAAATATCAACGTGTGATGTAAAGGTAGCTTGCACAGGTAGAAATGTCTCTCTTTCTTTTCCAAAGCGGTAATAAAGCGGAACTTCGGTTTGCATGCTGCTCAAGTGAGAAGCATGGAAAATATTGCCTTGCTCAAAAAACTCTTCTCCATGGTCGGCAGTTACTACGACAACAGCTTCATCTCCCATCTGGAGCTTATCTAGTTTGGTGATGAATGAACCAAAAAGGGAATCGAGGTAAAAAATGGCATTCCGGTATCTATTTTTGATTCCTTCTAGGTCCTCTTTGGAATAAGACACTTTTAAATAATCAATTTGGTCAACAATCGGTGAAAACTTCGGTTTCTCGGTTGCGGGCCAGCTATAATCAAAGTGTGTAGCATCTAAAAAAGTAATGAAAACATGCCCTTCTTCATTTTGCCATGCTGTGATATCGCTTTCTAGTTTTTGAAAACACTGGGTGTCGCTCTCCCACGGCTCTCCTGTATCATCCCGATAAAACAGGTTCATCGAATCAGCAAGATGTTTATCCTTACCAAGGAGCATGTCATCCATTTGGTAATAGCTAAGTCTTGCAGCAGAATAGAGATGAATCTTGTATCCCATTTTTTTTAAGATACTTAAAGGAAGACTGCCCCCCTTCCATGCTGCTGGTTGCATTTTACCCCAGTGGAGAGGATACATTGACTGAAAAATAGAAAACCAAGAAAGCTGCGTGCCATTAGCTGAAGAAAAAGCTTGGGGAAAGGATATGTTTTGCTCCCGAAAATGATTCATTGCAGGAGCTACGTCTTTTGTTACAAAATCTTTGCGCAAACTTTCTATGACAAATAGAAAAATATTGGGTTTTTTTAGAGTAGGTATGGCTATCTGATTTAGCTTTGCTAAAACAATTTGCTCTTTGGGAGGACTTGTAACCCGGTTTTTGACAACCATCATAGGGTAATCATTGGAAAATAATGTTGCCTTCCAAGGGAGTGTTTTGACAAACTTATCTTTGCTGCTAATAGATGCATCCTTCCCTGTTTTAAGATCAAATGCCACAAGAAATAAAGTGATGGTAAGTAGGCTAATAGCGATTTTCCCATAAGAAAAATGCAAAGGCCTTTTTTTAGCAATCAATTCTGTAAAGCGGAAAAATACAAATCCGAGGCCAGATGAGAGTAAAATGACAATACCTACTGTCATCCATGTTTTAATGGAGACGTTACTTGCATAGAGCATTTCAAGGAGATTTTCAAAACTTTCTGCTGCTACAAAATCTAGCACATACCAGATCGACCAATCCATGATACGCACGAGCGGAAAATCAATAGCATGCACAATGAGCAGTAAAAACGTCAGTATGATAAATACGGGGTTTAAACTTTTTGGAAATTTTTTAATAAGAAATTTGCCTAAGAAAATGAGAATGCCCACTTCTAGAAAACATTGGCAAAGAGCGTATGTTATGTAAAACAGCCTGTCGAGTACGGAATCTGTGTCGACTAAAAACACCTGACATATGTGCAAGAAAGCAATAACAATAAATAAGACTGCAAAATACACGTAATTGACGTGCCTATGTTCATCCATATATTAATTGCTCTTTAGAGGTGGTGCAACTATACCGGATCTTGCGCTGTTGCCACAAAAAAGGGTGACAATTGTGGATGCTTTGCAAGTAAAAACTTGTTGATGTGACCAAAAACGCGTTTGATTTCTTCGCTTGGCATTTTTTGAATATTTTCATCTTTTTTTATTCTTCCCACATCAATCTGAACAACCTTATCTCCAATAAATCCATAGTTATTATAGAGAGTTTGTTGCCGGTCTGTTATCCCTTTTCTTGCTCTTGCATCAAAGAAAGCATATAAATTCGCTAAGGTTTTTTTGACTTCCTCAATCTTATTCTCGCATACCAGATGCTTAAGCCTTTCTGCCGCAATCTCTGCTTTAACTTGTAAAACAAAGGGGACCTGATCTAATTGTATCCACTCATGCGTCCCTTTTTTAGTTGATAGATGAACGGCTTTTGATAAGCAAGTGGAATTATCAAAATGTATATACACTAGTCCCGTTTCTTCCTTTAATTCCGCAAAAGCTATTTTGTAGGAATGAACCAGCCGCTTTATAAGAAACGCTCTTTTAAAATAGGCTTCAGAGATCCACTTCAAAGAACACATATGCTTCATCCCACGTATGCTTTGAAATGCTTCTGGATTTAATGCGGGTCTTGGATTGAACAGTTTGAGCACATAGCGATGATCTTCACTTTCAAAGGCTGTCATCTGATGACCGTGCCCTAGGTAGGAAAATTTCTGGTTAAGAATTTGATAGGCCTGCGTTTTTAACGCCTCATCTGGAGCTACGCTTAAGGGATTATCGCGCAAAACAAATTCATGTCGAAAATCTTTGGGCTCGAATTGAAGATGGAAATACAAATAAACAAGGTGCCCACCTAAACAAGCTCCCACCCCAATGACAATCGCACAAAAAAATAAAATAGTTTTTTTCATAATTATACCTGAATAAGATATTTGACAAGTCCTGACCAGTCATGTTTTTGGATAAATACTTTCACCTTCTCTGGATCGGCTCTTACTGATTGAGAAAAACCTTCAACATGTCGAAAAAGGTTATTACGATCGTATTCTTTTTCCATGTTAGGTTTTAAACCCTTGAGAAAATTGCTCCATATTAAGGAATCTTTTTCCACTTGGCGCATACACGACTTCAAATGAGTATTAGAAAAAACCTCTCCTAAAAATCGCATAGGATGAACATGCTTGATTCTTTTTTCTTTGTCTCTCAATTCCCCTTGGTGCATCCCGAGCCACAACCATCCGTGATTCCCAATTGCCTCAATAATCTCTCCAATAACTTTAGATTCTTCTGGTTTAAGAGGAAGCTGGATGTAAGCAAGCGCATGATTTAATATTCTTTCACTACCTGTAGTGTCTTCTCTTATTGCCAATACGAACTGATCAGCCGTAAATGCCCCAAGAACTTCCATAATTTGGCCTTCGTTTGCTTGAGCTGTGCTGCTTAAGTTCATTTCTACCAACCGGTTGTTATCTTTTAAAAACTGATCAATTAAAAGATTCACATCGCGCAGCTCCATTTCTGAAATAAGATTCATGGAAGTTGTAATAAAAAAAGAGTAAGGGGGACATCTCACACCGTAAGAAAACTGCTCTGCATAGTAATTAGCAAGGTCGTTATTTCCAGGAGAATTCCTACTCATAGAAAGCAGACTTTTTTGAGCTTCTGCTTTAAGTGCTTTAAATCTTCCATCTACAAAGCCTGTTTTTCTAATATCTTGGACTACAATCAAAAAATCCACCAACATTTCAAGCGGATCTTGTCCATCACAGTAGACTTTTCCCATGCAAGCTGGCTGAGGAAGGTAGCGCGATTCTACAGAATCTATCCACTTATCCTTGAAACATTCTTTGAACTTTCCTTGCACTAGTTTCTGTAAAAAATAGATTTCCCATTGCTTTTTTAAAGCTTCTTCTGTTTTTAGACTTTGTAAGGCAGTAGGATAAGCCAGCATCAGATTGGTTGCTTTGTTGCCGTCTAAAGATTTAATGACAATGGGTGCAGTAATTTTTGCCTCTGCCCACACTTTCATATCACTAAACTGGTTTCTAACCAGTGTTTTCATTTGATTTTTATCAAAATCTCCTACTGCAATAATGCCGAGATCTTTAGGGCAAGGACCTTGATTGTCTTTTGTAAATTCAAAAAAATCAGCAATTTCATCTTGATCATAGGGACAATCGAGCGCATCAATAGTCATCCCTTCATCAGTCTTCCAAACAATTCTTAGGGATACCATATAGGAAGGAGTCGGATTTTCCTGGAACCAAACTTTAATACCATTGTCTAAAGTCTCCATATGCAGATTCCCCTGTTGAGGAATTTCCAATCCCTGAACTTGCGCCATGAGGGCCAATACCAACAACAAAAGACATTTACGCATAAATTACCCATTAACTGTTTTTATTAGATTTTACCTATTAGGATCTCTTAATGTCTACAAAGCTTTTATATAAAATATGTTTAAATATTTTTTACATGTGTGTATGACAAAAAAAAGAGGTTGGCATGAAAAAGAAATGCGTCTTTGTATTTGGGGAGTCAGAAAAAGGAGACTATAGCCGTCCTCTCCCATGCTCTTCCCTCATACAACTTTTTGAAGCTCTAGGCAATGCCCCTGAAGATAGTCAAGGCATCAGATTTGCCATCCAATTCTTAAGCGGCAAGCAAGAGCTTGTGTTTTTCAGAGTTGAAGAAGAGGGCTTTAGTAGAGAAGCTTACTTAAGAGGGTTCCACATTTTAAAAAATAATAATTTGCCCTACAACCTATCTGCCATTTGCCTTCCTGGCGTCGGCGACAAAACAATCATTAAAGAAGCAGTGACCTTATGTGCCATCCACCGCACATTGATCATTCTTTCTGAAAGGGATCTCTACGATTATTTCACAGCTGAAAAATAAGTTTCTAGGCCTTCTTGAGAAGCCGCCATAGTTTTTTTTCCCACCTGCCAATTAGCCGGACAGACCTCTCCAAAATTCTCATAATGGATGAGGGCATCTATGATGCGAAGAGCCTCATCTACAGATCTTCCTAGCGGCAAATCGTTCACCAATTGATGACGAATAAATCCCTGCTTATCCAGAATAAAAAGACCTCGATAAGCAATGCCTTGGGTCTCGTTCAATACGTGATAATCAGAGGCAATTGTTTTTCTTAAATCTGACACAAGTGGATAAGTAACGCCTTCAATACCGCCCTTTGCTTTAGGCATATTTAACCAAGCAAAATGGGAATAGGCGCTATCGACAGAACATCCGACGACCTGTGTATTTCTTTCTTCAAAAGCTTGAAGCTTTTCCTGAAATGCATGTAGCTCGGTTGGGCAAACAAATGTAAAATCAAGGGGATAGAAAAAAAATACTACGTATTTTCCAAGAAAAGCATCTAAAGAAAAGTTGTCGACAACGGCACCTTTTAGAGCAGCGCTTGCTTTAAAATGAGGTGCTGCTTTTCCAATCATTAAACTTGTCATGTCATCCTCCAAATTTTTTTTCAGGATCGCTAAGCCAACTCTCAGCGCCTATGGTGGTCTCCTCTCCATGTCCTGGTATCACTCTAGTATGGGAAGGTAATTTTGATAGCTTTTTTAAAGATTCCCACATCAAGTGCGGCCGTCCTGTAGGAAGACTGAGTTTTCCTATGGTCCCTTGGAAAAGAGTATCCCCAGCAATTAATACTCCTTCATCCTTGATCCAAAAACAAACCCCTCCAGGAGTGTGGCCGGGGGTATGGATCACTTCTATTTTGAGCGATCCTAATTCTATCAGTTGTCCATCTTTGAGAAGGTGATCTGGAACTCCTCCCTTAACAGGAAAAAATAGAGGAAGACCATCTGATCCTGGAGCTTCTAAGTTCTTGGCATCTTCTGCATGGATATAAATGGGTATTTTTAATTTTTCTTTGAGCTCTATAGCAGCGCCAATATGATCCCAATGAGAATGAGTCAATAAAATCATCTGAGGCTGAAGAGAATTTCTTTTGATTTCCTCCATCAGAAGAGGAACGCTTTCAAAGGGGACGTCGATAATGGCTGCCTTATGCGTCTTGGAACACGCCAATAACACTGTATTTGTCTCGAGGGGGCCTGCTGAAAAAACTTTTACTATCATATTTTATATACAGAAAATTCGCACCGGAGAGGATTCGAACCTCCGACCACCCGGTTCGTAGCCGGGTACTCTATCCAACTGAGCTACCAGTGCAAGGTTCCGCATTTTCCCTGATAAATCAGTTTTAGGCAAGCTTTTCTTTAAGCATCGTAAGCAAGCTACATCATATCGCCCATGCCACCCATTCCTCCCATACCGCCCATGCCTTGCATCGAGTTTGCTGATTTTTTAGATTTGGGCTCAGGTTTATCAGTGATCATAGCGGCGATGGTGAGAAGCATAGAAGACACAGAAGCTGCATTTGTTAGAGCGCTCTTAGTAACAAGCACAGGATCTATGACGCCATCTTTGATGAGATCTGCAAACTCATCTGTAAGACCGTTATATCCCCAAGCGCCTTGTCTTTCAAAGATTTTTTCGGCAATAAGATTGCCTTGTTTTCCACAGTTGCTAGCAATAGCAATGGCTGGAGCGTAAGCAGCTTTGCGAATAATTTCTACACCTGCTTGCTCATCATCTGGGAGATCTAAAGTTTCAAGCGACTTAATAGCTCTTAAAAGCGCAACGCCTCCACCAGGAACAATCCCTTCAGCAACAGCAGCTCTAGTTGCATGTAGAGCATCTTCTACTCTAGCTTTTTTCTCTTTTAGCTCTGTTTCTGTAGCAGCGCCTATGTTAATAACAGCTACACCGCCAGCAAGTTTAGAAAGTCTGTCTTGGAGTTTTTCAATATCATATTCAGAAGTTGCTCTGCCAAGTTCAAGGCGGACTAAAGATACTCTTTCTTGGATCTTTTTAGTAGAGCCTGCTCCATCAATAATCGTCGTTGTTTCTTTGGCTACGTTGACTTTTTTAGCCTTTCCTAGATGAGTGAGATCGAAGTCATCGAAAGAGAGTCCCACTTCTTCTGATAAAACAGTTGCGCCTGTTAAAATGGCAATGTCTTCTAAAAATGCTTTCCGTCTATCTCCAAAAGCAGGTGCTTTAACAGCACAAACAGGGATACCTGCTTTGATTTTATTAATCACTAAAGTAGCAAGCGCCTCACCGTCTACGTCATCTGCAATGATCAGTAAAGGTCTTGCACCCGGCTCCATGATTTTTTCAAGAATGGGAACGAGCTCTTTAGCGGTAGAAATCTTTTTATCGGTAATAAAAATGAGCGGATTATCTAGCTCAACAGTCATCTTTTCTGAATTTGTTACGAAATAAGGAGATGCGTACCCTTTATCAAACTGGAGGCCTTCGACCACATCTAAAGTCGTGTCAATCCCTTTGGCTTCCGCAATAGTAATGGTGCCATCTTTTCCTACTTTCTCCATGGCCTCTGCAATCATGGCTCCAATTTCTGGATCGTTATTTGCTGAAATGGTTGCAATTTGTTTCACTTCTTCGTGTTTGGAAATTTTTACAGCAATAGAGTCTAATTCTTTTATCATTTTTTCGACGGCTTTTTCAATCCCTCTTTTTAAACTCATAGGATTAGCACCAGAAATGACCATCTTGACGCCTTCTCCGTATATAGCTTCTGCTAGTACAATTGCAGTTGTTGTGCCATCGCCAGCAACATCAGAAGTTTTCATGGAGGCTTCTTTAACGAGCTGCGCGCCCATGTTTTCATATTTATCTTTGAGGGAAATTTCTTTGGCAACGGTCACGCCGTCTTTTGTAGAAAGAGGAGATCCAGGTCCTCTGTTAATCACAACATTCCTTCCTTTAGGACCAAGTGTTACGATAACGGCTTTTGCAAGCGTTTTTACGCCTTTAAGAATGGATCTAAGAGCTTCTTCGTGAAATTGCATCATTTTCGACATGTTTACCTACCTTACTTTGAGTTAAGATATTACTTTCTCTGTCGTTTTCTGTCAAGAATTAGCAGACCGTTTTTGAAACTGCTAACTTCTAATAAAAAAATCCTTTGTCGGTTATCTGTTTTTTGATATGCAGAAAGAAAGTATCAGTACTAAGGAATTTAATACATGTCAAAGGCAAGAGAAGACTCTGAAGATATCCTTAAGGCCCTAGAAATTCTAGAATTAGCAGAAGGAAAAGTACAGACACCCCAGCAAAGACAAAAAACATCGATTACGCTCGCAGCTCTACTACTATCAGAGGCGCGCCGCAACGAAACAAGGCAAGAAAAGCGTAGACAAAAAGAATTGGCAAGAATGATGTCCGATCTGAAAGGAAAAGCGTTTACAACTGCCATGACAGATCAATGCTTCCGCTCTAGTAGCAATAAGCGTATCGCTAACCAACTCACCTACCTTCTCTCCTATTTTGGTAATCCTCGTTATCTCTCTTTGTTTAAACGCGCGGCTTTAAACCTGTTTCAAATTTTTGGAAAAACATTTTCCTTTTTCTTTGTTCCTTTGGGAACATGGATTCTGAGAAAAGAAACTGCAACTGTCGTGTTACCAGGAGAAAAACATGCACTTTCAGAGCATATTAAAAAAAGAAGGGCAGAAGGCATCCGATTAAACCTCAATCATATTGGGGAAGCTATTTTAGGTGAGGAAGAGGCTCAAAAAAGAGTGAACCTCTATTTACATGACTTAAGCCAAGATGACATCGAGTATGTCTCCATCAAAGTGTCTTCCATCTTCTCCCAAATCAACTTGGTAGCTTTTGATTATACAATTGAACACCTAGCAAAAAGGTTAAGACAACTCTACAGAGTTGCTAAAGCGCATAAATTTACACATAGAGATGGAACGACAACTCCTAAATTCGTAAATCTTGATATGGAAGAATACCGCGACTTAAGAATCACGGTAGCGCTATTTAAAAAAGTATTGGAAGAGCCAGAATTTCATCATTTTTCTGCGGGCATTGTTCTACAGGCTTACCTGCCCGATTCTCATGAAATTCAAAAGGAGCTAACAACATGGGCAATGCACCGCGTCAAAAATCACGGCGCTCCTATTAAAATCAGGATTGTTAAAGGCGCTAACCTTGCGATGGAGCACTGTGAAGCATCTCTGCGCGGCTGGCCTCAAGCACCCTACAAAAAAAAATCTGACGTCGACGCTAACTATAAACGTATGGTGGCCTACGGATGTATTCCTGAAAATGCCAAGGCAGCGCACCTCGGCATTGCATCTCACAATCTTTTTGATATCGCGTTTGCTCTCATACTGCGCGCAGAATATGCAGTAGAAAAAGAGGTCTCTTTTGAAATGCTTGAAGGAATGGCAGAGTCTATCCGCAAAGTAGTACACCTTGTTGCTAAGGGGATGTTGCTTTATTGCCCTGTTGCAACGAAAAAAGATTTTCAAAATGCTGTTGCCTACCTCATTCGAAGACTCGATGAAAATACAGGCCCAGATAACTTTCTGCGTCATACCTTTGGACTAAAACCCTATACGCACGAGTGGCAAGAGCAGGCGCAATTATTTGAAAAATCCTGCGATCTTATCCAGTCAGCATCTCTTCAGCCCCGTAGAACCCAAGATAGAACGCTGCCTCCTATTGCTCTTTCTGCAAAAGATCCTTTTGAGAATGAAGCTGACACAGATTTTTCTCTCATAAAAAATAAAATCTGGATAGACAAAATTATTGAAGAATGGAAAAACAAAAAAATAACCCACGTGCCTTGTGTCATTGGAGGCAAAGAACTCACCAAAAGTAAACAAGAAGGGAAAGGATTTGATCCTTCTAATCCCCAAGAAGTCAAATATACCTACACCCTTGCTGAGTGGACCCATGTTGATGAGGCTCTAACAACTGCCAAAGCAGCAGAAAGCCTATGGCAGGAAACCTCTTTAGAAAAACGCTCAGAGCTCTTACGTTTAGCTGCGCAAAAAATGCGTGAAAAAAGAGGTGATCTCGTAGGAGTCATGCTACTTGATGGTGGCAAAACCCCTTTAGAATCTGATCCAGAAATCTCAGAGGCAATAGACTTTGCTGAGTATTACTGGAAGAGTATGCAAGAAACCTTAGAGCACAAAGATATCACACTCACTCCCAAAGGAACTGTGCTCATTACACCTCCCTGGAATTTTCCTATTTCTATTCCTGCAGGTGGCATTTTTGCAGCTCTTGTAGCTGGCAACTGCGTCATCTTTAAGCCAGCACCAGAAGCTGCGCTCTCTGGATGGGTACTTGTCAATATGTTGTGGGATGTTGGCATTCCCAAAGATGTGCTGCAGTTTATTAACTGTGTCGATGATCCAGTAGGCTCTTTACTTATTAAAGATGAGCGCGTGAATATGGTGTGTCTGACAGGAGCTACTGCGACTGCTAAGTTATTTCTCAAACTCCGCCCTGGCCTTGATCTTGCCGCAGAAACAGGCGGAAAAAATGCCCTGATTGTTACAGCTCTTTCTGATAGAGATCTTGCCATCAAAGACCTACTTCAATCAGCTTTTGGACATTCGGGACAAAAATGTAGCGCTGCAAGTCTTGCCATATTAGAAGCAGAAGTCTATGACGATCCCCTTTTCCATAAACATCTAAAAGATGCTGCAGAGAGTTTAAAGATAGGCTCTGCGTGGGATCTCTCTTCCAAAGTTGTGCCGCTCATCCATCCACCAGAAGGCGCACTTTTAACTGCGCTCACATCTTTAGAAGAAGGTGAAGAGTGGCTCGTGCAACCAAGAAAAAACCCTAACAACCCAAGCTTATGGTCTCCTGGCATTAAACTCGGTGTAAAAGAGGGAAGCTTTTCGCACAAAACGGAATTTTTTGGTCCTGTTCTCGGAGTGATGCGTGCTAAAAATCTTGAACATGCTATCCACCTCGTCAATGGAACGCCCTATGGTCTGACATCGGGGCTGCACAGCTTAGACGAAAGAGAGCAAGCCTTATGGCTTAAGAAAATTGAGGCAGGCAATCTTTACATCAATCGCAGTATCACAGGTGCAATCGTGCAAAGACAACCCTTTGGTGGATGCAAAGCAAGTCACTTTGGTAGTGGCGCCAAAGCAGGGGGGCCCAACTACATTGCTCAATTCTTACACATTACACAAAACTCTCTACCAAAAGAAAAAAGCCCCCAAGGCTCTTTCATCGAACACTTCAAACGCTTATCTGCAAAAGTTAAATTATCTCCCGATGAGACTGCCTCTTGGAAAGCAAGCTTTGCTAGTTACGCTCACTGGGGTAAGAAATTTCAACACGCTCACGATAGCACGAAACTTGTAGGGCAAGATAACTTTCTATCCTATAAACCAGAGCATGGCATTGTCTTCCGTATTTATCCGCATGATTCCCATCTAGATATTTTGAGAATCTGCCTTGCTGCTATAGGTTTTAATAATCCTATCCAAGTTAGTTTTTCAAAAGAGCAAAGCTCTCTTATTTTTTCTGAATCTTGGAAGCGCCTCTTTGTTACCTTTAAACTCATTCAAGAAACGGAAGAGCATTTCTTAGAGCGCGTCCGCCTAGGAGTTTTTAAACGCATCCGTATTTTGTCTGCGCCTACTCCTGCGCTTATCAAAGCTGCAAGTGAATCTGCTTCCCACATTGCCCATGCTCCCGTCCTTGCAAACGGCAGATTTGAGCTTTTGCATTACTTAAGAGAAGTGGCAACCAGCACTGATTACCACCGCTATGGAAATCTAGGGGAAAGAGAAGGGGAAGTGAGAAAGCCAATCATCTAATATTCCTCAATTTCATAAGGCGGCAAAATAGTAACAGAGGCCAAGTTATCAAGATTTTCCACGAGAGATTTTGCTGTAATATTATAAGAGCAAGCTCCCTCAACAAGTGGCTCAACAGATGTAACGTAAGCAACCTCTAGGCCCTTGGGGAAAACCCCATCGAGACCTGTTGTGACAAGCAAGTCTCCTTCTTGTATCAGCGAAAGAGAAGCATACTTAGAAAAACTGTCTAAGAACTCTCCTGTGTATATGTGACGTGCGGGGCCTTCTTCATCTGGAAAATCGTAATTAAATCCAACACCTTTTAAAGAAATGCCTCTTGATCTCCAAAGAGGCTCACTTGTTCCTCTTAGTTCCCCTTTGGCCAAATAAAGGTTGGATGTTTCCAAAGAGAGGTGCTTTGTTAATTTTACAAGACCCTCTTGTAGATTTTTGTCTATATCTTCTCTTTTATCTAAGAGAGAGACGAGGTTGTTAATTTTTTCCAAAAGAACACGATTTTGTTCTGACCCTCTTACAGCGCGTACAGAAGGAACAAGACTTGCATCGGTAATTAAGCGCACTCTTGATCTTTTTTCTCCCACATATTCAATAACCCCAACAACAGTTGTTCCTATGACAACAGGGCTATTTTTACAAACGAGTTGTTTGCCTAAAGCGCGGTTTGTTTTCTGTCCCACATTGACCCAAAGAGAGCTTCCCCACACAGAAGGTTCTCTAAAAATGACTTTGGCAGATACAAACTGCGTTTGGAGGTCTACAAGATGTAGGAGCTCTTCTTGCCTTCTTAAAAAGAGCTCTTGCTCAGCAGGAATTTTTAACTTATCTATTTGGGCTAAAAGAAAGACTTCTGTCTCTAAGTGCTTCTTTAGCAAATCTACCTGCTCTTTGAGTATATGGTTTTCTCTTTTTATGACGGCAATAGCGCGCAAAACCTGTGGAGAAGAGGCTGAAGGAGCAGGTAGCCATCTTAACATTTTAAGGCATGTGCTCTTCACTACGCTCATTCCTCTCCAAGAAGGAGATATGAGAGATGATGTGAAAGACCTCAGCGTATTTGCTGTTTTAGGTTGAAGACTGAGCACAAAAAAGATCAGAAAGAAAAGACCCACAAATGATTTATAAGAAATCCTTCTCATACTGCACAAACTTTTAAAATGGCATCTACAACGGTGTCTAAGTTTTTTTCATTGAGTCCTGAGAGGTTCATTCTTCCATCGTGCGTCATGTAAATACCGAACTTGTCTCTTAACTGACTCACTTCTTGTTTATCCAACCCCGTGAAACAAAACATCCCAGATTTCTCAAGTAAAAACCGGAAATCTCTTTTCTGAGATTTTGCAACAAGAGCCCTGCAAAAAAGCTGTCTCATTTTAATAATGCGCGCGCGCATGAGACTTACCTCTTGCGTCCATTCCTGCTTTAGTTGGGGATTGGATAAAATTTCTGTAGCAATAGCAGACCCGTGGAGCGGCGGATTTGAGTACGTGGTGCGAATGAGTGACTTAACCTTTGAAAGTACGTTAGAGGCTACCTCTGCGGATTCTGTAAGAATAAATAAACCGCCTGTTCTCTCAGCATACAGCCCAAAGTTCTTAGAAAGAGAATACGCTACAAGCATGTGGTGCCCTGCTTCTGCAAATAAACGAATCGCTGCAGCATCCTCTTCTAACCCCTCCCGAAACCCTTGGTAAGCAAAATCAAAAAAAGGAATCAGTCCCTTGGCTAAAAATAGATCGGAAATTATTTTCCACTGATCGAAAGTAAAATCCGATCCCGTAGGATTATGACAACAGGCGTGCAAAAGTACAATCGTGCCTGTCGTCAAACTTTCCATGTGCTTGATAAATCTCTCAAACTCTAGCTTCTGCGTTTGAAGGCTGTAGTAGGGGTAGATATCGAGTTTTAACCCACAGGCTGTAAAAACGCCTCTGTGATTTACCCACGTAGGATCAGATACCCCAATTGTATCCCCCACCTCTTTTTTTAAAAACTCTCCGCCTATTCTTAAAGCGCCTGTGCCACCGGGTGTTTGCGCTGCTACAATACACTCACGCTGTTTTAGCCAAACAAAATCTCCAAAAATAAGACTGCCTATCTTATTCAGAAAATTTTTCTCCCCTTCAATCGGCAAATAACTCTTTGTTTCTTCTCTTGCTATTAGATTTTTTTCTGCTTTTTTAACTGATTGCAGTATGGGAACTTTTCCCTGTTCATCAACATAGACTCCCACACTTAAGAGGATCTTGCTTCCCCTTGTATCTGCAGCAAAATCTGACATTAATCCAAAGATAGGATCGGGAGGAGCCTGAGAAATATGTTTGAAAGAAACCTTCGACATTTTTAGCCTTATTCAGCACGCAAATAAGCGTGGCAAGAAACATAGTCATATCCCTTTTCTTGATAACTTG
>CANJJB010000007.1 GCA_947474635.1 Parachlamydiales bacterium | reverse complement strand
CTGATTAAATCTTTGAGGGTAACTGGATACTGCCCACCATTTTTATCAAGCATATCCCCTGTGATATCAAGGAGCTTCGTGAGCATTTTTGGTTCACGAGAAATCCCTTCTTCTTCTGTTGGTAGTTTTCTTAAAAGGGCTCCTTTTAAGTTAAGGATGATGTGTGTCATATCCTCAACAATTCCTTCAATTGCTGTATATTCATGAGGAACGCCTTCTATACGTACGGAAATGATTGAAGGAGCTTCCATTGAGGTTAGCATGATACGTCTTAATGCATTCCCAAGTGTGTGCCCAAAACCACGTTCAAACGGTTCCGCAATAAAGCGACAGAAATTATTTTTTCTGTTGACTTCATCGACTTTGATTTTACTCGGCAACTCAAATTTGCCATACTTTACTGCCATGTCTTTCTCCTAATCAATTAACTTTTAAACACGACGTCTCTTACGTGGACGGCAACCGTTATGAGGCACAGGTGTTTTATCTCGAATAATAGTAATACTTAATCCTGAGCTCTGTAATCCTCGGATAGCAGATTCTCTGCCAGCTCCGGGACCTTTTAAATTCACCTCTATTTCTTTCATGCCTAGCGCCATGGCAACTTTAGCAGCATCTTGCGCCGCAACTGTCGCAGCAAACGCTGAAGATTTACGTGACCCTGCATACCCTACTTTACCAGCAGATGCCCATGAAATCACATTCCCTGAAAGGTCTGTAATCGCAATGATCGTATTGTTAAAAGTAGCGCGTACATGAGCTACACCGCTAGGTACATTGCGATGAACTTTTTTACGGGCTTTAACGGTTGGCTTCTTGATGTCAGCTTTTGCGTCTTTCTTAGCGTCTTTCTTAGCGTCTTTTTTAGTTTCTTTCATTTTTATTTCTTCTTGTTAGCTACAGTTTTTCTCTTACCTTTACGCGTTCTAGCATTCGTTCGGGTTCTTTGTCCACGAACGGGCAATCCTAAGCGATGACGCATGCCTCTATAACAATGGATGCTGATTAATCGCTTAATGTTGTTCTGTACTTGACGTCGCAGGTCCCCTTCCACAATATATTGTGATTGAAGAAGAGCATTCAATCGAGCTACGTCTTCTTCTGTAAGACGACTAGCGCGCATATTTGGATCTAAAGTCAATTTAGCAATCACTTGATTAGAGAGTTTTCTGCCTATCCCATAGAGATAGGTTAAAGCAATTTCTAATCTTTTGTTAGAAGGGAGGTCTATCCCAAGCACTCGAGCCATGTGTAAAGTCCTTTTTTAAATGTCATAACAGTCTACCAAGAGACCCGTTTTATTACAATTCTTTTCGAAAGAAGGGCGCAAAATTTGGCTTGGGGTATTACTTTAATACCTCAAGGAATCTATACAACCTTCTCTCTACGCGCGGCCTCTTAGGCGTCCACGCTTCATAAATCCATCATACTTTTTCATAAGTAGATGGGATTCAATTTGTTTAGTCGTATCTAGCACCACACCCACTAAAATAAGAAGGGACGTGCCCCCAAAAAATTGGCTGATGGTAGAATCAACTCCTAAAATCTTACCGACTAACATCGGCAATATCGCTATCAGAGACAAGAAAATGGCACCTGCAAATGTGATGCGATTCATTGTCCCCTCTAAATAATCTTGCGTAGGCTTGCCCTGGCGTATGCCGGGAATAAAGGCTCCATTTTTCTTCATATCGGAAGCTATCTGCTCGGGATGAAATTGAGTAGCCGTCCAAAAATAAGTAAAAAACACGATTAGAAGAACGTAGAAAAAAGTATATACCCAGTTGCCAGGAGTGAGCAGATGAGCAAACTGTCCTATCCAATTACCCCTTCCCACAAACTGAGCGAGTGTGGCTGGGAACATGAGCAAAGAAGAGGCGAAAATCACAGGAATAACGCCTGCATAGTTAATTTTTAAAGGGATATAAGCATTGCTAGCCTGGCTTTCTTGTTTCCCAACGCCCCTTCTTGCATACTCTAAAGGAATGCGTCTTTGCCCTTGGATGATTAAAATAGTTCCTACAATGATCATAACAAAGACAATGCTGAGAACAAGAAGTGAAGAAAAGGTGAGCTGAGCAGGTTCTTGCGAATCTAGGTTCAACTGGCGCAAAATAGAACCAAGAGTTGTCGGCAGAGAAGATAATATCCCTATTGTAATGATCAAGCTTATGCCATTTCCAATGCCTTTTTCAGAAATTTGCTCTCCAATCCACATGAGGAGCATTGTGCCGGCTGTCATTGTACACATCACGATCATAAAAAAGAGACAAGGTATGCCAAAAAGTTGCATTTCTATTAATTCGGGAACGATGATACCAGGCGACCCGGCATTCATTTGGACGGCATATTTAGCAAAGAGAGCGGCTTGAAAAAAAGCAATACCGACAGTTAAAATCCGAGTCCACTTACCCTGCTTTCTTTTGCCGATATCAGGTGTTTCTTTGAGCTCTCTTTGGAAAGAAGGTGACAAGGCTGTAATGAGCTGCATGACAATAGAAGATGTGATGTAGGGCATGACACCGAGCGCTACGATCGTCATCTGCGCAAAAGCTCCTCCAGAAAAAATATCCATTAATTGGAAAAGATTCTGCGATCCTCCAGTAGAAGACCTGAAAATTTGAAGAGCAAGGTCACCATTGATGCCTGGAACAGGAACATGTGATCCAATACGACAAACCATGAGTAGAATGAGTGTAAAGAAAATCTTTACCCTTAATTCAGGGACAGAGAAGATGCGTCTTACTCCTTCAATCATGGCTCTTTGTCTTTCTTAAGAAACAGTTTTAGAAATTTGCTTAACAGAAATCTTAGCTTTTTCAAGTTTCACTAAGGCTTCTTTAGAAAAAGCGTGTGCTTCAACTGTTACTTTCTTCGTGACTTCACCACGGGAAAGAACTTTCAATCCACCACCGGGAGCTCTTGGAGCATATCCTTTTTCTCTCAGTGTTGCAAGATTGACCGTTTCTCCATCGACGTATAGCTGCTCGATTAAAGAAAGGTTAATAGCATAGACATCACTTGTAAATTTACCATTCGAAAATCCTCGGATTGGCAACTTTCTATAAAGAGGTAGCTGTCCGCCTTCATAACCAAAACGTTTCTTGGAACCACGGCGAGACGAATCTCCTTTAGAACCACGGCAGCAAGTCTTTCCTCTTCTGGAACCAACTCCACGGCCTACGCGCTGGATTTTTTTCTTGGGTCTATGTGTATTTGCAAGATTAGATAATAAAATCATGATAAACCTCTAGCGGTTAAAATCTTTTGACGGTTTTTCAATGCAGCAAGCGCTCTTAATGTCGCTCTAGCTTGATTTAAGGGGTTATTAGAACCAAAAAGCTTGGCTACAACATCTTTTACGCCACCGAGCTCGAGAATTGCTCGTACTTTAGAACCTGCAATAACGCCTGTTCCTACTTTAGCAGGTTTTAATAGAACGGTTGATCCGTCCCAATCCACAGTCACTTCGTGAGGAATTGTTGTTCCTTCCATTTCAAATGTCATAACGTTTTTACGAGCTGCTTCACTTCCCTTGCGGATAGCATCAGACACTTCATTAGCTTTAGCAAACCCAAATCCGATATGTCCTTGTCCATCTCCCACGATAATGAGGGCAGAGAAACTGAACTTACGTCCTCCTTTCACAACTTTGGAGCATCGGTTGATGTAGAGAACTTTCTCTTCAAATTCTGTTCCAATCTCTTCTTGGCGTTGGCGCCGATTTTTTTGTTTCATTGACATCCTCTAAAATTGTAATCCATTAGCACGAGCAGCATTGGCAAGCTCTGCAATTAACCCATGAAATTTATTATGACCTCTGTCGAATACAACGGTCGTAATATTTTTTGCCTTTGCAAGCTCTGCAATTTTAGCTCCAACTTGTTTGGCAGCTTCTTTTGTTCGCCCAAGTTTCTTTGTACGCAACTCTTTCATCAAAGTACTAGCACTAGCTAGTGTGATCGCTTGCTCATCGTCAATGATCTGCACTGCAATATGTTGATTTGACTTCATCACACAAAGACGAGGTTTGTCCGATGTTCCACGTATATGCTTGCGAACACGGATAGCTCTGTTGATTCTTTTGCGCGTTTTATTAATTAATGAACTTTCCATAATTTATTTTTTATCCAGCTGCTGTTTTTGATTTAGCTGCTTTACCAGCTTTTTTACGCACGTACTCGCCTTCATAACGAATGCCTTTACCTTTGTAGGGTTCTGGTGGTTTGACAGCTCGTATTGTTGCGGCTACCTGACCAACTAATTGTTTGCTTGTACCAGTGATTAAAATATTCACACTCTTATCAACTGTCACCTGCACATCTTTAGGAATAGTCAGCTTCGTTGGATGAGAATTGCCCACTTGGAGATCTAGCAAGGCTCCTTGAAGAGCTGCTCTATATCCTACCCCTATCATCGATAGGCGTTTTTCAAATCCTTTAGAAACTCCTATCACCATATTGTTGAGAGTGGCACGGTATAAACCTTCTGTCGGTCTTGGCATTTCCACTTTTTCATCGCGCTCAATATGCGCAAATCCCTCTTCTATTTTGATAGAAATTCCCTTTACTAAAGGATGACTTAATGTTCCTTTAGGGCCTTTCACATGCATTTGAGTTGCATCTACTTTAACTTCGACTCCTTTTGGGAGAGGAATTGGCATTTTAGCTAATCTAGACATAAATATTTACCTCACCATACACAACATAAAAATTCGCCACCGAGCTTCTCTTTGCGCGCTGTTTCACCGTCGATAATTCCTTTCGAAGTTGAAAGAATGACTGTTCCCATTCCCCCTTGGATTCTTGGAATTTTCTCAACTGATGTATAACGACGTAGACCTGGAGAAGAAATACGCTTCAAGCCTTGTAGAACTGGCTCTCTATCTTGCGTATACTTCAAAAAGATACGTACTTTTCCTTTTTCTTTATCTACGAGAACGCGCTCGAGATATCCTTGGCCTTCAAGAACTTTAATAATATTAAGTTTTACTTTACTTAGGTACACATCAACAAAACGACGGCGTGCCATCACTCCATTACGTAATCTTGTCAACAAATCTGCAATTGTATCACTTTGAGCCATGAGGACCGCCTACTTTTTCTGGATGTTTAAATGGGAAGCCAAGTAGCTTCAATAGCTCTACACATTCTGCGTCTGTGCGAGCAGAGGTTACAAATGTAATATTCATACCCTGTGTTCTCTTCACATTGTCTAAGTTAATCTCTGGAAATACCTGCTGATCTTCTAATCCAATTGAATATGATCCTCTTCCGTCCGCTTTCAGAGGAAATCCTCTAAAGTCTTTAATGCGGGGAGAAACGACATTACAAAAACGATCTAAAAAATCATACATTCTTTGACGACGCAATGTCACCTTAAGACCAATCACTTGATCTTTGCGGGACTTAAAATTTGCAATCGCTTTTTTCGTTTTAGTCACGATAGGTTTTTGCCCGGAGAGCAAAGCTAGTTCTTTTTGACAATCTTGGACAGCATTTTTGTCCTTGATAGCTTCAGCAAGCCCCATGCTAATGACAATTTTTTTCAATTCAGGAATTAGCATCGGATTCTTATAACCGAACTTCTCCATGAGAGCCGGCTTCACTTCCTCGCGATACTGTTTTAACATTCTGGCCATACTACTTTCCTTTAACTTGTTTTCCGAACTGAACGAAGTACAACTTCATTCTTACCTTTTAGATAGTAGAGCTCTTTCTCTCCACCTTTGATAACCCTTGATTTAACCTTAATAGGTTTATCTTGGTCATCGCATAGTCTTACATTAGAAATATGAATAGGCACTTCAATTTCCAAGATCGTAGGTCTTTGTGCTTTTTCTGTTCTACGAGCGTGTTTCTTGTGAATATTTACGCCTTGGATAACAACTCGGTCATCTTTCTTGCGCAACACAACGCCTGTTCTACCTTTTTCATTTCCTGCGACTACTACAACTTTATCGCCTTTTTTCATCCACTTGCTCATCTTAAATTACCTCAGGTGCAAGGGAACTGATTTTTACAAAACCAACATCACGAACTTCTCGCGCAACAGGTCCAAAAATTCGAGTTCCTCTTGGATTATCTTTCTCATCCAAAATAACGCAGCTATTATCATAAAAGCGGAGCATAGATCCATCATTTCTACGGATATAACTCTTTGTGCGAACTATAACAGCTCTAACAACATCGCCCTTTTTAACAGCGCCTTTCGGATCTGCTTCTTTCACGCTGCAAATAATGATATCGCCAACATTAGCGTAACGGCGCTTAGAGCCTTTTAAAACTTTAAAGCACTTAACTCTTTTAGCACCTGTATTATCAGCAACTTCTAACTCTGTTTCTTGTTGAATCATGCTACCACCTCAACAACGCGCCAACGCTTAAGTTTAGACAAAGGTCTTGTTTCCACAATACGTACTTTTTGTCCTACTTGAAGATCAAGATCTTCAACGTGCGCATAATATTTTTTTGCACTTCGAATTACTTTGTCAAAGTGTGGGTGTCTCAATGTTCTTTCGACACGCACAGAAACGGTTTTTTGCATCTTGTTAGAAACAACAACGCCTTCTTTCACTTTACGACTGCTTCTTTCTTTGCTTTCCATACTATTACTCTTCCTTTTGTCGTAAAACAGTCATCACGCGGGCTCTATTGCGCTTCTTTTCACGAAGAAGATGCGGTTTTTCTAGCTTGCGTGCTGTTCTTAATTCATTTTTCAGTCCATAAATCTCTTTAGAGAGATCGCCATAAAGCATTGTTAGCTCTTCGACAGACTGCTTCTTTAATTCTTTTGCTTTTAGCATGATTACACCCTCTCTAATCTTTCAACAAAGCGGGTTTTAATCCCGAGCTTTGCAGCTGCTCTTCTTAGAGCATTCTGAGCAAGTTCTTTAGAAACTCCACCCACTTCAAATAAAACTCTTCCTGGTCTGACAACAGCCACCCAATGATCAGGATGTCCTTTTCCTTTACCCATGCGTGTTTCAGCAGGCTTCTTTGTCACCACTTTATCAGGAAATATGCGAATCCAAAC
Organism: Parachlamydiales bacterium; assembly: GCA_947474635.1. Classification (GTDB taxonomy): domain Bacteria; phylum Chlamydiota; class Chlamydiia; order Chlamydiales; family Rhabdochlamydiaceae; genus CANJJB01. The sequence continues at coordinate 46,178 of CANJJB010000007.1, read as the reverse complement.
TTGGCCACGTCGGTTAAAATAACGTGTAATGGCCACGCGGCATGCTTCAATCTGATGATTCGTAACAGCGCCTCTTTCTAAGGCTTGCATTCCAAAATCACCAAAATCGATAAACGCCGCAGCTTTTGTTAGACCAGTCTTGTGGCCTTTGCGCATTTTTCGAAACTTCGTTCTCACAGGCATCAAGGCCATAACTTAAGCTCCTTCTTCACCTTTATTAATCCACACTTTCACGCCGATGGAACCATACGTGGTCTCAGCTCTTCCCATTCCATAATCAATATCAGCTCTCATCGTATGAAGAGGAACTCTTCCCTCTTTGTACCATTCAGTACGTGCAATCTCTGCACCGCCAACTCTACCAGAAATTGAAACTTTTATTCCTGCAGCTCCTGCATCCATTGAAGAGAGGAGCGCTTTTTTTAAAACTCTCCGGAAGGGCATCCTTCTCTCTAATTGTTTTGCAATGCCGTCGGCAACTAATTTTGCATCGAGATCAGGTCTCTTAATTTCTTCAACTTCAACCCAAATATCTTTTCCAGTGAGTTTCTTTAAGCCTTGCTTAAGGACATCAATCTCAGCACCTTTCTTCCCAATAACAAGCCCTGGTCTTGCTGTGTGAATGGTCACTTCAATTTTTCCACTCATTCTCTTAATTGTCAGACAAGAAGTCCCTGAACAGGCAGGTTTTGACATTAAGAAATCACGGATCTGTTTATCTTCTCCGACTTGATTACCAAACTCTTGATTGTTGGCATACCAGAGAGACTTCCACTTTTTATTGATAATTAATCTAAAACCTATTGGCGATGTCTTTTGTCCCATTAATTTCCTTCCTGCTGTTCAACAATAACAGTAAAATGACTCGTCCGTTTCATCACTGGCACGCGTCCTCCACGAGATTTAGCTTTGGCTCGCTTAAGAACGGGGCCCGCATCAACTCTTACTTCTTTAACGCGAAGATTTTGACGAGGGATGTTAAGTTGCGTTTCAGCATTAGCGACTGCGCTATGTAAAGTTTTGATGAGCAAACGTCCCCCTTTTAATTGAGAGAACGAAAGCTGTACAAAGGCGTCTTCCACTTTGAGTCCTCGGATAAGGTCTGCCGCAAGGCGGGCCTTACGAGGAGGGATGCGCAAGTATTTGGTATGTGCTCTAGCAAATTGCATAGATGATTAATCCTTCTTCTTAGCGGGTTGTGCAGCAGCGGCAGGTGCAGCAGCAGGTGTTGCGGCAGCAGCGGCAGCGGCTTCAAGAATCTTCTTAGAACCATGGCCTTTGAAAATTCTAGTGGGAGAAAACTCTCCAAATCGATGGCCTACCATGTTTTCTGATACGAACACAGCAATAAATTTTTTTCCGTTATGCACTTCAAATGCATGTCCAACCATCTCTGGAATAATCATAGAACGGCGGGACCATGTCTTAATTGGCTTTTTTGTACCTTCGAGGTTTTGCTTCTTCACTTTTTGAAGAAGGTGATGCTCAACAAAAGGTCCTTTTCTTAACGATCTACCCATAACTCTTTAAATCCTTACTTTCTTCGATCTTTTATGATCCATTTCTTAGTCTTACGCTTGCAACGTGTACGGTAACCCTTTGTGTACATAGCCCAAGGAGTCTGAGGGAGGTATCCATTATGTTTACCTTCGCCTCCTCCGTGCGGATGGTCGACAGGGTTCATAGCTGTTCCACGAACAGTCGGACGAAATCCTTTCCAACGTGTACGGCCCGCTTTTCCTTCAACGCGCAAGATTCTTTCTGCATTTGAAACAACTCCAAAAGTTGCCCGGCAGTCTGCATTAATAATACGAACTTCCCCAGAAGGCATTTTCAAAGTGACATAACCATCACTTTTTGCCATTAACTGAGCTGAAAGACCTGCAGAACGTACGAGCTTGCCGCCACGTCCCGGATACATTTCAATATTATGAATAGTAGATCCAAGCGGCATGGTTTTCATGCGCATAGAACAACCAACATCATAGACTTCTTTATCTGTTGTAACAACTGTTGCGCCTACTTGAAGACCCTCTGGAGCTAAAATATAACGTTTCTCTCCATCTACAAAATGTAAAAGAGCGATGTGCGCTGTACGGTTAGGATCATATTCAATAGAAACAACTTTTGCAGGGACTTCTTCTTTATCGCGTTTGAAGTCGACTGCTCTGTAAAATCTTTTATGTCCACCACCGCGATGACGGCAAGTGATGTGTCCATGGTGATTGCGTCCATTTGTACGCATTTTCTTCAATAAGAGCGTTTTTTCAGGCTTAACATGCTTTGTTAATGTAGCATGGCTCTCTAAAATGAGTTCTCTTTGACCAGGCGTTGTCGGCCGAAATACTTTCGTCATAAATTACACCTTATCCTCAATAAAATCACCGACTTTTAAAGTCACGATGGCTTTCTTAAAGGCATTGCGCATGCCTGAACGTCCTCGCACTGTGCGGCTTTTAGGTTTAACATTGATTGTGTTCACTGAGATAACTTTAATGTTTTTTTCTGCATGGATGGCTTCGATTGCTTTAGCAATCTCTTTTTTATTAGCATGTGTATCAACAAGAAACACATACTTAGGTGTTTCGCATTTTCTTACGCAGCGGTTGCTTGAGCTTTTGCAGAGATTTTGCAGCACTCGAGACTTCTCGGTGACATAACGCGACTTAATAATATCATAAGGACTTTTCTTCAACATTATACCCCTCCTAGAATCTCTAAGAATTTTTCAACTGCTGGTTCTAAAATAACAATCGTTGAAGTTAGAGCTACATCATATCCGCTAGTATTTGCTACGAGCATAAACTCTGCTTTCGGAATATTGCGCATGCTTCTTACGAAATTCTCGTCTTCTTTAGGAGTAAGTCCTAAAAACAAGACTCTTTTTCCAGCTATTTGCTGACTAGCTAAGAAATCAACGACTTTTTTTGTTGCAGGTTTTTTCAAACCAGAACTCTTTAAAACGAACAATTGGTTGCCTTGAATTTTTTCTGAGAGCAAGAAACGTACAGCTGCTCTTTTTTCTTTTTGGTTAATAGAAACGTGCTGATCAAATTTTGCACGCGGCGTTCCTACACGGCCACCACCTTTATACTGAGGAGCGCCCAAATAACCTTGGCGTGCTCTTCCTGTTCCTTTTTGAGGATGGGGCTTTTGTCCGGAGTGAGAAACTTCTGAGCGCGATTTTGTATGCGCGCACCATTGACGAGCATTCGCCCTAATCGCGGTTAAATAGTCTTTAATCATTTGAGAATTAGCTTCTTTAGTTAGAAGCGTATCTTCGATGACGACTTCGCCGATTTCTTTTCCTGATAGATCATATTTTTTTAGAGTTGCCACTCATGACTCCCGATTATTTCTTTTTCTTTGCAACAGATTTTTTCTTAGCTTGAGCAATGAAGAGCAATCCACCGCGCGCACCTGGTACGGCACCTTCAACAAGGATTACTTGCTTTTCTGCATCAATTTTCACAATTTTTAAACTTTCCATCGTCACCTGCTCACCACCCATGCGTCCTGCTTTCTTCTGTCCAGGTAAGCAACGACCAGGAGAGGAGCGCATACCGCATGATCCCCCATGACGGTGAAAACCAGAACCGTGCGAGGCAGGGCCTCCAGCAAAGTGATGGCGCTTGATAACCCCTTGATACCCTTTTCCCTTAGAAACGCCAATTACATCGACGTATGCGATGTCTTGGAAGAATTCTACGCCGATCTCCTGACCGACTTGGAACTGGGATGAATCTTCTACGCGTGATTCAACCATTTTTGTTCGAGGCTCAAGATTTAATTTTTTGAAATGTCCTGCTTGAGGTTTTTTCACATTTTTTAGCTTAGCAGCCGTTGGCTTAAAAGCGGCTAGTTGAACAGCGCTATACCCATCAGACGTCTTATCTTTGACTTGGGAAATAACGTGTTTTTCACTACGAATAACGGTACAGACAACTTTATTGCCTTCTTTATCAAAGAGTTGTGTCATCCCTTCTTTTATTCCCATCAACTGCAACTTCGGTTGCTGCTCTTTTGCTGTCATAACAATCCTTTTTTCAAAGCCTTTTTTTCCCACTCTTCTTAGAACAGCTTTGCTGCCAGCACGAGGGTCAAAGCGAGAAGGCTAACAAATCGCTTCATTTTTCTACAATAGATTTCTTTCAGATGACAGGAGAAAGACTCTCTTCCTCCTGCCAAAGTGTAAAACTATGTTTTAGAATACACTTAGTTAGCGTGCTGTTGGGAGGCAGGAACATCTTTTGACATAAACGTCCAACGATTCAGTAGAATACTAGATGTCATGCATGTTCCAATCGCAAGAACCTGGCAAAGGCCGAGGGCTCGGTTTTTTCCCACTCGATCTGCAAAAATCCTACACACACCCATCACCAGAAGGGAGGCATTGAGCGTAGCGTCTAAAGTTTTTGTAACCACTCTTTTGTCTTCATCCCCGATCCGTCTATCAGAAAACCCATTTGTAAAAGCAGCAGCTTTTAACGCAGAAGCAGCTTTTCCAAGCTTTTGTATAGACATATCTTTAACATCCAGATATATATTAGCAACACAACTTGCGCATGCCACTTTATCCCCTATTACCCAAGAGAAAACTGTTGAAGCCTTAGGAGCAAAACTTGCTAGAGAAAATCCATTAAACAGCCTTGCACTTATAAAGGAAAAGCCATCCGCAAAACCTTTAGAACTCTTAATGATTTTCGTGATGCCCGCTAATACGAGATCTTTAGTAAGGTCTGCGCGCGGATAACCCAAAAACATATTGCTTATATTATCTTCAAGAGCATTGCTAGAATTTTTAAATTCCCATATTTTGTTAAAGGGCGCTGCAAGATAAGTTGAATCCGCATAGCCTTTTAAATCGCGAGAAATCGCGCTCATGCCATTTTGCATTCTTCCACTTAAAACATTTAATTTTAAAAATGCATGTCCCGCTGTAGCAAAGGCAAAAGTTCTATTAATAAATGTTGTTAAAATACTCAGACTTTCAATGCGCGTATACATATCTTTTAGATTCTCAGATAAATAGGTCGAACCCGCATGTTTGGCAACTTGGCGAACTATCTCTGCACCTGCGTAAAGACCGCTGCATCCGCTTCTAATAACTCCATCCATAAAACCTCCTTTAAGGTCATTAATTGAAGGGAAATTGTAAGGGATGTAAGTAAAATAAGGCAAGGAGAAAGGCTAAAAAATAATTGGACTGTGGAGGCCCTGGAGAAACTCTTTTATCGTCATAAGTCTCTTTCCTTCTAGCTGAACTTGGATGAGGCGGAGAGCGCCTTTTCCGCAGGCAACAATCAAGTCTTGTTTTGAAAGGCTTAAAACCTCGCCTGGCTTGCCATGGAGGGATGATTCGACTTGTGATAATTTTATTTTTAAACGCTTTTTTTCAGGGCCGATTTGAACAAAGCACCATGCGCCGGGAAAGGGAGAAAGGGCCCGAATGAGATTATGGAGCTCATCCGCTGATTTTTCCCAATGGATCTCTTCTTCTCCAGCAGTCAGCTTGGGGGTAAAAGTTGCTTGCGTGTGATCCTGGGGTGTTGTTTGGGCAGTACCGCTTTCGATTTGCTCGATCACTTTTATGAGAGCAGGAGTGGCTAGCTCACTAAGTCGTTGATCAAGCTCGCCAAATGTCACTTCGGGGGTAATAGGCGTTTTGACAACAGAGAGCATATCCCCTGCATCCATTTCTAAAACCATCTGCATAATGGTTATGCCTGTCTCTTTCTCTCCATGCATGAGGCAGCGCTGGATCGGTGAGGCGCCGCGGTATTTAGGAAGAAGGCTTGCGTGGACGTTGATGCAGCCCTTAGAAGGGATATCAAGAAGTAGCGTTTTGATGATTTCTCCGTAGGCAACAACAACAAAGAGGTCGGGCGCGTACTTTTTTAATATCTCTGCAAATTCAGGTGTGGAAGCTTTTGTAGGTTGATAAATGGGAATGTCTAGTGCGAGTTTTAAGGCTTCTTCTTTGACAGGTGGGGGAAGCAGGTTGAGAGATCTACCTTTTGGTTTATCAGGTCGCGTGATAATCGCAACAATAGAAATATGATGATGAATTAAATCTCTGAGGACTCTTGCTGCAAAGGCAGAGGTTCCAAAAAAAACAACATTCACGTGACTTCTTCTTCTAACAACTCTTCGTATTCTCTTTCAAAAGGCTCTTGAGGTTGAAGCGTGACACCCTGGAGATCGATGAGACCTCTGCGGGAAGCGAGGCAAAACTCTAGCCAGTGTTTGATATAGAGAGAGGGTTTGATTTCTTTTTTAATGCGCTCTAAGGCTTCAGAAAGATATATTCCTGATCTGTAGATGAGGCGGAACGCTTTTGTTAAGTCTTTGCGCACTTCGAAAGGAAATCCATGTCTTTTGAGACCAATGAGATTAAGACCTCCTAACTTATAAGGAACGCCTGCTCCGATGGTATAGGGAGGAACATCGTGTGTTACTCTACTAAAACCACCTACCATGGAATAGCAGCCGATACGTGTAAACTGATGCACAGCTGTCATGCCGCCGATATTGGCAAAATCCTCGATGATCACATGACCTGCTAAATTGACGCCGTTTGCCATTGTCACGTTGTTGCCGACTTCACAATTGTGGGCGACATGGCAATAAGCCATGATAAGACAGTTATCTCCTACGCGGACAACGGAGTTTTCTTGGCAAGAGGCGTTCACAGAGACGTATTCTCTGATTTCACAATTTTTTCCAATGACAACGAAGGTTTTTTCACCGCGGAATTTGCGGTCTTGAGTTTTTGTTCCGATACTTGCAAAAGGCCAAATGGTTGTGCCCGATCCGATCGTCGTATATCCATCAATATACGCATATGATTTAATCGTGACATTATCTTCAATGGTCACTGTGCCTTTAATCGTCGCATAGGCCTCTACTGTGACACCCTGACCAATTTTGGCATTGGGTTCAACGATGGCAGTCGGATGGATATTTGTCTTTGACATACTCACCTAATTTTTAAAGTTGATTCCGATCTATTAGCGCAAATCCAATCTCAGCCTCTACAACAACCTGATCATTGACCATTGCTTTTGCTACTACCTTACCACCTTTGAAACTGATGTGTTGCCCTATGATATGCAAAAGCAAAACATCACCTGGAATAACGGGTTTACGAAATTTAGCATTGTTAACAGTAAGAAGCACGGCAATTTTATCAGTTTGTAATTTCTGATGCACTAAAATCCCACCTGTTTGAGCAAGAGCTTCTAAAATAAGCACGCCTGGCATAATGGGAGCTTCAGGGAAATGTCCTACAAAAAAATGTTCATTCATTGTCACATTTTTCTGACCAATGATAACATTTTCTTCTAAATCGAGGTGGAGTATGCGATCGACAAGCAGAAAGGGGTAGCGGTGGGGCAAGATTTTAGCTATTTTCTTAGCATCTAAAAGAATTTGATGTCTCGACGCTTGGGTATCCATCATACTACAGACCTCATTAATATATTTTTAAGCTCTTTTCCAAATAAGTGATTTGCCGCATGACCCGATTTAATGGCGATAATATGAGCTACAAAAGAAGACCCTATCAAGGATAGGTCCCCTATCATATCTAAAATCTTGTGTCGCACCATTTCATCCGGAAAGCGCACTCCTTCTGGATTTAATACCTCAGAACCTTTAATCACAACTCCATTCTCTAAAGAGGCCCCTTCTTTTAAAATCCCCTTTTGCAATAGAAACTCAATTTCTTCATACAAAGCAAAGGTTCTTGAAGGCGCTATTTCTTTTAAAAAATTCTCGGAACTCACAGCGTACGAATAATATTGTGAACGCAGGTAAGGAGAGTGTGGATAATGCAACGTGTAGCTTATGCGGTACTCATCTGAAGGAAGAGCAATGATATGAGTATCGCCCTGGCTCCATGAAATAGGCTCTAAAAGTTTATAAATAGTCTTCTCTTGATCTTGCTCAAGTACGCCTGCAGATTGAATCATCTGACTAAAAAGAAGAGAGCTTCCGTCTAAAATAGGGATTTCGGGGCCGTCTACTTCCACATAGAGATTATCGATGCCGGCACTGTACAACGCTGCCATCAAGTGCTCAATGGTTAAGACACCTGCCTTCCCTTGCTCAATTTTTGTACAACGTGTAGATGGGCTTACAAAATCTAGCTGCGCTGGAATGGAAGGTTTGCCTTCCAAATCAACACGCTTGAAAATGATGCCTGTGCCTGGAGGTGCAGGGATTAATCGAACGACGGCTTGTTGCCCCTCAAAAACGCCTTTTCCCGAAAAGACAACTTCTTTTTTTAGAGTTTTCTGATAATTTATGCCCATAGAGAAAAAGTTAGCTAATTTGCTCTATTTTGGACAAGTTAAATCGGAGGGACACTTGCGTGATTTCCAATAAGAAAGACCTAAAAACCCAATACACACCCCTAAAATGCCAAAATTGCCCCAAAAGGTAAATAGGGTTCGGTAATGGTAAAGAGGAACTTTAGTGACTAATACGGCAGCTTTACGCTCGTCTGTGATTTTGGCAAGGGTCCGCCCTAAGCTGTCAATGACAGCTGTTACGCCTGTATTGCAAGCACGTACCAGGGGAACACCATTTTCTATTGCTCTAATTCTGCCATGGTCAAAATGTTGCCTAGAAAGATGAGAGTTGGGGTACCAATTATCATTCGTAACATTCACTAACAATTCGGCTCCTTTTTGCCTTCCTTCTCTGATCAGCTGAGAAAAAGTCTCTTCGTAACAGATGGAAATAGAAAGAGGAACTTTTCCTGAAAAAACTTTTGACTCTTTGCCATGTGTAAAAAATTCTGTAATTCCATACATAGATGTTAAATTTTTTAACCAACTAAACGGAAGATATTCGGCTAAAGGAACAAGGATTTGTTTTTCATAGCGATTGGCTTGTAAGGTATGTGGCAACACATGAAAAGCTGAAGAAAAATGTTGGTGCCCGTCTCTTGCATCTAGCCCCACAACCACTTCTGCAGAAAAAACATCTGCAATGAGTCTTACCCAAAAATTATTAGACACCTTTGTTAAAGGCGATCTCTGGGGTAAAAGAGTCGAAATATCTTTCTTCATCACATCTTGCAAAATATAGCGGGTGGTCTCAAAGGAGTAGGCATCTACTTCTGCCGAAATAGGAACGGCATATTCTGGCAACACAATTAGATCAACTTTTTTGGGATTTTCCTTAAGAAGGGTGAGAATTCTTCTCCACTGATCATAAGGAGAAACAAATTCCGATTCCCTCTTATCCATCAATGTTTTTTGTGAAGGAAGCAAACCCGTCTGAACAAGTGCAACAGAGAGCTCCTGACTATTTTCTAAATCTGCTGCATGGAAAAAAATATGTCCCCAACCAAAAATATAAGGGAAAAGAGCTAGAGCTCCCCAAACCGCCCATTTTTTCTTGACGATCGCTAAATTGGTGATAACAACCCAGAAAGAAAGGCCGAAAATTCCAAAGACAGAAGCCATCTGCATCGAAGGGACAAACGCTGTTAAACTAAGACCGAGAGGATTCCATGAAAATCCGCAGAAGAAGTAAAGCCTTGCCCACTCAATCAATGTCCAAATAGAGGCAATTGCAATATAGGGAATACGATCAATATAAGCAGAGACAGCTCCAAATTGAAGCCCAAGAAAAAGGCATAAAGCTGCATATACAGCGAGAATATAAAGTCCCTGAAATTCTGTCGATGTCATCCATGAAAGCTGAATCATCTGCACAAGGCAAAACCATCCGGTTGCTAGTAAAAACCTACGCGCGCGCGAAGGAACTTTTAATAGAGCTCTCCAAAATAATCCATAGCCTAAGCATGCAGAAATGGGAGCTAAAAAAGGGACCCATGCAGGCTGCCCAAAACTCACCACTACCCAACTGACAAAAACGAGCAAAAAGTTCTTCACGCTTTAACCTCTGGCTTTGCAGCTTTTTTCCCACCATACGCCAAAACAAGGAAAAGACCCCCTAAAATACTCACATTTTTTAAAAACATGATCATTTGCACATCATGGTCAGGGCCTTTGATGGTCCAAAAAGCGTGAAAAAGTAAAGTTGTTGGAATTGAAAATAAAACTAGCAAAAAGGCACCTGCCCTCGGTTTAAGGCCAAGCAAAATAAACAGCCCTCCTAATCCCTCAAAAATGGTTGCAACAATTAGCAAAATAGGGGCAATAGGCACAACAAACTCAAGGAACTGGTGTAACCCTGGCATTTGCGTGGCATATTCAAGCCAATGGTTAAGTCCCGCCATTAAATATTGATAATTACCTTCCCAATTAATAATTTTGCTAAATGCAGAAGACAAAAACACCAAACTTAAACAGATCCTTCCTAATGTCCCAAATACAGCTTTCACGCACCGCTCCTTATGTTAGGAGTATAGTAGTACAATTTATTTTTCTAGAGCAATCTTTTAATGTTTATTATACACTCTACCTATGAAATTTAGATCGTACCATCTCCTACAAATGATCTCTAGCTTTGAATCTCAAAAAGCACCCTTGGATGTTTTTTTAAATCATTATTTTCGCGCGCATAAAGCGCTAGGATCAAAAGATCGAAAATACTTGAGCGAAATCATTTACGAAAGGATACGCTGGAAAAGTCTTGTAGAATATTTAAAAGCTGATCTTGATAATTTTGATCCTTATGCTCACATAAGCGACTCTACCATTCCCCCACATATTCGCTTCAGCTGCCCTGAAGAACTCTATACATTGCTGATAAACGCTTTTGGCTCTGAAAAAACCCAAGAATTTTGTTTGGCCAGCAACACAAGAGCGCCTGTTACGATCAGGGTCAACCTCTTAAAAATATCACGCGATGAACTATTTTATCGCTGGAAAAACCTTTACCCCATTTCTCTTTGTGAACACTCTCAAACGGGCATTGTATTTCATGAGCGCGTAAATTTTTGGGTGCTCGATGAATTCAAAGCAGGGCTATTTGAAGTACAAGATGAGGCAAGTCAACTCATCAGCTCTCTTCTAGATGCGCAACCTAAACAGCAAGTGCTTGATTTTTGCGCAGGCGCTGGAGGAAAAACTCTTGCCTTTGCGCCAAGCATGCAAAATAAAGGTCAAATCTATCTGCACGACATTCGCCCTCTTGCACTCCAAGAAGCAAGAAAAAGAGCTAATAGAGCCGGCATCCAAAATGTGCAATTTGGGCTTCATGATGGCCTTAAAGAAAAAATGGATAGAGTTCTAGTTGATGTCCCTTGCTCAGGAACCGGCACCTATAGACGTAATCCCGATCTTAAGTGGAAATTTTCAACTACTTTCTTGGAACGATTGCAGCAAGAACAAAGGGTGATTTTTGAAGAAGCATTAACTTATCTCAATCCTCAAGGGAAAATTATATATGCGACTTGCAGCATTCTCCCTCAAGAAAATATGCAGCAGGTATTGTATTTTCAAGAAAAATTTAAACTTAAGATGGTCCATCTGTTCGAAAGTTTTCCTGCAAAAGATGGAATGGATGGTTTTTTTGGGGCGGTTTTAGAAAGACTCAAAGCTTGACATCCCCTGATGCTACGCGATATAGTAGCGCCAACTATGCGACTACTTATATTATTATTACTTCCTTTTTTTGCTTTTGCTGAGTCTCCAATGGGCGCACCGCCCATCACTTCTCAACAACTCGTTGTGAACAACCGCATTCTCGTCAAAATAAATGACAATACAATTTCTGTCTTAGATGTAATGAAGACAATGGATATACATCTGAATAGATACTATCCAGATCTCGCAGATTCTACAATTGCGCGGTATCAATTTTATACGAGCAACTGGCGCTCATCACTCGATCAAATGATTGTTGGCGAGCTCATGATGGCAGATGCTGAAAAACGTGAAATAAAAGTATCAGATGGAGAAATAAGAGAAGAAATTCAATCTCGGTTTGGCCCCAATGTCATGGCCTCCTACAATAAAATTGGCATAACTCCTGAAGAAGCGCGTAAAAAAGTGCATGAAGATATGGTCAGACAACGGATGGAATGGTTTCGAGTGACAACCAAAGCACTCAATAAAGTGACTTTAAAAGAAATTAAAGAAGCGTACGCCCTAGCTTACCAACCAACAGAAGAATGGAAATATCAAACGCTTTCAATTCGCTCCAAAGATAAAGAAAGTGGCAAATTACTTGCAGACAAGGTTTTTTATCTTATAAAGCAGGACCATCTTGATCTGAAAAGCGCATCTCAAAAACTGCAAGATGAGCATACCCTAGAAGAGGGCACTCTCTTTAATCTATCTCCTGAGTACCTGGAAGAAACTAAAAAGCTTTCTGCTTCACATCGTGACACATTATCTGCGCTACATGTTGGAGATGTGAGCGCTCCTGTGGAACAAATCAGTAAAGATCAATCAGTTGTCTATCGTTTATTTTATCTCCAAGATCATATTAAAAAAGAGCCTCCTCCCTTTGAAGATGTCGTTACAGGAATAAAAGAAGAACTTCTTCAGGCAGCTGTTGGGGAAACGCTCTCTCTCTATGTTAGAAAACTGCATAAGCAATTTGGCTACGATGAAAAGTCATTAAATATTCCTGGTAATTTTGTTCCTTTTACACTTACGGGCGAGTAGTGAGATATCACCCTTCAGAACTTCAAGCTTTTCTTAGTGAGCTAGGACTATCACCAAAAAAATTTCTCTCTCAGAATTTTTTAATCGATGGAAACATTGTGCGAAAAATTTTACATCTAGCAGAGATTAAAGAAGGAGATCATGTTTTAGAAATAGGACCAGGCCCTGGCGCTCTGACAGAAGCTCTTTTGCAAGAGAAAGCTTTTGTGACCGCTGTTGAGATGGATCCCGCATTTGCAAAAGCACTCGAAGATCTACCCCGAGAAGAGTCCCAGTTAGAAGTTGTGGCGCAAGATTTTCTTACGTTCGATGTAGAAAAGTGGTGTAAAACAAAAAAGAAAAAAATAAAAGTTGTAGCTAACCTCCCCTATCACATTACAACGCCTATTTTAGCCATGCTCCTTCCGCTTCACACCTACATTGAATCTCTGACTGTTATGGTACAAAAAGAAGTGGCTCAGCGTTTTTTAGCCAAGCCCGGTTCAAAAGACTGGAACTCTTTTTCTCTTTTCTTGCAGTTTTATGCGCATACCGCCTATGGTTTTACTGTAGAGCCCACCTGCTTTTTCCCTAAACCTAAAGTGCAGTCAGCCGTTGTTAAAATTACGCTTAAAAAACCACCAGAGGTCTCTTCTGAAGAGCGCTTTTTTAAAATGACAAGAGCAGCGTTTCAACAACGCAGAAAAATGTTACGAGCCTCTCTAAAAAAAATATACTCTATAGAAAATATTGAAGCCTCTATCAAAGAGCTGGGAGAAAAAGCAACTGTCCGCCCAGAAGACTTAAGTCTTCATGACTTTCTGCGACTTTTTGAAATAATAGAAAAGAAAGATAAGCACGTTTAACATCAGAATGCTTAAGATGAGCATCTTCTTATGGGATAGAGCGCCATCTACAAAAGAGCGCCACAGCATCTTCTCAACACCTTTAATAGCTACAAGAGGCGTGCTCTCTAGAATAACTCCCCCTTCTGTGACAATGTCTAATTTCCCAACCTGATCTCCAGGTGAAATAGGAAGGTTAACGGGCGCCCAGGATATGCGAGATTTAAAGTAAGGCTCTTCGGAAGGATAGAAAGACAGCTCGACATCACGCGCTAAAGAAGCTTCCAAAGATGTTTTTGCTCCCTTTATCTCTCTAGAAAAATGATCGAATTTTTTGGTAAATAACGTTCTATCTACTTTTTTTTCTGCAAAAGCTGCATCAAACAGTTTAATTGCATCTTGGTAACGCGTCGTTCTTCCTCTACAGCCTAAAAAAACAGCAATCAAAGTCCTGCCTTCATGCTCTGCTGCTGCAACTAGAGGATCCCCTGCTTTTTCTGTATGTCCTGTCTTTATACCTATCGCTTTAGAATAATAATAAGGTCCTGGCTTTAGCAGCCTATTGAACTGCATCATCTCTCCTGCAGGCTGCTTGTTTGTTTGCGGACGAGGGCATCTCACTGTTTTTACAATTTTCCGAAAATAGGGATGTTTTAGCGCCTCTTTTGTCATGAGCGCCATATCATAAGCAGTCGTACGGTGATGGGGATGATGCAGTCCATGAGGATTTAAAAACTGGGTCTCTAAAATTCCCTTCGATTGCAAAAAGAGATTTAATTCAGCCATAAATGTATTGATATCGCCCGACATATGTTTAGCAATAGCATTTGCAGCGTCATTACCAGACATGAGCATCATCCCATATAACAACACCTTCAATGGAAGTGTTTCTCCAAGCTTTAGTCTCATCATTGTACCATCACTCTCCAAAAGATACGGAGGATGAGCCGTAAAGTCAGCCTGCTTAATAGTAGGTGATATTGTTGTCACAGATTCATGCGGAATGGTCACGATCTCATCTAATGCCCCGCGGGCTTTTTCAAGAACATAGAGAGCCGTAGCAATCTTTGTGATACTTGCAGGATAAGAAGATAGATGCGCCTCTTTTTCAAAGAGGATAGCCCCTGTTTCTGCATTTATTAAAATAGCTGAAAGAGAAGAAACCTTAACATTGAGAGCGCTCTCAGCTGGAGCCTGTATCATCAGAAAAAAAATAAAAAAAAAGAGGAATCGTTGCATATTTCCGCAGAGTCTACTTTAACGCGTGTTTTGCTTCAAATTTAATCATTTTAAAAATTTTTATTGATATGTGTTGGGCAGGTGTGTATCTAGAAATTAAACATATGCAAGTTTAGGGCATCTACCATGGACGATAAAATTGACCCAATCCGGTTAGAAGAAGCATTCAAAGAGTTCACTGAAAATTTTCAGAAGTGGATGCCAGATGGTATTATTCCTGTTAATCTGAGTGTCTTAAACCAACTGGGACTACTAAATCATAAAGATTTCGAGCACTCTTCCACAGATAACCTCATGCACTACTTTCATGTCATGGAGACCCCAGACAAAGTAACCCTCTTTAATGAGCGCTTTGCCATCTGGATTGTGCCCAAAATGGTCGATAATTTTCCAACGACTCTTACCTTCATTGCCCTACTGCAAAACAACCTTCCCCATCTTGAAATTGTCTTCTCTACAGAAGGCGTCTACAATACACCTAAATATATTTTGAAAATACTCCAGCACTTCCTGACGGAAGTAACAGATACAGAAGCGATTATCTCAGCTATCAATAAACCAAAAGCTTCTTAAGAAATCTTTAAGCAATTTATGCCTTCCTCAGGTATAATGACCCTTTTTAACTCAACTTTGTACATTTTTAGGGTCGAAGGCCTCGAGATATTTGTCCTCTGAGGAGTTAATTTAACCGGGAAGGGGTTAAATAACCCCTTCCCGGTTAAATTAACTCCTCAGAGGGTAAATAGACGGGGCAGGCGATCTTAAAAATGTACAAAGTCGAGTTTAAGGGTTATTTATGACTAAGTTAATTTTGTTAAGGCACGGGCAGTCTGTCCTCAATAAGCACAATGTATTCACCGGATGCATGGACATTCCTATAACCGCGCAAGGGGTGGAAGAGTGTCTAAAAGCAGGAAAAAAGATAGCAGAGACTCCTATCGATGTTATTTTCTCATCCACTCTTATTAGAGCCCAAATGTCTGCTATGCTCGTGATGAGTGTTCATAAAGGAGAAAAAATCCCGTACATCGTTCATTCGGGTCCTGGGAAATTAACCGAGTGGAGCCAGAATTACAGCCCCCATCCAGAGAAATACATCCCCGTGTATACCGCTTGGGAGCTCAATGAAAGAATGTATGGAAAATTGCAAGGACTCAACAAACAAGAAACTAAGGAAAAGTTTGGAGATGAGCAAGTGCATTTATGGAGACGCAGTTTTGATGTAGCTCCCCCTGGTGGCGAGAGTCTTGAAATGACATCTGAGCGCTCTATTCCCTACTTCCAAGAAAAAATCCTTCCCTTACTCAAAGAAGGGAAAAATGTCTTAGTATCAGCCCACGGCAACTCCCTCCGCTCCATTGTGATGTTTCTAGAAAACCTTTCTAAAGAAGAGCTTTTAAAATTAGAAATCCCGACAGGCGCTACCATCACCTATACCTACAATGCAGGAAAGTTCTTAAAAGATGGGAGTTAATGTTTATCTCGATAATCACACCGCAACCCGTCCTTTCAAAGAAGCCATCGACAAGATGCTTAGCTGCTACCGCACGCAGTGGGGAAGTCTTGCAGCCCCCCATCAAATGGGGCAAGATCTCTATGAAGAGGTGACGCTTTCTCTAAAAAAGATCTACGCCTCTTTAGGAGCTTTAGAAACCGATTCTTTTGTCTTAACATCGGGAAGCGCGGAAAATAGCAGCCAGATTTTCTTTTCCCATTATTTAGAGTCCGTGAGAGAAACAGGTAAAAACCACTTTCTTATCTCTGCCTTAGAAGAGGCCCCCTCCATACTCGCTTTAAACCGCCTAGAAACACTCGGCTGCTTTGGAAAAATGCTGCCTGTTAACTCCTCTGGCCACTTAGAAGTAGAGACCTTAAAACAAGCTATCGGGCCTAAGACATCTCTTGTTTCCCTCTCATGGGCAAATGGTCTTACCGGCGTAATTCAGCCACTTAACGATCTGATGACTGCCTGCCAAGAAAAAGGCGTTTCCCTCCATGTAGATGTAAGCTCCGTCCTGGGAAAACTCTTTTTCAGATTCCAAGACTTAACCTGTGACTTTATCACTTTTGATGGAGAAAAAATCCACGCTCCGAAAGGAGTAGGTGGCATTTTCATCAAAGACAACATCTCTTTTGCCCCTCTTATTTCCCACGCTCCCCATCACAACACACCTGCTTTATGTGGATTAAAAGTTGCGATCGAAAAAATCGAAGAGCAGTTTGATTTGATAGGAATAGAAACAGCAAGGCTCCGCGACAAGCTTGAAAAAACTCTTCAAGAAGCTCTTCCTGATATGGTGATTTTTTTCAAAGATGTTGAACGCCTACCTCATGTTACAGCTCTCGGCTTTCCTGGCGCGCATCATGAAGCCCTCCTCTTTTTGCTAAACAGAAAAGGAGTCTATGCCTCCATGGGTGGCGGCTTTTCTCAAAAACTCTCCCACCTTCTTAAAGCGTGCGGGATAAAAGAGCCCTTAGCCTCCTGCGCTTTAAGCTTTAGCCTCTCTCATGAAACAACGGAAGCAGATATTGATTACGCCTCTGAAGTGATCATCTCCTCTGTGAAGAAATTACAGGCCTGTGGAGCACACTTATGAGCCAGAAAAAGTTCTTCACACCCTTTCCATGGCATAGCTACAGTAAAAAACTGATCTCTCGCATAGAAAATCCTAAATTTGCAGGTTTTTTTACACCGCAGGAAGCGGAAGCAAGGCAGTTGCGCCTTGTAATAGGTAGAGAAGGTGAGATCGCTGAAGGACACATCCTTGAAATCCATCTTCTTGTTGATGAAAGTGACGGCATCATTGCAGATGCTAAATTCCAAGCTTTTGGCACATCTGCGTTAATAGGTGCTGCAGAAGCTGCATGTGATGTTCTCCTTGGTAAAAATTACGACCAAGCAAAACGCATTTCAGCAGATCTTATCGACCGGCAACTACGTGACAAACCAGATGTCGAAGCCTTTCCTCCAGAAACTGCTGCCTATTTAAATATCGCTCTTTCTGCGATTGAAAAAGCAGCAGAACAGTGCGTAGGTATTCCTTTTGTCGAAGCCTACAGCGCGCCTCCCCTTTCTTTTGATCTTGCCACAACAGGGCCCTATCCCGGATGGAAAGAGCTCCACACAAAAGAGAAAATTGCGCTCATTGAAGAGATCATTGATAAAGAAATCCGCCCCTACATCGAGCTCGACGCAGGAGGCATTCAAATCTTAAATCTTATCGATGACAAAGAACTCATCATCGCCTACCAAGGTGCCTGCACCTCGTGCCATTCTGCAACGGGCGCCACCTTAAATGCTATCCAGCAAATCCTTCAATCTCGCATCGATCCTGAGATCATCGTTACGCCTGACCTGTCGTTTCTTCATTAAATATCTCAAAAAACAAAGCTACGGGCTCTGCTATTTCTTGCTCATCTTTCCACTCTTTGTATGATACATATAATGCCGCTATCTTCTCTTCCTGTTCTTTTACTGAAGCGATGGCTGCTTCTACACGCTCTATAGACGGCACAGCCTCTATATCAGACTTCAGGGGAAGTACATGATAACACGCTTCCTGTATGACATTCAAAATCGGCGTAATGAATGCATAAGTTACAATGGGCGAAGTGGCCAAATAATGCCAGGACATCATCCTAGGTATAACAAAAGTATAAAGAGGCATACACATAGCAGCATATGCAACCTTGGGGTACCGTTGCAAGCTCTCGAATGAACTGCTTATCTCGTTGCAGCTGTTGGTTAATTCAACGGCCGTTTTCATCTCTTGCAATAAGGCTCTTTTTTGCTGCAAAAATTCTACCTCCTTTTTTAAATCTAGTGAAAGTGACGTATTTGATAAACTTGCAGTCAGATTTACAGCTTGATAACACCTGCAAGCCTCAGGCGGTAATTTTTTTATTTCCTCTATGTGAGAGGCATTTATTGCCTTAAATGTTCCCCCCAAATTTTTCAGCAACTCCTTCTTTTTCTTAAAAAATTCAGCCCATTCTTTGCTAGTTTCTTCTAGTTCTTCTACTAAAGAGGGCTTATCATTAAAAAGGATCGTTTTTATGAATCTCTCTATGAGCGTACTTGCAAGTGCTGAATACACTCCCAAAACAATAGCTTTTCCGAGCCAACTTTTATTAAGTAATGCAGATGCCGCAAAAACATAAATACGATGAGATAGAAAAGCAAGACCAACGTAACCTGCGCCCAGCAATACAATATGAAAGATGGATCTGCTCACTGTTGGTGAATAAGAGGGTGTTATCCCCGAAGCAATGTAAATAGTTGCAAGGCTAGCAATGCGCGTATTAGGAGTTTCTTGCCCATAACACATCTTGTACCAAGGAGTCGATTCAGTTACCATCCCTTCTAATCTAGATACTAATCCCATAAATGTCATAAAATTTAAAGGCATTATCCTAATGCCCGCGTTATTGTTTTACAAGCCTTAAAGAAAGAGCCCCATTACACATAAAAGTATGCATTGCCTTTGTAAAAGGTGTGACCATTGCATGAATCAAAATAGGCGATGATGTAAGACTCAAAAGTTTTGGCGTGATGCACGGAAAAATGATAGTGCGTAATAGCGCAGACTGACAAATATTTGTTATAGAAACCGCTACATTCTTTTTGATGAAAAGTCTTCCTTTTTTACTGAAACAGTGTGTTCCCCACTTTTCTAGGTCCGAACCACATTTTTTACGTATCGCGCTATTCTCTTGAAGAAAAGATTCGATATCCTTCGTGTCAAAAATAGTGCGTATGACGCTGCTGATCAGCTTACTCACATAGATTTGGTAGAGCCCCAAAACAAGCGCTCTACCTAAATAACCCTCTTTCCAAGAGGAAGATGCAACAAAAGCATACACGCGGAAAGCTACAGCCGTAGCTACGCCGTATTTACATAACTGCCCGATGACAGATGGAGCTTGTTCTGGCGCAGTTGGTTTATAAAATTTTCCGATTATGAGAGATGGCAATTTCGTAAAAAAGCAGGCAGAGATCCTTCTAGAGCGGGTCTCATTCCCATAGCAGAGGCTAGGCACAAACCCAGAGGCCCACCAGTCAAGACCTGTTAAAACTTTTTCAGTAATTTTCATAATATCCATTGTACAAAGGAGATATTTTACAGGAAATTCCTATTCATATCCACTCCAAACAAGAAGCCTTTCTCCATGAGGCAAGAGAAACTGCAGCCTGCCATCGGCGCTAATGCCTTGGCAAATACCCTTAAGAGGCTGGCCAGCAATGTTGAGAGTGATTTCTTCCCCTTTATAAGCTAAGAAATGTTCAAAGTTTTTTTGAAAACTGGCAAAACCTTTTTGCTGCAGGACGGTCAGATTTATTAAAAAATTATCTATTATATGAGGTAAGATATCTTCTGATGTATACTTTTTATTTGAAAAAGCGGTCAGGCAAGTGGCAGGCTGAGCAATAGCAGCTATCTCCTCCTCCGTAAGCTTGAGGTTAATCCCTATGCCAAGAATGACACCTGTTTTATCTTGCAGCTGGAGTGTTTCAGTCAAAATACCAGCTACTTTTTTCTTTTCAATGAGAAGATCATTGGGCCATTTGATTTGGATGGGAATCCCTTCTTTTTGAAAAAAAGTTGCACATGAGTAGGCAAGGATTTGTCCGATATTGGGAAGGTAAGAGGCGCTTGAAGGAATGGTAAAAAAGAAAGTGGCGTAGATGTTGCCTTTAGGAGATACCCAAGCGCGCTTAAATCTTCCTATGCCGCCTGTTTGCCTACCTGCTGTGATGCATGTTAAACCATCTTGCTCTAATTCATGCGCGTGGCTTTTTGCCCATGTATTGGTAGAAGGAAGAGTTTCGAAGTGAATGTAATGTATCCGAGTCACTTATTCTACCCAGTGGAACATATTTCTAAGGATTGACCATCTAGGTTCTTCATTCGCTCTATTTTTTGTTTTCCCAAGCACCCATAGGTTATACTGCGCTTCAGTAAACCCTTCGTTTCTTTTAAGCTTGAGCCAAAGATTAATGAAGGCAATAAACCGCTCTGCGTGAGCGGGAAAAGCGTAGGCAAAACTCTCTTCACAGATGAAGGAAGTAGGAACAACAACTGTAAAGTTTGGATAGTTAAGGCTCCAAGCAATCGCATGAGGTTCTGCTGCTATAAGGACGCTGTGTGGATAGTATTTAGCAAAATCTTCAAGGCTATCTACTAAGACAATTTGTTCTGGCCGGAATAAACTTCTTGCAATTCCCTCATAGGATGTTCCCCTTAGCACACACACCTGAACACCTGAGCTTTGCAAAATAGCTGAGACAGAAGTTAACTCTTTGCTAAATTTTTTTCGCATCACAAAGACAATCTTGCTGTTAAAGTAAGGCTCAGAAAAATACATCTCCTTAAGACGATCTTCTGTAATGGATATCTCTGACATCCCAATATCATAAAGCCCTGCATTGATCTCTTCAGGAATAGATCCAAATCTCATAGGAACAAACTCTAAAGAGCACCCTAAATCATGGGCAAGTTGATAAGCAAAGGCAGCATCGTAGCCTGCGAACTGATTTTTATTATTCTCAAAGAAAAAAGGAATGGAGTTTGTGTTATAGCCAACGCGCAATACTTTTGACTTAAGAATGCGCTCAAAAGGCTCACCTGTGCGCGGAAAAGGAGGGGTATCAGAAAAACTATAAACAGTTGTCTCTACCTGAGGCGTCAAATCGACATCGGAAATACTGATATAGGGATTAGAAATTTTAGGAAGAGGATTATACAACTTGATAACGCTACCTATTACAACAATAGGAAGAGCAATGATGATAAGTCCTTTTATCATGCGCATCCACTGCATTTTGATAAGTCCATGACAGCCGAGGGCAACAAAAAGAGATAAGCTTGCAATCTCAATCACAGATAACATCGACTGAAAACCTGCTGTGAAAGGCACAGTAGAAAGATAAAGGTCAATACCATCGAGAGGAAGCCCTAAGCTATCTAGGAGAAAGTTCAGAGAGTTAATCCAGGAGCCAATACCGACTGCGCCCAAACTTGTAAAAAATGTCGAGAAAAATAGCTGGAATTGGCTCCCTATGGAAAAAGGGATGTGATAGAAACAAGCGATAAAAAATACAAACACCGTGATAAAAAGAGAACCTAAGGGAAGGTTAAAAATAATGGAGACCATCCCCTGAATCTGGTCCTGTATCTGCGTGTCTTTGCGATAAAAATTAGAAACTTCTCTTTTCACGAGTTCAATAATAAAAGGGAGCGTGACAATCACAACACTTGTCGTATAACCCAAAAGCAAGACAGGAAATAAATCCCTAATCCAGCGCATAGCAGGAATCGATGTCAAAAGAGTTGTCAGCCTAGGGAAAATCCAAAACACAATGATCGATACAGCAAAAATGTAAAGAATAACATAAGAGCTGACCTGCTTGACCGTTGAGAGTTCAATTGTTCCACATTGATAAGCGATGATTAAAAAAGTTCCAATAGGAGTGATTCTAGCAATCCACCCAGTGATCCGCGTGAAAGAGTCAACGAGCGTTTCTAATATGACCATCATAGGCTCTTTTTCTCTTACATGCATCAAGGCAATACCGACAAGAAGTCCAAAGACCACAACAGCAGGAACAACATTGTTAGAAAGCGCATAGAAAATGTTATCGGGAATCAAAAGCTCTGCAAAATTGATCGATGTCGGTTCAATGCTACTGTAGCTAGCAGACGGTATGCCGTGTGATTGTGGAAAAAGAAAAACAGCAAAATAGATCATCAAGATGTTGATTGCCCATGCAGAACCTATGAATATCAACCCTTTTTGCAGAATATTTTTAGCAGTTGTTATTGCAAGCCTACCGATACCATGGATCACAGCGCAAATCAGATAAGGAATCGTTGTCACCTTCAAGATCATGATGTAGGCACTACTCCAAGGCCCGAACACCTGGCAATATTCCCCAAAAAATAAACCAAAAAAAATGCCACAAACAGTTGCAATACCCATTTGGAGAGAAAGAGACATCCCAAAAAAAGCGCGGAAGATATTTGTCATATATCCAAGTTAATAAAGTTGTTCTGCCTTAAAGCTTCATAAAGGACAACGGATACCGTATTTGCGAGATTATGGCACCTCGCCCCTTTCTTCATAGGTAACCTATAGAACCTATCTTTCCATTTCTCGTGGAAGAGGGCAGGAAGTCCTTCTGTCTCTGAACCAAAAACTAAATGATCTGCCATTGTATAGTCAACATCTGTGTACATTTTTTTTCCTTTTGTCGAAAAAAAGTAAAAAGGATGAGCTAGATTGTCTAGATAATCGAAAAGATTGTCAACTTTTTCCATGTTAACCCCTTCCCAATAATCCAAACCTGCTCTTTTTAAGTGGCGCGAGGCAAGACTAAATCCAAAGGGGGGGACAAGAATCAAATCAGAACCTGTGACTGCACAAGTTCTGACGATGTTACCTGTATTTTGAGGAATTTGGGGCTGAAATAATACGACCTTCACTACCGTATGACTGTTTGAGCAGCGGCAGGGCTTGCTATTTCAGGAGAAAGCTTCTCTGACACAGGCGTGTTAGAAAGAGAATCTTGCACTGCAGCAGGAGATGCATCTGCTTTCACAACTTCTACTTCAAATGTAACAAGTGAATTAGGGGGAAGGCCCGCGCTTGTTTGGTAAGCTAAGTCAGGGTGGATATAAAGAGTTCTTTTCTCCCCTTCTTTCATGCCTACAACACCTTTTGAAAAACCTTTAAAGGTTTCATCTAAAGACATGAGTTCCGTTTCTGTTGACGCTTCACACACTGTGCCATCCATCAATTGACCTGAGTAACGGATAAGAGGTGATGAGTGCTCGGTAACAGAAGAGCCTTTTCCTTCTTGCTCAATTTTATATTGGAGCTTCCCTTCTTCGAGAATAACAATACCGCTCTTGGTTGAATTTACAGACAAAAACTCATTTGCTTTTTTGAGATTATCGATTGCTTGTTGTTTAAAGTTTGATTCTTGCACAGAGGCAATTGCTTGAATACATTCCATCTCTGTCATAGGAGAATCTTTTCCTGCGGCAGCGTCTTCTAGTCCTTTGATGATCTGAGCAATATCTAGTTGGACTCCTAGCGTATCAAGATTTTTCCCAATCAGATGACCAAATGCTTCAGAAATTTTAGAGACATTTGTTACATCTTGTGATGTTGGAGACGCAGGAATACTCAAAGCAACTTCTGAGGAGGCTTTTTCTAGAGGAGCTGCATCCTCTGCAAACACGGCTGTTGTACTAAAAATTAAGGCTATTATTATTTTTTTCATTTATCTGTCCTTTAATTAAAAATTCTTCCTATTCACTAATATAGATGGTAGCTCTTTTTCTGAAAAGAAGAATAGGCTCTTTCAGATTTTTGAAAAGGAGCCAAACTTAGGTTGCACGAGCTCTATAAGATCTTTTCCTTTCATGACAATCGACTCTGTTTGCATGCCGCAGTTAAAGGCAACTTTTGTAAGTTCGCTGAGGGCGTCATCAAAAAAAGTATCGAGGTTCATGAGATTCCCAAAAGGAGGAACGCCCCCGACCAGAATACCAAAACGCTCGAAAATAACGGATGCTTCTTCAAACTCACACTTCTCTCCTACAAGCTCTGCTACGACTTTCATGTCAATTTTTAGGTGGGAAGGGATGTTAAACTGGTAATTTTTTTTGGAGTTTTTCCCTTTTAAGATGAGCGATTTAACTCCTTCTTCCATTGTGGTATTTCTTACGCGCGCAGAATCTGCAGAAGTAGGCGTTGCCTCATGCGTAAGGTGCGTAAATTCAAAAGAGTGATCTTTGAGCTGCCGAATGATTTCGTTACGAATACTTTCAGAACCAAAAAATATTTTAGCTTTAAGACGGTTACCTGCAATCCGTTTTGTGTCAGATGGAAATAAAGAGGCTTCCCGGATATTTTTAAGGCGCAGTAGCGTCATCGTGAGCCTTTCGAATCCCATACCAAATCCACCGTGAGGAGGCATACCGTATTTGAAAATGCTCAAATAATCTGCAAAATTATTAGGGTCCATCCCCTTAGATAGTATTCCTTCAACCATCGAGTCAAAGGTGTGCCTACGCTGACCACCTGAAGTGATTTCAGTCCCTGCACATAAAAGATCAAAGGTGTTGGTAAGCTCTGGATTTTCTTCTTTTGGAAAAGCATAGAAAGGACGCTTGATTGCTTTCCAGTCGGTAATAAAAATAAGATCCGTACCAAATTCTGCTTTGGCATAAGCGCAGAGTTCTTTTTCTGCTGCAGGACTTAAATCAGGCTCATGCCTTTCATCGATACCGGTGCGTTTGTAGTAAAGCTCTTGTGCCTCTTGAAAAGTAAGGCGTGGAAATTTGACATTTTCTGGTGCTGCAATGATCTGATTATCTAGAATTTCAATCTCTTGCCCGCACTGCGCGTGCAGATGTTTTACGATAAATTTGATGCAGCCCTCTTGAATATCTAGAATGTCATGCCACGTATCAAAAAATCCCATCTCAAATTCAAACTGCTTTCCTTCTGCTAAATGGCGAGAAGTATGAGAGGGCTCTGCTCTAAAAAAAGGCATCAGAGCAAACACTCTTTCGTTGACACCTACCATGATCTGTTTGTAGAGCTGACTGCTTTGCGCAAGGGTAGCTGTATACCCAAAATAATCAACGTTGAAAAATTCTGCACCCCCTTCTGAAGAGGCTCCCAGAATATTAGGAGCAAAATACTCGACAGCTCCCACCTTATCATGCATGTACAATCGAAAAGCGTGCGCCGTCTCTGCTTGGATTTTAAACACCGCTTGTAATTTACGATTCCTCAAAGAAATAGGACGATTATCCAAAATAAATTCTAAATCTGAAGGGATCTCTGGCTTGTAATACTCCACAACAGGCGGGTGAGTCACCGCAACTTCAACATGAATAGTGGGATTTGTGACTTCTACACCTAGTTTTGCTTGGGGCGACTGGACAGCCGTCCCCTCTACTGTAAGAACTGTCCCTGGGTAGAGATGGGTGATTTTTTTAAGCTGCTCTTTATCCTCAATCATCACTTGCGTAAGCCCATGCTGATCGCGCAAAATAAGAAAGTTGAATTTACCAAGAGCGCGCAGCGCGTGGAGCCAGCCGCGTAAACGCACCTTTTGATTGACATGCTGTAAAAGCTCGGAAGAAAAAATACGCTTCATGTAGACTGACCTAAAATTTTCGGCAAATCTGAAAAACTCACAACTTGCACTTTTCTAGTTGCCATCTCTTTGAGTTCTGCCTGACCTGCTTCTAATTCACGCTCTCCCACAACCATGCAATAGGTAGCTTTTTCGCTATCTGCAAGATGCAAGCCCTGCTGAATTTTTTTGCCAGAAAGATCGATGTCAGCAGAAATATTGTTATGGCGCAGCTGAGATGCGAGCTCAAAGCACACTGTTAAAGCAGCTTCTCCCATAGGCACAAAGAAAATCACAGGATGGGGAGCTTCAGGAAAAGTAACTTTCTGTGCCACCATTGTCTGCAACAATCTCTCTAGCCCTGTTGCAAATCCGCAGGCAGGTAAATCAGGTCCTCCCAAAAGAGAGGTGAGTCCATCATACCTGCCACCTGCTCCGATTGTATTGTGCGCGCCTAAAGCATCTGACACGACTTCAAACACCGTATTATTGTAGTAATCTAAACCCCTGACAAGCTTGGGATTTACCATGTAGGGAATTTTCATTTGGGATAGCAGCGCTTTAATTGTTTCAAAATGCTCTTTGGAAGATTCATTCAAATAATCTTCAAGGAGGGGAGCATGTTTTAAAATCTCGTGATCTCTTGTATCTTTCGAATCCAAAATACGTAGAATGTTTTTAGAAAATCTCACCTTACTATCTTCTGATAGATCATCAAAAAAAGGTAAGAGGTAATCGCTGAGAGCCTTTCTGAAAGGAGCTCTCGAGGCTTCATCTCCTACAGAGTTGATCATCACTGTTAGATTTTTTAGCCCAAGCCTTCGATAAATCTCGTAGAGCATATCGATCATCTCAACATCTTGTTCGGGCTTTCTAATGCCGATTGCTTCTGCGCCAAACTGATGATGCTGTCTATATCTGCCTGCTTGAGGGCGCTCATACCGAAACATCGGCCCTATATAGAAAAATTTACTTAGGCCTGGTTGCTGAGCAAGATTTTTTTCTACAAAAGCCCGTATAACAGAGGCAGTCCCCTCTGGTCTTAGAGTCATCGAACGCTCCCCTTTATCTAAAAAGGTATACATCTCTTTTGAAACGATGTCAGAGCCTTCTCCTACTCCACGCACAAAGAGCTCCGTACGCTCAAAAATAGGCGTGCGAATTTCTTTAAAACCATAATCAGCTGCACATTTTCTGAGCACGCTTTCAATATACTGCCAGTGGTCTGAATTGCGCCATTCATCCTCGGGTTGAGGCTCTTTTGGCAAAATATCAAACACGCCCTTCGGGATTTTATATTCCATAAGGACATGAGTCTAAGGATAAGCAAGAAAAGAATCAACAGTTTCTAAATGGTCTTAAAAAGGGAACCTTCTCGTTAATCTTCTAATAAAGGAGGCAAGCAACAGAGCAATTAACCGATTTAAGAGCTGATTTATACGGAAAATCAACCGATTCGCAACACGCTTATAGTCAACGACATGCGCTTGATTTACTCGTAATTTACTCGTAATCTTCTCGTATTTTACTCGTAATTGACTTAGCTTTTCTTACCACTCCGAACCCATTTGGGACTTTTAAATGACCCTTGGTTCTGTATCGACCCTTTGTTTCTCATTTTTGAAATCAAATAGCCGATTTTATTTTTCTTTTGAGTTAGATCAAAAATTGCCGATAACTTATCCATGATGAGAGTGTCAATCTCCTCCCTAGTCACAGCCCCATATTTATCAATAAATTTGAGGATTAATTGTTCGTAATGATCTGCATCAAAAGCGCGATTTTTAATATATTGAGCCTTTTCATTTGTGGCCTGCGCAATACAAGCAGACACAAAAACATTCGGGGACCGCCCTTCAATAAGTTTTTTTCTTCTAAGCATTCTTAAAGACTTTGTAGAAATGGCTCGTTTCTTTTGAACGCTATCTAAGGCCATCACCTCGGCAATCGTTAAATTCTGATTTTCAATCAATATACGCGTATAATTTTCATCGATCAATTTACCATAAATGGAAAGCTGCACGTGATTCGCATCCCCTAAATTGTATTCAGGAAGGGGGAAGTACCTCTTGCGTTGCTCTAAGAACATACGTCTAATTCCCATACCCATCGTGTCAATCATGTCTAAGTTAACCATGGCTTGGATAAGAAAAAAATTACGGTAGTGCTCTGGCGTTCTTTCTCGTAAGACATAGTCATCTACTGTCCCATCATAAAATTCACCTATGTTCTGCAAAATCACACGATCTATTTTTTCTGTCACGATGATGCGAGCATGTTGAGTATAGTCTTGATGAGCGATGCAATTATTAAGAGCTTCTAAAACAATTTTAGAGTCGTATTTACTAAGTTCAATAGGGATAAGTTGATTGCGAGGTTGGAACCGAAATTTTATATTGCGGATGTGCCTAAAAACTTCTTCGACACTAAGAAGAAAAGGCGGACCAAAATGTGCATAAGCTTGTTCTTCTGCATCTAATTTCCAAACGATTTGGGCAGGATGAGGATTGAGGTGATGAGCCGATTCCGGCTTTCCTAGCAGCAATATGGTTGTGCGCGTGATTTTCCCATTGCGAGTCAATTTTGCCTTATCAAGAAATGAAGCAGTATCCCAATCTTCCACATCTTGACCAAAGCGCGTTCCTTTATGTTTATTTTGAAATTTTGCTCGAGCAATATTTAACGCATCACTATCTAAATCTTCAATAGTTGCTTGAGGACAAAATTGCGCACTCCAATCCGATGCCCCGATTTGATGTCGAATAGTTTCGAGCTCTTGCATTGAGAGAAAGCTAAGAGACTCGCCATCTCTTCCGTAGTAATGTCCCTTCCAGCTTGTGGGCATTCCGAAAGAGGCTGGCGGAACCTGAAACATTAAAACCCTCCCTTCAGGAAGATTAAGTTCATAAATTTCTTGAAAAGTCACTCCACCTGTCTGTTTTGCAATCTCATGCTTAAGGCTGCTTAAGTTCTGTCCCAACCGGTAAAGGGTCCGAACTATCTCACGGGGCGGCTTGTCTTTGATCCCAAAAACAATCCAGCCAGACTCCTGACTCTTTAGGTTAGCTTCGTTGCTGATAGCAGAAAAATATTCTCCAAGAGTATCGAAGTCAAAACTATTTTTTGCTTCCTTAAACTCCAGCCACTCCATTTCGGAAGGAGCTCTACGATAGTGGCAGAGTTTTTCAATTAGCTGTTCTCGTGAATACATGATTCCTCAGGATTTCTTTCCCCTTGATATATAGCACATGTGATCAAAATTTTAAAACATGTTTTCAAGTTTTTACCACATAAATACAAATATTTAACATGATCTTTCAAAAAGAAAAAGAGATTGACTTTAGTAGACAATACGGTTATTTTTTTCTTTTTAAATAATACGGCCAGATTGTGGGTTTAATAGATTTTTTCAAGCCAGCTCCTTCTATTCCAGAGATCCAAGATGAGACGATCGTCGCTAAAAAGTATAAGTACTGGCGATGGCGGATCTTCAGTGGAATGTACATCGGATACATCTTCTATTATTTCACAAGAAAGAGCTACACCTGCATCATGCCTCTCTTAATGAGAGATATGGGATTTACCAAAAGTGATTTGGGAATTCTTGCAAGTATCATGGCTCTTACATATGGAGCAAGTAAGTTCTTAAGCGGCGTTCTAGCAGACAGATCTAATCCCCGTGTCTTTATGTCTGTAGGTCTTATCTTAACGGGGATATTCAACATTTTATTTGGATACTCTTCCTCTATTTTGTGGTTTGCTATTTTTTGGGGATGCACCGGGTGGTTTCAAGGGTGGGGATGGCCTCCTTGCGCTAAACTGTTAACACACTGGTATTCTCAAAAAGAGCGAGGCACATGGTGGGGCATGTGGAACTCCTCCCATAATGTGGGCGGAGCCATCATCCCTATCATCGTGGGCGTTTGCGCGCAGTTTTTTGGATGGCGCTTTGGGATGTTCGTTCCCGGTATTATGAGTATTGTTGTCGGACTCTTTTTACTCTACTGCCTTCGAGATACACCTAACTCTCTTGGCCTTCCTTCTATAGAAAAATTTCGTAACGATTATCCTGCTGGCAAAGCGGATGAAAAAGAAATCTCCGTCAAGGATCTCTTATTTAAATACGTACTTAACAACTCTTACATCTGGCTGCTAGCGGCTGCTTACTTCTTTGTTTATATTGTGCGAGGAGCTGTGAATGACTGGTCACCTCTTTTTCTCATGGAAACAAGAGGCTATGGCCTTGTCACAGCCAATGCCAGTATTGTATGGTTTGAGCTCGGCGGACTCGTGGGCAGTTTAGCTGCTGGCTGGGCATCTGACACCATCTTTAAAGGAAGACGCGGACCCATTATGGTTTTATTCTCCGCTGGAGTCATCGGTGCTTTGCTAGGATTGTGGATGATGCCTCCAGGTTATCTACTCATTGACTATGCACTTGTCTTTTCCATTGGATTTTTAATCTTTGGACCGCAAATGTTGATTGGTATTGCAGCAACAGAACTCTCCCATAAAAAAGCTGCCGGCAGTGCCACAGGCTTTACCGGGTGGATTGCTTACATAGGAATGGCGATGGCAGGTTATCCTTTGGGTAAAATCATGGAAGCTTTCGGCTGGCAAGGATGTTTTTTCACATTGATCGGCTGCAGCGCTCTTTGCGTCTTTTTACTTCTTCCTCTTTGGTACATTAAGACCAATCCAAAATACTTATCTATTCCAGACGAAGAAAAACCGTTAGAAACCTAAGAGCTTTTTTGTTACTCTCATATCATCATGGAAAAGAAAAGCTGGATCCCCCTTCACGTCCATTCTCAATATTCTATCTTAGATGGAACATCTTCTTTGGACGATCTTGTAGAGCGCGCTAAAGAACTTGGCATGCCATCTCTTGCTTTGACAGATCAAGGCAACATGTTTGGCGCTGTTGAATTTTACAAAGCGTGCCAGGCCCAAGGCATTAAGCCCATTATTGGGTGTGAACTTTATCTTGCGCCCTCCTCGAGATTAGATAAAAGAAAAATCCCTGGCATACCCACAGGATTTCCACTCATTCTACTTGCAAAAAACAAACAAGGTTATCAAAACCTGTGCCAGCTGACATCAATTGCGCACGTAGAAGGCTTTTACTACACCCCGCGCATTGACAAGCAAGTGCTTGAAAAACACTCAGAAGGTCTTATTTGCCTCTCTGGCTCTGTCCAAGGAAAACTCTCCTACCTTATCCTTCAAGGCAGAGAGCAAGAACTTGTAGAAGAAGCTAAGTGGTTTGCTTCTGTTTTTAAAGACGACTTTTATTTGGAACTGCAACGTCATCCAATGTCTGAAGAAGACATTGTCACAGATGGCATGGATAAAGAGAGTTGGCTTTTGCAAAATTACCGCGACTATGTGCGCAACCAAGAAGTTGTTGTTTCTAGATTATATAAACTAGGAAAAGAGCTGAACATCTCCTGCGTTGCAACCAATGACTCTCACTACCTTTATAGAGCAGACTGGAAAGCGCACGAAATTCTCATGAACATCCAGTCAGGAGAGCCGTGTGAAATTTGGGAAAGAGACTCTTTTGGTAATCCAAAATCAAGAGTTCTTAACCCAAAAAGAGAAATCTATTTTTCTCATGAAATGTACTTCAAGTCGCAAGAACAGATGGCCTCTCTCTTTATAGATATGCCAGATGCAATCGCATCTACGAGTGAAATTGCAGAGAAAATCTCTTTTCAACTCGACTTCAAAACAAGATACTACCCCGTCTTCACACCTCCCGAAGGTTTTTCCAAAGAAGATTATTTAAAGCACCTGTGCAATCAAGGCATCACAAAACGCTACACACCTGAGAGACTAGCAAA
The DNA here is from genome assembly GCA_947474635.1 of Parachlamydiales bacterium. Classification (GTDB taxonomy): domain Bacteria; phylum Chlamydiota; class Chlamydiia; order Chlamydiales; family Rhabdochlamydiaceae; genus CANJJB01. The sequence goes on along the minus strand of CANJJB010000007.1, from coordinate 14,521 downwards.
AGTAGCAGAAAAATATCCGGGCAAAGATCCTCTGACTGTTGTTAAAGAAAGGCTTGCCTACGAGCTTGATATTATTATTTCCAAGGGAATGGGTGACTACCTTTTGATTGTGCATGATTTTATCTCTTGGGCAAAAGCTAAAGGCATCACCATGGGGCCTGGAAGAGGATCAGGGGTTGGTTCCATCATTCTCTATTTGATTGAAATCACCGACATCGAGCCCTTACGCTTCAACCTCTTCTTTGAAAGATTTATTAATCCTGAACGTATCTCCTATCCCGATATCGACGTTGACATCTGCATGGAGCGAAGAGCTGAAGTTATTGAATACACCGTGCAAAAATATGGAAAAGACAAAGTTGCACAGATCATCACCTTTGGAACCATGAAAGCTAAAATGGCAATCAAAGATGTCGGCAGAATGCTCAGCATGCCCCTGTCGAAAGTAAATAGCATTACAAAACTCATCCCTGAAGAGCTTGGCATCACGTTAAGTAAAGCGTTAGAAAGTGATCTTACCCTTAAGCACTCTTATGACACAGATCCTGAAGTAAAAGAACTCATCGACATCGCCCTGAAATTAGAAGGCTCTGTCCGCAATACAGGCGTGCATGCAGCAGGCATTATCATCTCAGGAGATCCACTTACCGACCGCATCCCTGTCTGCACAGCCAAAGACAGTGATATTTTAGTCACTCAATATTCGATGAAGCCCGTCGAACTTGTCGGCATGCTTAAAATTGACTTTTTGGGACTTAAAACGCTCACATCGATTCAAAAAACAGTAGAAGCCATTCGCCTATCGCATGGCATCAACATCGACTGGATCGATATTCCCCTCGATGATAAGAAAACATTTTCCCTTTTAAACCACGGAAGAATGCTCGGCATTTTCCAAATGGAATCCGGCGGGATGCAAGATCTTGCCAAACAACTCCAGATCGATAAGTTCGAAGAGATCATTGCAGTTGTTGCTCTCTATAGACCAGGTCCCATGGAGATGATCCCCTCATACATCAACAGAAAACATGGTAGAGAGCTCATCGAAATCGACCACCCCCTCATGAAAGATATATTAGCTGAAACCTACGGCATCATGGTGTATCAAGAGCAGGTCATGCAAATTGCTTCTCTTCTTGCCAACTACAGTTTAGGTGAAGGTGACGTACTCAGAAGGGCAATGGGGAAAAAAGATCGGGAAGAGATGCACAATCAACGCGAAAAATTTAAGCAAGGAGCGCTTAAAAATGGCATTGATGAAGCCACAGCCATGCTTATCTTTGACAAAGTAGAAAAGTTTGCGTCCTATGGATTTAACAAAGCGCACGCAGCTGTCTACGGCTACCTCGCCTATGTTACAGCATACCTTAAAGCCAACTATCCCGGTGAATGGATGGCCTCGCTTTTGACGTGTGATCGAGATGACATCACTAAAGTTGCTAAAATCATTGCCGAGTGCCAGTCAATGAATTTGCCCATACTCCCCCCCGACATCAATGAATCAAGAAACGAATTTGTGGCCACCTCCAAAGGAATTCGTTTTGCTATGGGTGGCATTAAGGGAGTGGGCGAAGGCGTTGTCTCAGCTATCGTTGCAGAAAGAGAAAATAAAGGCCCCTTCAAATCGCTCTTTGATTTCTGCAAACGCATCGACACAAAAAAAGTCGGCAAAAAAGTTATAGAAACGCTCATTGAAGCCGGCTGTTTTGATTTTACAACATGGGAGAGACAAGCTCTCGTCATATCCGTTGACCCTATGTATCAACTCTCTTCTAAACAACAAAAAGAGCTTGAAAAAGGCGTCTTAGATTTTTTTACATCCCATGAAGATGCAGAAGACCCCGCCCTTTCTTCTCCTCCAACTAATGTTCCCCTCGTTTCCAAAAGACAACTACTGCGGAGAGAAAAAGAACTCCTTGGATTCTATTTAACAGGCCACCCCCTCGATGAGTTTCGCTCTATTCTTACACGTCTTTCCTGCACACCCTTTGGGCACATCACAGATCTTCCTCACGACACAGTACTTCGTGTAGCTTTTATCGTGGAAGATGTGCAAATAAAAACCTCTAACAAAACACAGAAAAAATTTGCCATTCTTACCATCAGTGATGGCCTAGAGCGCTTCGAGCTTCCCATCTGGTCAGAGCTCTATGAAAACAAAGCTCCTCTCTTCATAGAAAATCAAATCCTCTATGCAGTCCTGCAAGTCGACAAAAGAGAAGAGTCACTAAAATTAAATTGCCGCTGGGTAGATGATTTAACACAATCAAGTGATGTCATGATCCAAGCCTGTGACAAAGCTTATGAAGATGCCAAGTCTCACATAAAAAATAGTGAATACAGAAATCGCTCCCCCAACAAAAAAAAAGAGCCCCCCCAAGATATGCCAAAAAAAATACACCTAAAAGTCGATGCCAATACCACACGCCTCAGCCACATTTTACAAATGAAAGATCTCTTCCGATCCTTTCCTGGCGCCACAACCGTTCACCTAGAGTTCTGGAACCAAAACAAAAAAGTAGGAACCATTGCCATCGAAGGCAGATGGGGTATCTCTTTTAACAAAGAATTCGAAGCAAGACTTAAAAGTTTCTCTTCGATCCTACAAGAAGTTAGTTACTAAATTTCTTGTTGTTAACCCTAAATATACATAGAATGATATCGATGATATTGAAAAAATATTGCTCATACATTCCACTCTTTACTTCTCTAGTCTGCCTTTGCGTGGGCTGCACAACAGGCTCAACTTTAAGAACAGCGCGTGTTTTAGAAAAAGGGGAACTTGAATTTTCTGCAGGCGTAGTCACCCAAGAGTTTGACGATGTTGCTCAAGTCGTCATTGGAGCCTATGGAATAACGAATTCTTTTGAAATTGAAGGCAGATGTGAAGATAACTACATTGCACTGACTCCTCGCCTGCAACTCTTAAAATCAGAAAAATCTTCTATCGACTGTCTTGCCTTTTTTGAACTCGGCTACAACGTAGATCTAGGCTTTCAGTGGGGCCCTGGTATCATGATTGGAAAGAAGTGGGACTATGTTGAACCTTATCTATCTTATCGCTTCCGTCACTTCAACTCAGCCTCTTTCCATCCGAGAGAGTCGAAACACTATTGGGTAAATTACGATTGTATGAATGTCCAGTATGTGAAATTAGGTAGCAGGTTTTACTTTAGCCCTCCAGTTGAATATGCAGCACGCTGGTTCATCGGATTGGAAGTGGGCCCTACATTCATGGATTCAAATGGAAGGCCATGGGAATATGCCGCTAACATAGGCGTGGATTACTGATATCAAAAACAGATACAAATCAGGAAGTCTCCTTTTTTAAAATGGCAAATGCAATATCTCAAAAAGCACCGCTGCAACCTTTTTCTGCTCAAGCCAAACCTCTTGTACGAGAATCGATCTACCAACATTACAGCGGAAAACGTTACAAAATCCTGGCGGTGGGTCGTAGTAGTGAAACACTCGAGGAAAATGTCGTCTATGAAGCGCTCTACGGTGATCATGACGTGTGGGTGCGTCCTTTGACAATGTTTTTAGAAGATGTTACCATCGAGGGGAAAACACAGCCTCGTTTTCAAATAATCGATCCCCCATCTCCTCAATTGACAGAATAGGCTAGAGTTTCTTACAATGTAATTATGAAAATATTTTTAGCTTTTATTTTAGGGGTTTTTTCTTTTGCATCTGTAGAAGCAGGATACGTCTTAAGACAAGGGAAACTCGTCAATGCGCATGTAGTAGCTACCCTGTCTGCTCAAGAACATTATAGTATAGCACTTGAAGCTTACAGAAATAAAAATTGGCAAGAACTTATCCATCAATCAAACATTGTGATTGAAAATTTTGAAGACTCGCCTTTTTACCAGGAAGCAATTTTTTATTTAGGAGCTGGATATTTTTACACTCAAGAGTATGATTTATCCAACGCTGAACTCTCTAGCTACTTAAAAAAACAATCCTCACTTCAACACTTCAGAGAAGCGATAGAGCTCAAATTTCAAATTGCAGAGCATTTTAGAGAAGGCGGAAAGAAACATCTCATGGGATGGAAAGCAATGCCTAAGTGGATGCCCGCCCAAGAAGAAGCAATGAAGCTCTATGAAGAAGTCATATCTGCTCTGCCTACCGATGACTTAGCTGTTCGATCTCTCTATGGAAGAGGCGCTCTTTTACTCATGGAAGAAGAGTTTGAAAATGCTATCGAAGCCTATCAAACACTCATTCGTAAATTCCCAAGGCACGCAATCACTCCAGATGCCTACGTGCAAATTGAAAAAGTCTACCTCACACAATGCCAAGTAAAATTTAAAGACTCTGATTTTTTAGAACTCGCAGAAATTAATCTGCAGAAATTTCAAGAAGATTTCCCAAATGATGAAAAAATCCTTGTCGCACAAAAAATGTACTCTGAAATGCTCGAGCTCTATGCGCAAAACTTTTACGAAATCGGGCAGTTTTTTGAACGCACAAAAAAACCCCAAGCAGCTGTAATTTATTACGCAAAAATCATTAAAAATTATCCCACAACAAAATCAGCAGAGATCTCTAAAAAACGACTATCTGTTCTACGTCCAAGAGAGGACAATGCGCCTGTACAAAATGTATCTAACCAAGACTCTATCGATCTTCCATCATTTTCTGAATCTCACAAAGAAGAGCCTGCCTTTGAGAAACACTCCTAAAGCCCTTCTGCTCTTTTTTTTACTCATGGGCTGTGGCTACCACTTCCCTGACAAAGATGAAAAAGTTTCTATATCTATTCCCTACGTGCAGGGTGATGAAGAGGGAGCTCTCACACAAGAACTCATAAAACAAATTTCAGCCTCTACCTTCTATGAATACGTCAGAGAAGGGGGCGATATTATCTTAAAAACCGTCATTCTAGGCTCTGGAAGTGAACAGACGGGTTTCCGCTACGACCGTGAAAAAAAGACAGGAGAGTTAGAAAAAAATCTTGTCGTATCAGAAAATAGAAGGCTCATCACAGCAGAAGTGACCCTGATCGATGGCATAACAAGCGAAATAGTTTACGGACCCGTTCAAGTTGTAGGGTCATCAGACTATGACTACTCTGATGTCAACTCACTACCTTCCCTATCCTTTATAGGCCCCACAGGGAAAATAGAATCTCTTCAACAATTTTCTTTAGGTCAAATGGACTCTATAGAGGGCGCTCAAGATGATGCCGCCCTAGCAACCTACCGGAGCCTTGCAAGACAAATCGCAAGAAGCCTCTCTATGCCACTTCCCCCTCCAAATAAACAAAATTTGAAAGAATCTCTCTAGTTGTTATTTTTTAGCTCATTCAGTATGATTATTGTATGAAATCTTTAAAAAAGAAACGTCAGCCGAATCCTTCCGCCCCTGTACGCCTCAGCAAGGTTCTTGCAAGAGCAGGACTTGCCTCCAGACGCGCATGCGAGCAACTTATTTTTGATGGAAAAGTCACAGTTAATGGTGAACTTATTCTTTTGCCGCAACACCTTGTCTCTTTAAAAACAGATAGAATTGTCGTCGATGGAGTCGCAGTTAAAAAAGAGCAAGACAAAGTCTATTTCATTCTCAATAAACCTAATGGTTATATCTGCAGCAACGTGCGCATGGGGACTAAAAAACTCGTCATCGATATTTTTAAAGATCTTCCGTACCGTCTTTTTACCGTTGGCAGACTTGATAGAGACACAACAGGTCTTCTTATTGTAACAAACGATGGTTATTTTTCTCAAAATGTGATCCACCCCTCCCGCAACATCACAAAAGAGTATCTCATAAAAACAACACAAGAAATTTCTCCTGAACATTTAAAAGATATATCTGAGGGAGCCCTTGTTGAAGGCTCTTGGATTACACCTATCGGTGTGACAAAAGTCAGAAGAGGGACTCTTAAAATAGTTGTCCGTGAAGGAAAAAAAAGAGAAGTTAGAGTGCTTGTTCAAAAAGCAGGCCTTGATATTGTCTCTCTCCACCGCATACGCATTGGCTCTTTAACGCTTGGAACTCTACCTCTTGGAGAGTTCAGAGAACTCTCAGAAAAAGAAAAAGAGTTGCTTCTGAATCCAAAATAATTTATCCTATTTAGCTATGCTAAGAATCGATAAATTATTTGGCAAGTCTCCCTTCGCACCGCTGCAAACTCACATGAGTAAAGTGGCTGTTTGTGTAAAAAAACTCACAGAGATTTTTCAAATTCTTAAAGAGAAAAAAGCCGACAAGATTGAAAAACTTGTAGGTGATTTGTGTAAACTTGAACACGAAGCTGATCTCACAAAAAATGATATCCGCAACCACCTTCCTAAGAGCTTCTTTCTTCCAATCGATAGATCCCACCTACTAGATATCCTCTCCATCCAAGATTCGATTGCTGATAAAACAGAAGATATTGGCATTTTGTTAACCCTAAAATCTCTTGACTCTTTTGACAGCCTTGAAATGGATGTACTCTCTTTTTTAAATAAAAATGTCGAAGTCTTTTTGGCAGCGCACGAAATTATTGCAGAACTCGATACGCTCTTAGAGTCCTCTTTCGGAGGCATCGAAGCTGAAAAAGTAAAAGTGATGGTAGAGAGCACAGCCCGTAAAGAGTACGAAGTTGATCTGATGAATAAAGTTCTCATGAAAAAACTACTCTCTGAAGGAGATAAACTCCCTCAGACCTCTTTTTATCTATGGATAAAATTAATTGAAGAAATCAGATTGATCTCTTGTCTATCAGAAAGACTGGCCAACAGAATCCGTATGGTACTGGAGTTAAAATAACAGTGGAAACGGGACACAACCCAGGATTACATGTTTTTTGAAATGGACTCTGTGTCAGTTTTGCGAATTCTTGTTCTTGTTATTGGCCTGTATATGGCTTGGAACATCGGAGCTAACGATGTTTCTAATGCTATGGGCACGTCTGTAGGCTCTGGCGCTCTTAGTTTAAGAAAAGCTGTCTTCTTGGCTGCTATTTTAGAATTCTGTGGAGCCTTCTTCGTTGGCGAAAGAGTTTCTGAAACAGTCCAACATGGATTGCTCAACCCCTCCACTTTTGCACTCAGTCCCATGCTGCTTATCCTTGGCATGTGCGGAGCTCTTCTAGGAACCAGCTTATGGCTTCAAATAGCTTCTTATTTTGGACTCCCTGTTTCTACAACACATGCCATCATAGGCGCAATTGTAGGATTTGGCCTGCTCATTGGAGGCGTTGATGCCATACAGTGGAATGAAGTGACCTCTATTGCTATTAGCTGGGTTACTTCCCCTGTTCTTAGTGCGGTGATTTCCTACACTATTTTTACAATTATCCAAAAAAAGATCCTGTACGCCATGAACCCCATCGAGGCTACAAAAAAAATTCTACCCCTTTTCTTTTTTGTTGTCTTTAGCACGTTCACTCTCTGCCTTATCTTTAACGGCATAGAAACCTTCACGGCTAAAATTTCTTTTGCTCAAACAATGGGGATTGCAGGGATCATCGGCCTTCTAGCTGCTATTATCTCCTTTTTCATTGTCCGCAAGCTAGCGCCTGCAACAAATGAAGCCCAGTACCTTTTAAGGCATCCCCCCCAGTCCGTGATCAGCCTTGGTAAAGCCATCAAACACTTGCAAAGAGTCAGAGTCTCCTCCGTCGATGAAACACATGCTAAAGTCACAGAAATCTTAAAAGAAGCCAAACTCCTCTCAGAAAAACTTCACGAAAACACTAACTCCTCTGAGCGCACATCTGAATATAACTTCGTAGAAAAAATGTTTGTCTCTCTTCAAATCTTAAGTGCGTGCTATGTCGCTTTTTCACATGGAACAAATGATGTCTCAAACGCCATTGGCCCCGTAGCTGCAGTGCTAGACATTATCAATACAGGCTCGCTCTCTACCTCTTCCCACGTGCCATCTTGGTTACTTGCACTAGGCGGTTTTGGTATTGTTGTGGGCCTTGCTACCTGGGGCTGGCGCGTCATCGAAACCATCGGGAAAAAAATTACAGCGCTCACTCCCACACGGGGCTTCTGTGCTGAGTTTGGTGCAGCAACAACCATTCTCATCGCCTCTAAACTAGGACTGCCCGTTTCAACCACCCACTGCCTTGTAGGCTCTGTGCTCGGCATCGGTCTTGCTAAAGGTCTTTCCGCGATTAATCTCTCAACGATCCGGTACATCCTTCTCTCATGGGTGATCACCATTCCTGCAAGCGCAGGCATCAGCATTCTCTGCTTCTACGGCCTCAAAGCCATTTTCATGTAGTTAACAGCTGCCCAAAATCAATCACTTTGTCAAAATAGCCTTCCTGTAAAACGCTGTCTTATACTCCATTTACGTGAATAAGAACGGGCCTGATAGAGCAATAGCGCGGAACTTTCAGACGCTTTCTTTTATATTCCATCTCTTTGATGATTTTATGACCTATGGGGCTTTTAGAAAATCTAATCTCACATATGTACAAATTATGGAACCGAGTTTGAATCATATAATCAATTTGACATCCTTCCTGCCTAGTTGTAGCGCTCTGAAAAAATGGACCTTCTGCCACTATTTTTTCCGGCGTTATCTCTAGCATTTGCCAAAGAGTTTTGCTGTTATGCACAACAAGATTTTCAAACTGCAGCCCTAGGATACTTTCCCATCCAGGCAGGTGCAGTGATATCGAGGTAGAAAAGTTTCCTTTCTCAATTTTTGCACAGTTCGGAGCAATATATTTTAGATAAAACCGCAAATAATTATCACTCAAACGATAGCGACTTAGCTTTCCTTCCTTACCGCTTTTGAAATCCCATACAAAATCTCTTTTCACAAACCCAGCTTTTACCAAATCGTCTAAATTTTTACTGTATAGCCCTCCTTGCATCTTTCCCAGCTTGGCACAAATTTGCACAAGCTCTTTGGGCCCATTTGCAAGACAAGTAACAATTTTTTTGTGGGTCGTCTTACGCCTGATCTGCTCCAAGTAGAAAGGAACTACCCCCATAACAGATAAAAGCTTAAGCTTTTCGTAAGAAGTCACACGTTTTTCTTTAGGATGCCAAAAGGCATTACAAATCTTTAAAGGAAGCTCTTCAAGCATTAAATTAATCCGCAAATCTGCAAATGCAGATTTGCGGATTAATTTGCGCATGCCAAAAAATCGCTAAAAACAGCCTATTTTATTAACGATAAAGCGCTGATTATCAACATATTATAAGCATATAATTGAAAAATTTAACGAGTTGAGAAATAGAATAATCAAGCTTAATTTTGACAGGAGGGTAGGCGCCCTGAGCAGCACTTTTTTAAAAGGGGGCGCACGAGCATTTGGGTGGAGACAAGATCGTTTTTCTGCATCAGCTGCGCAATCGTTTCGACCCAGTCATCGCGCTGATTTAAAGCAGGACACCTAAAAGCCTTTAATCCCTTTTTTGTAACTAAAGGAAGATAGAGCGTCTCTACTTCAAAGAGCGTTTCCACATGATCAGATGTAAATGTAAGAGGAACAAAAACGACATTTTTTTTATCTTGGCTAAAATCTTCTATCTGCTCGCAGACATCTACTGTATACGGACGGAGCCACTCTCCCTTCCCAAACTTTGATTGGTAAGCAAGTAAAGAAAGAGCTTTTGGGAAACCTGCGCGGATTAAATTATAAGAATTTTCACAATCCCTCTTGTAGGGATCTCCCATGCAGACAAATTGTTTGGGAACTCCATGTGCAGAAAAAAGCAAGAGAGTCTCTTCTTCTGCAATATTATTTTCTTGTAAAAAGTCTCGTAGTGTTTGTTGCATAACAGCAACATAACCTGGATCTGCTGCATACGAAAACACCCACCGCATTTTTCTAATAACCTGCGACGAAAGATTTTCTACAAAGAATCTGGCAATGCTTCCTGTTGTAGCATAGCTAAATTGCGGGAACATAGGAAAAATCCGGATCTCATCTGCCAAATCTTTGCTGATTTTTTCCAAAAACTCTGCATGCGTTGCAGGAATATAACGGTGAAATGTACTCACAGGCGCGCCCAGATAGCTGGTTAACTTAGAAGCCAAGGCCTCAGTATCTTCATAAATAGGAGATTTCCCTCCTATCAAATCGTAATCAGGAGCAATTTTAACAGCTCTTTTTTTGGCAATGCGTGTAAAAAGCAGGCGGTGTAATAGGTTAGGAAGCCCCGACCAAATGACATCCCGATCATTGAGCAAAGCTTTGAGAAAAGGAAAGATCTCTTCTTTAGATCTCGGTCCCCCAAAATTAACAAGATAATAAGAAACACTTGGTTTGTTTGACATAATTTTCTATACTAGATTAATGACTAAACTCTTAAAGCGCTATCTTTTGTTTGCTGCCTTTTTTTTGCTAACTGGCTGCGAGATGACTTCTTTTAACTCTACCCCTTATAAAATAGCTCTTGACCCTTCTTGGGAATCTCTCAATCTGCCAGGAAGAGAAATCGCTCTTAGAGCCTTTAGCGTAGAGCTCATTGAAGAGATTGGAAAAATAGAAAAGATGAACATCTCTGTCTATGACAAAAGCTGGAATGATCTAATTCCCGGGCTGCAGCACAAAGACTACAATGGCATTTTGTCCAAAATGGAGCCCTATATTTTTTATGAAAAAACCTATGACTTTTCTGAAGCCTATCTTTCTATAGGCCCTGCTCTTGTTATGCCAAGCAAAGCAACTGCTCATTCACTAGAGGCCCTCAAAGGAAAAGAGATCGCGGTGATCAAAGGCTCTCAAGGCGCTATTATTTTAGAAAAATACCCAGATATATTGCAGAGAAATTACGAATCTATTTCTAAAGCTCTCAATGATGTCGTAGCAGGTGTTGTAAACGGTGCCATCATCGATACATTAAATGCGCATGCTTACTGCAACAATCTTTACCAAGGGCAATTAGTCATTGCGCTATCTCCTCTCAACCAAGAAGGTCTGCGGTTAATTACTCTCCATGGGCAGGCGCCCCATCTCATCAAAGCATTCGATAGAGGTCTTGCCACTTTGAAAAAAAACGGCACCTACATGCGTCTCACTCAGAAGTGGAATCTACAAAATTAACTTTTTCCTAATATCCGACATTGATCATGTTCGCTATACTCATCGCGCACGCGCGTAAGTTCTTTTTGCCCAATGGGCGCTGGCTGAACATCCCAGACAAGCTTGGCATAATTGTGTATCGAGTTATCAGAGGAAAATCTGCCCATGCCCGCCATATTGTGAATAGCATATTGAGCCCATTTTTCAGGTGTTACATAAAGATCTTCCACTTTTTTCTGCGTATCGTAATACGCTTGTAGATCACTTAAGACAAAATAACGATCAAGCATTTGAGAGTCTCCAGGTTCAAGAAGGGATTTATAGAGACTGCTAAAGGCTGCATGCTCCTCATCGTTTTTAGAAAATGTATGATCTCTTAAAGCATCCACAGCTTGTCTGATGGGAAGATTGTGCATATAGATATCCCACGGATTGTAGTGCTCTCTAAATGCAGTATTTTCACTAGCTGTCCTTCCAAAAGTAAAGGGCCACCAATTATTTCCGACTGCTTCTCTCATTTCAATATTTGCGCCATCTTCTGTTCCAATTGTTAAGGCTCCGTTCATCGTGAGCTTCATGTTGCCAGTGCCTGATGCTTCCGTTCCTGCTGCTGAGATTTGCTCAGAAAGATCTGCTGCTGGAATAATTGTTTCAGCTTTAGAAACATTGTAATTTTCAATGAACACAACCTTGAGCATTTGATTAACAGTAGGATCTGCATTGATCTTTCTTGCGATACAGTAAATCAGCCTAATAATGTTTTTGGCAGTAGCATATCCAGGTGCTGCTTTTCCTCCAAAAATCACCATTCTCTTACTCTTTCTACTCGTAGGATTACCTTTGAGATCGTGATAGACCATGATCAAGTGAAGAGCGTTCATGAGCTGCCTTTTATACTCATGGAACCTTTTGATTTGGACATCAAATATAGCATCTTCCCCTAAAGGTTGCATATGCCCGATCACGACTCCTTTAGCATCACGGAGCGGATTTTTTTCTGCGATATAAGCCATCAATGCTAGCTTATTTGCTTTTTTGATCTCTAAAAATTCTTTCTGGCTAGCAGGATCATCCGCATATTTTGATAGCTCTTGTAAAACATTCAAATCGACAATCCATTTTGATCCCAGTCGCTTCGTCAAAAATTCTGATAATCCAGGATTGTCTAAAAGCAAAAATCGTCTTTGCGTTACCCCGTTTGTGATATTAATGAATTTATCAGGATACATCTCATAAAAGTGCTTAAAAATAGTATTTTTTAAAATCTCCGTATGGAGAGCAGAAACACCGTTGACTTTATGCGATCCAAAAATTGCTAAATGGGCCATACGGATTTGCCCATTTTCAAGAATTGACATCGAACGCACATACTCTTCATTGCCTGAAAATTTCTTGCGAATCCGGTTACAAAATTCTAAATTCAGCCTTTCGATAATGTGATATTGTCTAGGCAAAAGATAATGTAGCCTGCTTTGGTTCCACTCTTCTAGCGACTCTTTAAGCACGGTATGATTGGTATAACTACAACATGTCTGAACAATCTCAAACGCCTCTTCCCACCCAAAATCGTGTTCTTTTACTAATAATCTGAGAAGCTCAACAATTGCAAGCGACGGATGTGTATCGTTGATTTGAATCCTTATCTTGTCTGCGAATGACTTCATGTCATGGTAATGACGAATATGAGAGTGAATGATGTCTTGCAAAGATGCTGAAACCAAAAGAAACTCTTGTTTGAGCCTGATGCGCTTGCCAACCTCATTGTTATCATTCGGATAGAGCACATCCGTAAGAGAAGTATTTTCTCCTGCCTGGTCTAACAAACCAGCATTAAATCGTTGCAGCTGAAAATTACGGGGAGACTCTTTTGTTGTCCATAGGCGGAGCGTAACGACATTACAATTACCCTCTTCCCTATGGCCCATGATAGGCAAATCGTAGGCAACTGCTCTAACTTCTTCATAATCGACAAGATCGTAGACTTCGATATTTTTCTTGTTGCGGGTAGGAACTGCTTGTCCTGCAAAACAGACCGATTCTGCATGTAGATCTCTTCGGAACTCCCAAGGGTTTTCATGTAAAAGCCATGTTTCTGGTCGTTCGATCTGAACTCCATTCCATATCTCTTGCTCAAAAATACCATATTGGTATCTAAGCCCGTAAGCAATGGCGGCATATTGCTGAGTTGCTAATGAATCTAAAAAACAAGAGGCAAGCCTTCCCAAGCCCCCATTGCCAAGACCAGGGTCAGGCTCTATAAAATAAAGGGCTTTCAGATCTCTTTTTGTTTTTTTTAAAACCAGCTTAACAAGATCAGTGATACCCATATTAGAAATGTTCTTAGCCAGCATTTTGCCTGGCATATACTCCATGCAAAGATAGTGTACTACACGCCCACGACCTGCAACGCTTGTATGTTTTGTTGCCGTCCAGTTAATCATGATCTCTTCGCGGATGGTCAAAGAAAGCGCCCTATAAAATTCTTCATCATTTGCCTCGTCAATGGTAATACCCATCATCGTGATCAAATAATGCTTAACTTTACTGGCTAATTTTTCCGCTTGGATATTAAGTAATTGCTCGTCCATACACCTTTAAGGCAGAAATTTCTATACTTTTCAAATAGTGCCGTATATACTGACGCCCCATTCGAGTATAAAATCTTTATATGCCATTACCATTTTTTAGTCTTCCTAAGATTTCTTATTTTAAAAATTTATTGCTAAAAGGCTTTGCTAAGTTAAGCGGTCTCTTCCCTAAATACCCTGAAGACAATCAGCGGTTTTTAATCGTTTCAACAACGGGCCTGGGAGACACTCTTTGGGCAACACCTGCGATCAGAGCACTTCGTTACTCATACCCCGGGGCTTATATCGGCGTGTTAACAACTCCCCTTGGAAAAGACATTTTTAAAAACAATCCCCACATCAATGAAGTATTTGTATTAAAAAAGCCCATTTTCTTTTCTATGCTGCGCCTCATTCCTCTTTTACGAAAAAAACAAATAGGCACCACGATTCTTTTTCACACCTCTCAAAGAATTATCCTCCCAGCATGCGCTTTTGTTGGAAGTAGCCAAATCATCGGATCTGAAAATATGCATAAAGGGCTCGATTTCATTTTAACAAAGGCCCTACCACGTAAACCTATCCATGAAATCCAGCGAAGACTTGATCTTGTTTCTCTTATAGGCGCTAAATCATTTGATTTTCATATGGAAATCTTCTTAGATAGCCAAGACAAAGCTCATGCAGGCACACTACTTGAAAATATCCCCGCCCACATCCCTATTGTAGGTATGCATCCCGGCGCCAAAGATAAATTCAGGCAGTGGCCCCCCGATCACTTTATTGCACTTGCTAAACGTCTGCAAAATCATCTCGGATGCCTGATTGTTCTTACAGGAGGCGCCTCAGAAAAAAAACTTATTCACCAAATTTCTCAAGGCATTCCCTCTGCACTATCCCTACCAGGAGAACTCTCTGTTCACACACTAGCAGCCCTCATACAGCGCTTCTCTGTTTTTAT
>CANJJB010000006.1 GCA_947474635.1 Parachlamydiales bacterium | reverse complement strand
GTAGCTAAGGGTATTTTAAACTATTTCGAAAAACACAAAGAAGAAGTGAAAGATAAAACCGGGTGGATAAAACATATTGAAAAAAAGATGCTAGGGCGATTAGATAGCAATTCTCATGAAAAATATCATGAAAAAATTACTCAGGTGCAGGCGCAATTGAGAGAACTTTTTCCTGAACCTGTCAGTACAAGGCCACCAGAGCCTGTGGTAGCAGCGCCTGATCCTCAAGTGCTTGTTTGGCCACCTAAACTATCTGATCTAGGAATAGATGCAGGGGTAGTCGCAAAGGTAGAGAGTGTTTTTGCAAGCTTACGAGCGTCTCTGAATAGTCAGGAAGAGGAGCTTGCTCTCACGGGGGAAAAAGACATCCCGGAATATGAAGGGTTAAAGCTGCGATTTTTCTATGACGAAAAAAAATTGCGGGATGTGATGCTCATCACTAAGCAAGAATTTGCAAAAGGAGGCGCTCGTACAATTTATTTATGTTACAATCTTACGAAGGGACAGTATTTTATTAGAAAAGACAGTCCTAGAGAAGAGGAGAGAGTGTTATTACGTAAGTTAATAGGACATTCTGTGCGTGGGCTTGAGCCTGTTTTTGATGTCCGTCGCGTATCAGAAGATAGGGTAAGATCTGAAACATGGGAAATCATAGAAAGATGTAAAGCAGGGACGCTTCTTACTTTATTCAATACAAAACCGCTGATGAATTTTGAGCAAACAGCACTGCTAGTAGAAGATCTCGTGTCTGCGCTTAGATTTATCCACAGTCAGCCAAAAGAGGTGATATTTAGGAATAAATACGGGGATGTAATGGTGCAACAGTCTTCTCTTTTTCATGGAGATATTTCTCCTCGCAATGTTCTTGTAGAAAAAGAAGGGAAGCGATGGAAAGCAATCTTATCTGATTTTGATGCGGCGGGATCTTTTCCGGCCCTTTCAGGAACGCGAGGGTTTAGATCGCCAGAATACATCAAATTTGATGGGTCCAAGAAAACAACAGAGGAAATTGTGCGTTTTAATCTTGAGAACGGCCAGCCAAAAGATATTTGGTCTATGGGACTCATTATTTTGACCCTTCTTTGTGGTAATAAAGCAACAGGGCCTGCAGAAAGAATCCCAGAAGGATATGAGTTATCCGAAGGCCCTAAGATTGCTGCTATGAACATACCCCCTCTTCCTTGCTTATCGCGATGTTTTTCTGCGGGCTCTATATATTCTCCGGACTATCAATTAACCACTTTAATTCAAAATGAGTTGAACGAAGATTTAGATGGTCTATGTGTTGTACACAAAAATTATCATGGAGAAAATAATCCGAAAACTGCCAATCTGTGGGAACTTGTAAAAGGGATGCTAAAAGTGGATCCCCGAGAAAGAATTACTGCGCAAGAGGCTTTCAGGTTATTACAAAATGGTAAAGAATAAATCTATTTTACTTTTCCTATTAGTCCCAAGTCTTGCTATGGCGCTTCCTAACCCACGAGTTCCTCCTGCGGGACTTGCCGAAAGACAAATCGAGCAAGAGTATGAAGCTAGGAAAATTGAAGCTGACAAAGCTGTTCCTCTTCTTGAGATGGACATTCCCGAAGATCAACTCGATGTGGGAGATGAGAAAGTTACCATCGAAGAAGTGACATTTTCTGGTCATGAGGTTTTTTCAACGAAAGAATTGATCAAGGTTATAGCTCCCTATCTAGGGCAGCTTCTTTCAATGAAAGAAATCAGAGAGATGTGCGTACTTATCCAAAAAAAATACGTAAAAGCAGGTTACTTTTTAACAAGAGCTTATACTCCCACGCAAGAGCTCCAAGGTGGCGTTCTTAAGATCTCTATTTTAGAAGGAAAGTTAGGAGAGATCACGGTCACGGGAAATAAGTATTACAGTGATGCGTTTATCCGGGGTTATTTTGAGAGGTTTCGCAGTAAAGCAATCAACTATGACGAGTTTTTAAAAGAGCTACTTCTTTTAAGCGAGAACATGGATCTAGAAGTGGCAGCTATTTTCATGAAGGGACATTCATTTGGCACAACAGATGTGCTTCTAAGGGTTAAAGACACAAGACCTATCCACCTTGCTATGGATAGTAACAATTATGGTTCTGATCATACGTCTACATGGAGAACAGGTGTAAAACTAGATTGGGGTAGCCTGATTAGATATGGGGATACGTTATCTGTGATAGAAGTGGTGGGAAGCCCGATTTCAAGCCTGGATTTTACCGATGCTATTTACTACATCCCTGTGAATACAAGAGGAAGTGGTTTTGAGCTCTCTTATCTACTTGCCAACTTTAAAACGGGTAATGTGGGGCAAGACATTAAATTTGAAGGGAAGACACACATTGCAGCGGGCAAGTTTATTCAAGCGATTCATCGTACAAGAAAGTTAAGCACCGATTTTTTCACCTCTTTTGAATATAAGCAGATACAAAACTTAGG
Source organism: Parachlamydiales bacterium (assembly GCA_947474635.1). Taxonomy (GTDB): domain Bacteria; phylum Chlamydiota; class Chlamydiia; order Chlamydiales; family Rhabdochlamydiaceae; genus CANJJB01. Next base: position 51,624 of record CANJJB010000006.1, on the reverse strand, counting down.
AAGTGGCCTGCAATCCTCGTTTGATAAGCTTCGTGTCTTGACAGGTGGCATGAATATTGATTATAGAGATGATTGGAAGGGAAGAAACCTGTTTGCTGGATACCTCAGTTGGGGCATTCCTGATATTTTACAGGGGCTGAAGCCAGATGATTCTGAGTCGAGCAGACAAGGCGCAGGAGGCAGATTCGTAAAGATCGGAGGCAGCGGGCAAAGATTTCAAAAGCTTCCTTGGGATTGTGTCTTAATTTTAAATGGTTTTGGGCAGTACAGTTTTAATAAACTTCCTTTGCCGGAGCAGATTTATATTGGTGGTATTGGCACTGTGCGTGGTTATAAACTAGCGGAAGGGCTCGGGGATCAAGGGTTTGTGTGCAATGTAGAACTCCGCGTGCCACCACCTTTTTTAAGAGGGCACAAGGCTCTCTGGTCCAAAAAAAGATGGGGAGAGCTTGTGCATTTTGTAGGGTTTCTCGATCATGGGCAAACATTTTCGATAGGGGTTGATAAAATTAGAGAAGTTACAAGAAATAAGGAAGGAAAAAAGCAAGTGAGCGCAGTCCCTCAGCCTCTCAGGCCTATTTTAACAGCTGCTGGAGCAGGTATCCGTATTTATGGCCCTTGGCGGTTTGATTTTAGCTTTGATGCAGGCTACCCTTTGACCCAAAAATTTAGATCATCTGACACCATTTTGTATTTTAAAGTTGGCCTACAAATTTTATGAGAATAGGTCTGATTTTTTTCACACTTCCACTTGCGCTATTTGCCAATATGGAAGAGCCACACGTTGTGCATGGACACGCAGAATTTCAGCAAATAAGTCCCACTCGCCTTGAAATCACCACTCACGATGCTACCATTATTGATTGTAAAAGTTTCAACATTCCCGATAATCATACAGTCAAGATTGTTCAGCCAAATGCTAAATCAAGAATGTTAACGCGTGTGAAAGGCCATGATCCTTCTCAAATTTTAGGCAGACTGGAATCGGTTGGGAAAGTATTTTTGATCAACCCTAATGGGATTGTTTTTGGTCCTAATAGCATTGTTAATACGGGTAGCTTGATTGCGTCGACATTAGATATTTCCAATGAAAATTTTAAAAAAGAGCATTACCGTTTTCAGCTATCACCAGGAGCTAAAGGCAGTAAAATCATCAATCATGGGACGCTAGCAGCTGGTGTAGAAGGTTCCATTGTTCTTATTGCTCCTCATATCATTAACGATGGAGTCATCAATGCAAAAGCGGGGAGAGTAGCATTACTAGGATCGCCTGTTGTGACCATCGATCTTACCGGTGATCGTCTTATCAGCTTTGCCGTAGAAGGGGAGTTAGAACAGGGTATTATGCAACAGCTAGGGAAAATTAATGCGGATGAAGGGGATGTGTTCATCCGCCTTTCTGCTGCTAAACATGTGATTGACAACATCGTAAATAAAGATGGCATGCTAGAGGGAAAGGGGATCATTAATGACAATGGGGCCCTGCGCATTGCAAGTCACAGTGAGATCTTGGCAAGAAATGTATCTTTGCATGCGAATGCTGTAGAGATTGCTGGTAAGATCGATTCTCAAATTTTAGATGTCAATGCTCAAAAAACGTATGTGCGGACGGATATTAATGCAGGGGATAGTATCCTCTTTAAAGGAGAGACGGTCATTGATATGTCTAGTGTTACGCTACTAGCTGGCGGCAAAAAGGGCATTAACTTTCAAGACGCTTTAATCTTACAAAAGAAGTTAACAATATCTGCTCCTGGAGGGACGGTCTCATTTAGTAAAGTTCATGGAAAGGGCCTCACTCCTTTAGACGTGACTGCCAATTTAATAGAAGTGAATCAGCCCATAGGGATTACATCATCTGTTACATTCAATGGAAAGATATATCTTGCAAGTGACATTACAGCCTCACGAAGCAATATTACTTTTAACGGGCCTACCCTAGTGGGAGGCAATCAATCTGTCGAACTTAATACGAGTTGGGGCAAGGGAGATGTGAGATTTAACGGTCCTGTAGACGGGCAGGGCGCTTGCCCTACTTTAACAATTCGTACAGGGGATGGAAGCGTGATATTTCAGGCTCTTATTGGAAAAGGATCGCCTTTAGATGATCTTAGCATCACAGCTAAAGCTATCCAATTATCTGGTGTGGGAGGAGCTGCAAGCGGTGTTAAGAACAAGATAATTGCAGATGCGGGCGCAATTAACATGAAGGGAGAAGTTTACAATGCGGGAGAACAGTCTTGGAAAGGGGATCATTTTTATATTGATAATTCCATGCAGTTTATTTCCCATGGAAAGCCTATCGAATTTGCACGGGGAGTCATTCAGCTAAAAGAAGATGCTGCGCTTCAGGTGAATACGCAAGGAGGTGCCTTCGGTTTTTTTGAGATACAGGCACCTAAAAAAGCAGATATCTCACTTGTGACCTCTGCGCTATCATTAGGAGAGATTTTTGCACCCGACTCTTCTTTAAGTGTTCAGGCAAAGAACGTTGCTATCCGAGGAAATGTCTCCGCAAGTTCTATTAATATAGATGCGGTAGGGGATATTATCAATGAGTTAACCCCTCATAATTTTTTTTCAAAAGGAGATGTCTATCTTAATTCGAAAGAAGGGTCTACTGGCTATCTAGATAAAAATACTCTCTACATTGACTCAAAGCAAAAGATATATGCGGGGTCTCCTAAAATAGTCAATCTTAAGGGAGAGTCAATTGATAACATCGTGCATCCTATTTCAGGGAATCATCCAGAGCTTCTGATTTTTAATGATAGAGAAATCTACCAATATGAAGGAGAGTCGTTTGAAGATTTAGAGGATTTGTTCTCATCACTTGCCCCGCATCTTTCTTCCAAAAAACGGGGGGACTATATCGATACGTCAATTGTAAATCCTGCCCCGCCGCTTCTTTATTACAAGCCTTAAACTCGACTTTGCAACTTTTTAGGATCGTTTGCCTCGTCTATTTGCCCTCTGACGTTTGCCTAAGGGCAAACTAGGAGATTAATTTAATCGGGAAGGGGTTTTTAACCACTTCCCGATTAAATTAACTTCCCAAGAAGAGCAAATACCTCGCGGCCTTCGATCCTAAAAAGTTGCAAAATCGAGTTAAAACTACTTCTTAGAATAGATTTTTAAAACAGTTTGAGGAGATGTTGGTTTACCACTTGGAGAACCAGCACCTTCAATCTTTTTGACGACATCTTGACCACTAATCACTTCACCAAAAATCGTGTGCTTATGATTGAGCCAATCAGTTTTAACAGTTGTGATAAAAAACTGGCTGCCATTGGTATTAGGGCCGCGATTTGCCATCGCTAAGTAGCCAGGCTTGTTGAATAAGACAGATGAGTTGCATTCATCTGCAAAATTTGTTTTCCAGATTGACTGCCCGCCTGTTCCATTTCCTAGGGGGTCTCCCGCTTGGAGCATGAACTCAGGGATAACGCGATGAAACGTGGTGTTATTATAGTAGCCGCTGTCTGCTAGGCGGATAAAGTTTTCTACTGCTTTGGGAGCAACTTTTGGAAATAGGCGCACTTCAATATTGCCTTGATTTGTTTCTATCACCATTACAGGGTCTGTCGGCATTATAAAAGCTGTTTCTCCAGCTTGAACGCCAAAGGCGCACATGAGGGGGAGCGCACATAACCACTTTGTCAATCTTGTCATAAAAATTTCCTTAAGTTTATTTGTCTTCGGGGGCATTTCCAATCAACACTTCAGATATCAGGACGACTCCTGCAACAGAGGCTGCTAATTTAAGGGCATTCTTAACAACTTTGGCTGGGTCAACAACGCCTGCTATCACAAGATTTTCTACTTTTTCATTTTGTGCATTGAAGCCAAAGTTAACACCTAGGCCTGTCAGCTGCTGTAAAACAACAGAACTATCAAATCCTGCATTGGCAACAATCTGCCTGAAAGGGGTTTCACAAGCTTTGAGTACAATCTGAGCGCCTGTCTTTTCTTCGTCTTTTAAAGACATAAGAGAGACGGCAATACTTGCTTGTAAAAGAGCAAGTCCACCGCCTGGAACAATCCCTTCGGCAAGAGCAGCTCTTGTCGAGTTCAAACTATCATTAAATGCTTGCTTTTTCTTTTTCATTTCCGTTTCTGTAGCAGCGCCAATGCGTATGACTGCAACACCGCCGGCAAGCTTAGCTTTTCTCTCTTCTAGCTTTTCTTTATCATAGGAGCTTGTGGCGAGCTTGATCTCTGCATCAATCTGATTAATTCTGGCCTGGATAGCTTCTGTTGCCCCTTTGCCACCTACGATGACTGTTTTATCTTTGGTGATCACAATTTTTTCTGCTTCACCTAAGGATTCCATAGAGGTTGTTGGCAAGGTCATTCCTTGATCTTCAGAGATAAGTGTGCCACCTGTTAAAATCGCGATATCTTCCAATAAGGCTTTTCTACGATCTCCAAATCCCGGAGCTTTTACAGCGCAGACTTTAAGCGTTCCTCTTAGTTTGTTGACAACAAGCGTTGATAAGGCATCTCCTTCAATGTCATCCGCAATGATAAGAAAATCAGTAGCTGTTGTTGCAATCGATTGGAGAACGGATAATATTTCTTGAACAGAAGAGATTTTTTTATCGGTGATTAAAATTCTTACGCTCGTAAGTTCTACCGAGAGGGTTTCTGTATTTGTACAGAAGTAAGAACTTGTATAGCCTCTTTCAAACTGCATCCCTTCGACGATTTCGATGAGGGTGTCTGTACTTTTCCCTTCCTCTATCGTGATGACCCCTTCTTTGCCTGTTTTTTGGATGGCTTCCGCAATAAAACGGCCCACTTCCTCATCGCCTGATCCAGAAATGAGCGCAATGTTTGCGATGTCTTTATCGGTTTGAATAGGGATGGACATTTTTTCTATTTCTGCAATGACTGCTAGAGCGGCTTTTTCCATGCCTCTTTTTAAAATAATGGGGCTTGCACCGGATGCGATATTTTTAATGCCATTTTGTACGAGGGATTTAAGGAGCAAAATACTGGTTGTTGTTCCATCGCCGCAGATTTCTTTCATCTTGGCAGCCACTTCTTTAGCCATCGAAGCGCCCATATTGACGTATTGGTCTTTGAATTCAATGCCTTGGGTGGCAGTATATCCGTCATTGGTGATGTTAGGAGAGCCATAAGACGCCTCTATCCCTACGCTTCTTCCCTTAGGGCCTAGAGTTACGCTCACTACGTCTGCCAGCTTTTCAATACCTTCACGTAACTTTTCTCTAGCTTCCTCTTCGAAAATAAGTTCCTTGGCTTCAGTAGACATATGTACTCCTTTCATTATGCAAAAACAAAATAATATACGACCCGGCAAATATTAGCAATCATCGCGCTTGTGAAATTCATTATAGATGGTGCGCTTGGGCACACCTTTCAATTCTGCACACACTTTAATAGCTTCTGAAAGCGAAAGATCATAGGTTTTTTGAAGAAAGCGGACGTGTTCCTGTGGAGAGATATCTTCATATGACTCCTGCTTTCCTGCCACCAAAACAACCATCTCTCCGCGTGGCCTTTCTTTCTGAAAGTGGGCAAGAAGGGTTTCTGCTGCACCTTCTAGGTGTTCTTCAAATTTTTTTGTCAGCTCGCGCATGATGCATACAGGCTTTTGAGGATCAAGCTGGACGATAGCAGCTAAAGTATCTAGAATCTGGTGGGGGGTATCATAGAAAATAGATGTCCCCGAATACGTAAAGATCTCAGCAAGTGTTTTTTTTAATTCCTTTTCTTTTTTAGAAAGAAACCCTAAAAATTGTACTTTCTCCTTATTCATAGAAGAGAGGGAAAGAGCGAGCACCCAGGCACATGGCCCTGGAATGCTTCTAACTTCTATCCCTTCTTTCTTGCACCGAGTGACAAGTGCTTCTCCTGGATCACAAATGCCAGGTGTGCCCGCATCTGAGATCAGGCCGATGATTTTACCTTCTTTTAAATCTGCAATGACGCGCTCTTCCTCACTTTTTTCATTGAACATGTGGAAGCTTTTAAGAGGTTTTTTAATCTCATATTCATGGAGCAGGATAGAGCTATGGCGCGTATCTTCGCACAGGATGTAGTCACAATTTTTTAAAACATCGAGGGCGCGGAAAGAAAAATCTTGAAGATTGCCAATGGGTGTTGCGACAAGGTAAAGCATAATATTATATAAGAGTATAGGTGGCACTCGGAATCGAACCGAGGATGGAAGCTTTGCAGGCTTCTGCCTTACCGCTTGGCTATGCCACCATAAAGAGTGAAGTGAATTATGCAAAAAACTTCTCTAGAAAGCAACCGATTTTATACACTGGGTGTTTTAGGGAGAAACTATGCCACTTACATCTTTGAGCGAACTAGGCAAGATTTTAGATGTCGAAACAGAAGAAAGAGCAATCGATGGATTCGTAATTGATAGTAAGCAGGTTAAGAAAGGGAGTGTCTTTTTTGCCTTAAAAGGGAAAAAATTTGATGCCCATAAGTTTTTAGTTGAGGTAGCTCAGAGAGGCGGGGTTGCTGCTGTCGTAGATCAGGAGTATAAGGGGGGAGCCTTCGGATTAAAACTGATCCGAGTGCCTGATGTGGTAGAGGCTTTGCAAAAAATTGCTACAGCCGTACATGCTAAACGGAAAGGATATGTGATTGCCATCACAGGCTCAATTGGAAAAACAACGACAAAAGAATTTTTAGCTTCCCTCTTAGAGAGCAAGTTTAAAGTTTCAAAAACCCCTGGCAATGCCAACTCTCAGGTAGGTCTTCCTCTCTTTGTTTTGAATAACAAAGAGGAGTACGATGTCTTAGTTATAGAAATGGGGATGAGTCAAGTGGGCGAGATGGAAAAGCTCGTACAGATTGTCCCCCCCGATCTTGCTCTTTTAACAAAAATTGGACAGGCGCATGTCGGTTACTTCACAGATGGTCAAGAAGGGATTGTACGAGAAAAAGCCATCATCTTTTCCCACCCGAAAACAAAAGTGGGTATTATCAACGCAGAAGCACTCCAGTTTAAAAGATTATCCGATTTGTCCCTAGAAAAGAAGATCACATTTGGGTTTGATAGACCCGCAGATTTTTTTCTTAAAAGAGGATGGTTCATTGAAGAAAGAGGACAAGAGACTGCGCAGTTTGAGCTTCCCTTCGATGAAGATCATTTTGCTGAAAACTTCTTAGCAGCAGCAACCGTTGCAAGAGAGATGGGTCTAGAGTGGAATGAGATTTTTAAAAAGGGGAGATTTTTAAAAGGATTTCAGCTGCGCTTTGAAAAAATAGAAAAAAATGGCGTTATCTTTATCAATGATTGCTACAATGCAAGTCCCGAAGCTGCAAAAGCTGCAATCAAAAGCCTTCCGATTCCTTCGCTCGGTGGAAAAACCGTTGCTATCTTAGGAGAGCTTGAAGGGCAAGGGATCTATTCTGAAAAAAATCACAGAGAAGTTGCAGAGCTTGCTGCTTTAAAAGTTGATCACGCTTTTTTACTCGGCAAGCAGTGCTTACCGATGGTAGATGTTTTTAAACAAGCAGGAAAGACGGTTGAATTTTTTTCTGATATCGAGCAGCTAAAAAATGTAGTCTTCGATGTCTTAAGACCGGGAGATGTTGTGTTGATCAAAGGAGCTAACTATACGAGGCTCTGGCAGCTTTTAAGCTAGCATTTTTTTGCTAGCTTTCTATAAGATGAAAAGAAAATCGGATCTTTTCTGCTACGAGTCTAATAAGAGGTTTTAGGTGCCTGCATGCTTTTGTTCTTAATAGAGCAGCTTTCTTTGCTGGGATACAAGGTCCCCATTGTCTTTAGTAATGTCTCTACACGTCTTTTGTTTTCTGCTCTTACAGCGCTTTTATTCACGATATTTTTAGGGCCGCGTTATATCAAAAAGCTCTATGAAATGAAGACGGGGCAGTCGATACGGGTGGAAGATTGTCCGATGCTTGCTGAACTGCATGAAAAGAAAAAAAACACGCCTACCATGGGCGGTATTCTAATACTGTCAGCGATGCTCTCATCTCTTGTGTTATGGATGGATCTAAGAAGTAGCTTTACCTTGATTTTATGCATCACAACAGTGGGGCTTGGCCTCATCGGGGGTTATGATGATTATCTTAAGCTCAAATATAAAAACTCTAAGGGATTGCCAGCTAAAAAGAAATTCCTGTTACAGATATTACTTGCAGCTCTTATTGGAGTCTATACGCTAGTTCCGCATGCTGCAGAAAAAATTCAAGTGGGGTCGTGGTTTAAACCTCCCGTAGCTAAAGAACAAGTCCAGGACGTAAAACCTGTGACCTTAAAGACAGATGAGTACATGACGCAGTATTATGTGCCTTTTTTTAAAGATCCTGTTTTTATATTAAAGGGTGCTTTGGTTGCGGCCGCTTTTTTCATCACCCTTTTTGTTTTTGTCGGGACATCAAATGCGGTTAACCTGACCGATGGATTAGATGGCTTAGCAGCTGGCTGTGTTGTTCTTGTCTCATGTATTCTTGGGCTTGTCGCTTTTCTATCCAATAATGTGGAAATAGCCAAGTACCTGAATATGCTCTACATCGACGGGAGCGGGGAAATTGCGATTTATCTTTTTGCTATGATGGGTGCGTGTCTCGGATTTTTGTGGTACAACGGATATCCGGCGCAGATTTTCATGGGAGATACAGGCTCTCTTGCCCTCGGCGGCATTTTAGGTGCTTCTGCCATTTTAATGCGCAAAGAAGGACTCCTTGCGCTTGTTGGCGGTATTTTTGTAGCGGAGGCTATTTCTGTTATTTTACAAGTGGGAAGCTACAAGTTGCGTAATAAAAAAAGAATTTTTCTATGCGCTCCTCTGCATCATCATTTTGAATATATGGGCTGGCCTGAGACAAAAGTTGTTTTGCGTTTCTGGCTTTTTGGGTTGATTTTGGCTGTAATAGGGCTGTTTTCTCTGAAACTCCAATAGGGGGGCGTTTTGAGCAGGATTCTTGTCATTGGAATGGGTAAAAGTGGGAAGGCGGCCTATCATCTATTAAAAATCAAAGGGGATGATCCGGTTGGTTGTGATACGAATAGCAATCTTTTAAAAACGTTGCAAGAAGAGGGGTTAAAGGTTGCCGAGTCTCCGCAGGTGGAGCTTTTTGATCAAGTTGTCTTATCACCTGGCATTCCTCCGACAAATACATGGTATCTTGAAGCAAAAAAACTAGGGAAGGAAATTTTAGGTGAGGCGGAGCTAGGCTTAAGAGAGTTAGCGCTGTGCTCTCCAAGACCTAAGATCGTAGGTATTACAGGTACAAATGGTAAGACAACCGTCACACTTCTTATTGAGCATATCTTAAAAGAGAGTGGAATAAGCGCTATTGCGCTTGGTAATGTAGGTACTCCTTTTACAGAGTATTGTCTCCATCCAGCTCCAGGAGAAATTGTCGTAGCAGAGCTAAGCTCTTACCAACTTGAAACGCTGACATCTAAAGTTCTTGACGTGGGAGTCGTTTTGAATATCACACCTGATCACCTAGATCGTTACCCTTCTATGGAAGAGTATGCGGCTGCTAAAAGCATGATACAAAATTGCATGCGGCAAGAGTCTACTTTATATGTGAATGCTGAGGTTTTAAGGGAATTTGGATATTTATTTAAAGATAAGCACCGCACATTTGGATCTTTGTCAGGTGCTTTTTTGTGGACGGATAAACACGTGATTAAACAACTTGAAAGAGTTGAATTCTTATTGCCGCAGGTTTATACCCAAAGGGGAATACATGACAGTGAAAATGTTTTGGCAGCGTGGGCAGTGTGCAAGGAGCTGGGCGTTGAAAAAGAGGCCTTTTTAAATGCTCTTGAAACATTTAAAAAACCTGCACACCGGATAGAATTTGTGAAAGAGATTGCAGGGGTTTTTTATTTTGATGATAGCAAGGGAACCAATATCGATGCGACCATCAAAGCAGTAAGTGCAATGACAGGATCTGTGATCCTGATTGCAGGAGGCGTCGATAAAGGTGCTTCGTACAAAATTTGGAAAGAAAAATTTGCGGGTAAAGTACGTATGATTTTTGCAATCGGAGAGGCGGCAGAAAAAATTAAGCAAGAACTTCTACCCGATATTAATGTACATGTAGTATCTTCTCTCGAGGCCGCAGTCAAAGAGGCGGGAAAATGCGCGCGGTTAGGAGAGTCTGTCTTGTTGTCGCCGGGGTGTGCTAGTTTTGATATGTTCCGAGATTATGCACATAGAGGAGAAGAGTTTAAACGTTGTGTTCAAAAGGAGTAAAACATGAGTCGAAAAGATACGATTATCATAGCAATTTTGTTAAATGCTGGGTTATTAATTGTGCTGTTTGCTACAAGTCTAAAGAGTGATCCTAGTGAAGGAGCGTCCCAAACAACGGATGCTACGCCTTCTCTTATTCAGAAAGAAGAAAGCCCTGTCTTATCCATTGTAGAAGTTCCTAAGACAGCGCCTAATTTATCAGGAGATGAAGTTGATCAGATGATCCATCAGTATGCGACTCCGCCTGTTACTGCAGCTCCTAATGAGATTAAACCTAATTTCGCAGAAGATGTGCAAGCAATTGGAGGCTTATCTCTTGCTCTGACTCCGCTTGCTCAAGAAACCACTGGCATGACTGAAGAATCTTCCTTCAAAGAAGTTAAAGTAAAAAAAGGGGATGTGCTTGAGAAGATTGCAAGACTTAACCATGTCACAGTGGATGAGATCATGCAGCTCAATAAAATGAGCAACACACGTCTTAAAATTGGACAGGTGCTTAAAGTTCCTACAAAGAGCAAAAAGGTAGTGAATTCATCTTCTGCTCCAGCTCAAGATGTGGCTGTCAAATATTACACGATTAAAAACGGAGATAACCTCTGGGCAATTGCCGTCAAAAATCACATGAAAATGGAAGATCTTCTCAAGTTGAATAACTTGACAGAAGAGAAAGCGCGCCGTTTAAAAGCCGGTGATCAGATCCGCATCAAATGAGTAAGAGACTGTGAAACGATAAAATGGACATTTGGCTAGCGCGAAAGTTCCCGCGATTCAACGATCGCAAAAGGGTCAGTATTAATAATACGGACCCTTTTGCGATCGTTGAATCCCGCGGCTTTGGCGCCGCCAAATCTCCATTTTATCGTTTCACGGTCTCTAAGCAGGCTTTTGTACTTGTCATCTGTGTTTTAGTTTTGTTCGTGCTTGGGCTATGCATGGTGTTTAATACGACCTCAGCAGAGGTATTAGATAGAGCATTGCCCCGCAGCACGCATCATGCGATGATGAAGCAGGTGCTCTACGCTGTTTTAGGATCTGTTGCAGCTGTCGGCATCTGGTTTTTTGGCTATGAAAACATGCTCCGCCTTAGTGGGGTATTTTTAATTGTGAGCACAGTGTTACTTGTGTGTGTGTTTATTCCGGGAGTGGGACAAAATATCAACGGAGCCCACAGGTGGCTGAACATTGGAGGGTATTCTTTTCAGCCCTCTGAATTTGTTAAATTCTTTATTCCCATGTATTATGTTCATGCGATTTCTACGCTTTCTAAGCCCGTGTCACTTAATAACTTTCTGAAAATTCTGGGAAAAGTTGCGATTCCCATGGGCCTTATTTTAATTGAGCCTGATAACGGAACAGTTGCCATCATCATGGCAACGCTCTTTACGTTATTTATCTTAACAAAAACAAGGTGGATCTACTGGGGGTTGCCGCTGCTTTTGCTCACAGTAACAGGTGTTGCTGTAGCCTCTCAGATGCCGCATGTGGGAACAAGGATTCAAATTTATTTACATCCAGAACTCGATCTCCAAGGAAAGGGACATCAGCCTCACCAGGCAAAAATTGCCGCAGGGTCAGGCGGTGTTTTTGGAAAGGGATTGGGAGAGAGCATGCAAAAACTCGATTACCTTCCTGAAGCAAGAAGTGATTATATCGCTGCTATTTTTGCAGAAGAGTTTGGTTTTATGGGCATGGTGGGATTGATTGTGATCTATATGTTAATTGCCTATGCCGGCTTTTCCATTGCTTCAAAAGCGCAAGATATTGAAGCATTTTACTTAGTCGCTATTTTTACATTTTTGATTTGTTTTCAGGCATTTCTGAATTTGGGAGTTGTTTCAGGGCTGCTGCCGAGCAAGGGGACCAACCTTCCTTTTTTTAGCCAGGGGGGCTCTTCTCTTCTTGCGAATTTCATCATGGTTTGCGTAATCTTAAATATCAGCCATCAAAACAAGAGAGTTCATGCATAAGATTTTGATCACGACAGGCGGTACAGGGGGACATATTTTTCCAGCGCAAGCCTTAGCAACCGAGCTCCAGGCAAAAGATATCAATGTCTTGTTTGCTGGCGGAGGCTTAGGGAAAAACAAGTATTTTAAGAGAGAGAGATACCTATATGTTGAAGTTGCAAGCTCGAGTCCCTTTCAAGGCAATATTTTCAAAGCCTGGTGGAACATTCTTAAGGGCATAGTGCAAAGTTTAAAAGTTATTTCGAAGTATAAGCCAAACTTAGTTGTGGGTTTTGGCAGTTTTTACTCTTTCCCTGTTTTGGTAGCAGCCAAACTAAAAAAAATTCCCATCATTTTATTTGAGCCCAACGCTATTCCAGGAAAAGTCAATCGCCTATTTTCTAGATGGGCGCTTCTTTCTACACTCCAATTTAAGGAAGCTGCAAAATGGATGAAGGGAAAATGTATCGAAGTTAAAATGCAAGTTCCTGAGAAAAAAACAGAAAGAGGAGAGGCAAGAGAATATTTCTACCTAGATGCCGAGCGGTTTACTTTTCTTGTTTTTGGAGGATCGCAAGGCGCTGACTCAATCAATAGCCTTTTTTCTCAAGCCATTAACCTGATTGATCTTGAGAAACATAAATTTCAAGTGATCCACATCACAGGAAAAGCAGAGAGTGCTGAAGCAGTGCGTAGATGGTACGGAGCGCAAGGCATCCATTCGTGCGTAAAAGCATTTGAAGAACAGATGGAAAAAGCGTGGAGCTCTGCTGATTATGTCGTTTGTAGATCAGGTGCATGGACAGTTGCTGAACAAATGGCAGCAGGTGTTCCTGCTCTTTTTATACCTTTTCCCCAAGCAACAGAAAATCATCAAGCAATCAACGCCCGCATTGTAGAAACAAAAGGGGGAGCTGTTACCTGTGAAGAATCACAACTCAACTTAGAAACGATGCAAAGGCTTGTTAAGGAAAATATCGATCCCAAGCGCTTAGAGACGATGCGCGCATCGATTGCCTTCTTTAAAGATGAAAATAAAAAACAGCTGACAGACATTATTTGTGCCTGTTTGCAAGGACATTCAATATGAACACCTATCATTTTATTGGAATTGGCGGAATTGGGATGAGCGCTTTAGCACGCATACTTCTGCAAAAAGGAGCTTGCGTATCAGGAAGCGATGCCTCCTCTTCTTATGTCACAGAAGACTTAAAAAAAATGGGAGCAAATGTTTTTCTCGGACATTCCCATGAGCACATCTCTCCCTTGATGACAGTTGTTTATAGTACGTCAATTTCCCCGGATCATCCAGAAATGAAAGCAGCAGAGGCGCATAATGTGAGGCTTATACATAGATCAGAGCTTCTTGCAGAACTCATGCAAGAAAAGCAGGTGCTTGCTGTAACAGGCACACATGGTAAGACAACGACATCGAGCTTGCTTGCACATGTTCTTGCTGAAGCAGAGTATTTCCCCTCCTTTGCTATTGGAGGCACTGTTTGTAATTTTGAGTCAAATGGAGGACATGGTACCGGAGAGTTTTTTGTCGCAGAAGCAGATGAAAGCGATGGCTCTTTTTTACGGTGCGCGCCTTTTGGAGCCATCATCACAAATATTGAAAATGATCACCTTGATTATTGGAAGACCCCCAATGCTCTCATTGCAGGCTTCCAGCAGTTTGCCGCGCATGTCATAGAAAAAGATAAACTCTTTTGGTGTGCAGATGACCCTTGTTTAGCTACCTTACAGCTGCGTGGAAAAAGCTATGGTTTTTCAAAAGACGCCGACATCCAGCTAAGCCATTGGAAACAAGAAAATTGGGGATCTATTTTTGATCTGCATATAGATGGAAAAACATTTATGCAGATAGAGACCACGATTGTAGGCAAATACAACGCCTTGAATGCTACAGCTGTTTTTGCACTTAGCCTTTCTATCGGCATACCAGAGGCTACTATTCGCAAAGCATTTAAAACATTTCGCGGCGTCAAAAGACGCATGGAAAAAAAAGGGGAAAACAAGGGCGCGCTCATCTACGATGACTATGCCCATCACCCGACAGAGATTAGAGAGACACTCAAAGCTGCAAGAGCAGCAACGGGTGAAAAACGGTTAATTGTAGCCTTTCAACCTCATAGATACACACGGACAAAAGATACATGGAAAGAGTACTTAACAGCTTTTGAATCAGCAGATGTCTTACTTTTCACAGATATTTATTCTGCAGGTGAAGAGCCGATTGAAGGGATCACGGGTCCCGGTCTTTTCAAAGAAATCCAAGAGTGTAACTCTTTTGAGAGCTATTTTCTTAAACGGGAAGAGATGGCGCGTTTCCTCTCACAATTTTTAAGACCCCACGATGTTTTGATCACCATGGGAGCAGGCAACATTACCCAACTAGGATCTGAAGTTTTAAAAACCCCGATTCCTTCCTATAAACTAGCTCTTGTTTCTGGAGGCAAATCATCTGAGCATGAGGTATCACTTAGTTCAGGTGATGTCATCTCAACGATGGTTAACCCTGAGTACTACGACATCAAGCATTTTACCATTTCAAAAAAAGGGGAGTGGCTTATCGAAGGCTTCCAAGTAGGGCTCATGCAAGCCATACAAGAGCTAAGAGAAAGTGATATCTGTTTTCCTCTCTTGCACGGTCCTTTCGGAGAAGATGGCATGCTCCAAGGCTTTTTAGAAACCCTCGAAGTCCCTTATGTCGGCTGCAGCTACAGAACAGGAGCCGTTGTCATGGATAAAGTGTGGTCAAAACGCATTGCTGAAACACACAACATCCCCATTGCTCCTTTCTTAGAATTTTTCTCCTACGAATGGGATAGAGCGCGCTACGAGTGTTTAGAAAAGATCACTCAAACATTTAAACCTCCTTTTTTTGCAAAAGCAGTTCATCTAGGCTCTAGCATTGGAGTGCTTCGCATTAAGCATCTAGATGAGCTTGAAGGTGCCATCGATGCCATCTGCAAGCTTGATTACAAATTTTTAGTCGAAGCAGAAGTAATCGGTAGAGAAGTCCAGTTTGGATTTTTAGGTAACGAGCATTTCTTAATGGTTCCTCTAGAGATCATCCGGCATGATGAGTTGCACTCTTACGCAGAAAAATATGGGGCCACAGCTACTCCCTCTATTGTAAATGTTGATCTTCCTCATACTATTGCCGAAGAGGGCAAAAGACTTGCCTCGCTTGCATACAAAGTGTTTGAATGCTCAGGCCTTTCCCGCATCGATTTCTTTTTAAAACCCGATGGAACCTGGATCTTTAATGAGTTAAACCCTATGCCCGGATGCACCCCGACAAGTCCTTATCCCAAATTGTGGTCGGTGAAAGGATTATCGGATTATGAGTTTTTCGACAGAATGATCATGTCAGGCTTTCAAAGGGGACGCATTCAAAATCGCAAATTTAAGTTATGAGAAAAACGCTTTCTATTGCGCAGGCATTAATGTGGATTATAGGCTCTGCCCTTTTTTTTACGGGCACATCCCATCTCATTTTGAAAAACTATGCGAGAAAGCAATATCAAAGGAAGCATAGCCCTCACTACTATTTAAGCCGCATTGTGCAGACAGGTCCTCAAAAAGAGATGCTTTCGACAACTTACCTAGCAGAGCTTATCCGCATTGCAGCAGATCCTCCGACTCCTATTGCTTATTTTAATACCCAACTTGCTGAGAAAAGACTTCTTGCATCGCCTGTCATTAAAGAAGCTGCTGTAAAACTGATTGAGCCGGATACGATTTACATCGATTACACAGTTCGTCAACCATGCGCAGTTCTCGATGATTTTGAAAATACTGCTATCGATGAATCAGGTTATCCTTTTCCTCTTTCCCCCTTTTTTTCTCCTAAAAACTTCCCCCAAATCTATTTAGGGGATACAAAAATAAAGTGGAACCAGCCCATTTTAGATAAAAAGCTATCTCTTGCTTTTTCCCTACTCAAATTTTCTTCTAAACTTCCCTTCACGCTTAAACGGATTGATGTAGAAAAAGCCTTTGCAGAGACGCTTGGCACAAGAGGGGTAGTACTTATTATTGAAGATGATGGATTTCTTAGAACTCTTCGTTTGAACACAAAAGAGTATGAGCAGAATCTAGGTAACTATCTAGAACTCCGAAAAGAGCTGCCGCAAAAACCCTATACGATTGATCTTAGGCTCTCACAACTTGCTTTTCTGAAAGAGAAATAAAAAAGAGGGAGTCTTGAGACCCCCTCTTACGAAGGGCTTTTATAAGCCGTTATAGGTGGGGTTTATCACTGCTTGTGCAACCGTTGTAGTTTTTTTTGTTGTTCCTGTTAAGCCTCCCAAGTCTTGTTGGATTGCTAACAAAGTCCTCAACTTATTCATGGACCCAGACTTAGATGTGTTTACAGAAAAACGATCAGCAGAGGAAGTCCCCGTTTCTATATATGCTTCCTTTTTTGCGAGTATTGTTGGTTGGTTGGTTATAGGGGTAACATTGTCCATAAAATCTCCTTATTTATTAATACCTATTATTCATGCTCAATCTTAATTATAGCTTAATGCTATATAATAGTAAATATTTTACTTTACAGGCATTAACTGTCTGATTATAAAGTTGTTAAGAAGTGTAAAATGATTCTTCAAATAGCACATTCACAAGCTGCTTAAAATAAACAGCTTGCATTTCTATTTTTTGTTGTAACTTTTTAAGGATAAGGAGGTTAGAGAGATCTCTGCAAGGCTGCGTATTTTTGCAGCAATAGCAGTAGATATAGATAGATATTTTGCTTCTTGAGGTTTTTTTGAGCAAAAGCATTGGCATGGGCCACCATTTGCTGAGCTTCTAAATCGTGGTTTTGGGCCCACTTGATCTTTTCTTTCAGATCGCTGAAATCATAGGCAACAGGAATGTAGTGGACATAAGGTGTTAGGCAGGAGTAATACCACTGAATGTTGGGGGATGTTTGTTTAAAAATCAGGCAATCAGAAAAAAGTTGCCAGTAAGCTCTTGAATAAGTGCAGGTATTGCCATCGATGAGGATTTGGTATTTGTATTTTAGGTGGTCTAAGATGGGTGCGGAGTTTCCTACAAAAGGAGATAGAAGTTTAAGCACTTTAGGATCTTTAATTTGTGAAAGAACCGTCAGCTTGGCATCAATGAGATGAGGGTTTTTGCTAGATAAATGGGCAATTTTTATACGGGGAAATTCTTGATAGTTATGCACTTCTAAAGTGCCTCCTGTGGTAGCGCCTCTCCAAAAAGCTTTTTCTTTTTTTACACGCCAAGGAAAACGGATACGACCTGCTGAAGTATCTAGTAACATGTTTTCATAAAATCCTTCTATGAACGCTTCAAAATCGGGGATTAAAATAGAAACGGTATCTTCCTCATGTTTTGCAAAAGTTAAAACGGGAATATTGTATTTTTTGAAAAATGAAGCAGGAGCTGGACCTAAGCAGTCCCCTATACACATGACAAAGTCGATATCAGGAAGGGGAGTCATATAAGATAGATGCATCAAAGTTTGGTGCATCACCTCCCACCTACCTTGTGTCTCTTTTGTAGGAAGGGGCTTAAGTAAGGCAATGATTCCATTTTGAATGCGACACCGCACTAATTCCCAGGCATTATGAGGCACAAGATTTATATATTCTTGTATAACTTCATTGAGGGATTTGAGCGATATTCCACTTTCTTTATAAGGGGCAAGATCTTTTTCAATTTGCGCGCTCATCCATTCTGGAATTTCTTGCTTATGAAAGCACTTGTATAAAGCCTTTCTGTAATAAGCTGCCCTTGTTTTTTTGAGGATAGCTAAAAGAAACTTAGGCAATAAGAAACGGCCGCACTCGCGTATATACCTTGTCAAAAGAAGCGTCATTGTCACATTTTAGCATATTTATTCATTTTTTTGTATGTGGTTCATTGCGTGCTATCATCATCTTCCATTGTGATAACAAAGATGTGGGTTTTTTTTCCTTGGTATTCGATGTCTTTGACATGCGTGATTTTAGGATGCCCTTTTTGCGAGGCAGGAACCATGACAGTTCCGAGTGTTGTTTGCATTTCTTGCCCTTTATCTGGGACAAGGTTGATCTCATTCAATTTGGGTGCAGCTTGAACAAGAAATTGAGTTTGGTTGCTTGCAAGCGGTAGAGCAGGAGATAGAACGATAGTTTCTGGTCTAGCTAAGAGTTGCTCTTGGTGAGGGGGAAGAACTATTTCTTCCACTGGATGTGTAGCAGAAGAGATTGCTTGGGGAGCGAGCATGAGTAAAGGGATCGGCGCTGCTTCTATAGCCTGAGGTTGGAGAGATATAAAGTTATCACTGTTTGGAAGTGAATTGAAAGGAGATTCAAAAGTCCCCATGCCATTTTCAGGATTTTTAGGATCTAAAAAGAGGAAGAAGAAGGGCTGTCCTGTAGCGGGGTTAATAGCTTTTGATTTATGTTTTTTGACATCTGTCACGATGATTTCAAATTTATCCACTTTTTGAAGAAGACGGGTGCGGATATCAAAAGAGGAAGGGGTTTGTTTTTTATTCCCACGGAGTCTATCGAATCTCTTGGGCTTAAAGGCATACGCAAGACTTACCTGTCCTTGTCCAATCCAACCAAAGAGATTGTCATAAGAGGTGTTAGCCTCTATTTTAAAAACATCTCTGATGTCCATAGAAATTCTGGCAGAGCCGCCAATGGCTTGCTTAGAATTATTGCAGAAATAGTAGGGGCCAAAGGCGGTATAGAAGGCTATTTTTTTTGATCTGCCTAGATGGATGCCGAGTTCTGCGTTGACTCCTTGGAGGGCAAATTCTTCTTTTTTGACAAGGTACATGTAGTTGCCTTTGAAGTAGTCAAAGGTGGGGCTTTTGCGTGTCGAAGTGTGCGTGCCTACAGGAAAATAGCCATTGATCCTGGCATCGATTTTTTCACCGATCGTCTCAAGGCCACATGAGACTTGGCTGTAGTTGAGTTTAGAGGTTTGACGAAAGTCATAATAGAGGTTTGCGCCCCATATTCTAGAATTGAGGTAGCGCATTCCTGCGCCTACATTGGCAGCTGGTCTTCCATTATTAAAAATATGCGCTCTTCCATCTAGAAAAGGCACCCATCTACCTCTTAGAGGCTCAAGCGGTAGGAAAAAGGCCTCGAAGGTGGTGTACCCTTGATTATACCCAATCCCTTTTGATTCGATATGTCTTAGTGTGAATCTATTGACATTGACCGTATCTTCGGCTTTCTGATCAGAAAAAAGCGGGGCGTGCATGAGGCAAGCAGATGTGAGGAGGAGAAGTATTTTTTTCTTGGAGTGGGTGTGAAAAAAGCGTGCCATGCAACATTTCCTGCGTTTATTTAATTAATACAACTAATTGCAAATAAAATGAAAGAAAGTTTTTTTATTTACGAACTTAGTTGATTAAAAACCACAAGTTTATAATAAGAAAGACAAATGAGTAATAAGTTAGTTGCTGTCACTGTTTTATTTTTTTTGGGGGGGTGTACATCGATTCCTCACATGGAAGGGGATGCGCGCGTCTCTCACGTCTCTCTGCAAAAAGTAGAGATGGAAAGCCCCGCATTTGTAAGAGGAAACTGGCCTGGCCTCGATTGGTGGAAGAGTTTTGAGGATCAGCAGCTGACAGATTTAATCACAAGAGGGATTAGCGAGAGTCCTACACTCAAGAAAGCTCAAACAAGGATTGCTTTTGCTGCTGAACTTGCCAAGGTGAAGCGCTCTTTTTTCTTCCCAACTGTTGGCGTTGAAGCGCAGTCTAATTGGATGTATTACGGAAAAAATTCTTTTTTCAAATCGGTTGATCCTACGCTTCCTTCTTATATCGATCAGATTGATGTGGGTCCGACACTTAGTTATGAGTTTGATTTTTGGGGCAAGAACATGCACATGTTTAAATCGGCTCTTGGCCTCAAGAAAATGGAAGAGGCTGAATTAGCAAGTAGCACGCTCATTGTTACAACATCGATTGCCGGGGCTTATTTTACTGTTCAAAAGGATCTAGCGCGTAAAGATCTGCTCCAAGAGATTGAGCGTCTAAGATGTTCTTTTTTACATCTAACTCTGCAAAGAAGAGCGCAAGGAGTCGGAACAGAAATGGACAACTTAAGGGCTAAAAAAAGGGTTGAAGAGATACGTAGCGCTCTGGCTGAAAATGAGAAATTTATAGAGACGGATCGCTATATTGTAGATAGCCTGATGGGGCAGAGCCCCGGGACAAGTAGTATTACGTTTACATCTCTTGGGCAAGAATCAGATTTCTCCCTTCCTGAGAATATTGCTATTGATCTAGTAGCAAGAAGGCCGGACTTAGCGGCACACATATGGAGAGCAGAAGCAGCAGCCCATGATGTAGGCGCTGCTAAAGCTGATTTTTATCCTAATGTTGATCTTAATGTGTTTGCAGGATTTGAGAGTCTGCATTTTGGGTCTCTATTTTCTCCTAATAGTTACCTCTATTCGATATTACCAGCGATCCACCTTCCTATTTTTAATGCAGGGCGCATTAGATCTAACCTAAGAAGCAAGATAGCGAAATTTGAAGAGGCAATTTTCTCTTATAATGAAACGCTTTTGAAAGCTGCCCAAGAAGTAGCAGATAGGATTGCTTGTGTCAAGTGGGTTTCTATCCAAATAAAGATCCAAAATGAGACTGTAGCGACACTTCAGTCAGAGGTAAAGCTTGCTGAATCTCGGCTATGCCACGGCCTTGATACTGCAATGGAAGTCATACATGTCAAAGAGATGCTATGCAGTGAGCAATTAAAGATGATTGACTTGAAGGAGCTACTCATCCTGGCAAAAGTAGGCTTGATCAAGGCTTTGGGAGGAGGGTTCAATGGATGATGTGCAAGCCCCTTCTAAATCTTCCCATGTTTTTTTGTGGATCACATCTATTTTTGTAACAGCTGCTATTATCCTATTTGTGTATTGGTACATGTGGGGACGTTTTGAGACAGGAACGAAAGATGCATATGTGACAGGTAACATGGTCGTAGTTAACCCACAGGTTTGTGGGACAATTAGTGCGATTTATACCGATAATACGCAACTTGTAGAAGAGGGGCAGCTCCTTATAGAACTTGATTCTACAGATGCCTTGATAGGTCTGAAGTCCGCAGAGGCAGAGCTTGGGCAAACGCTGCGTCATGTGATAAAACTCTTTGCAGAAGTTGAGGAATATAAAGCCCAAATCAATATTAAAAAAGCAGAGCTTAAGCAGGCTATGCAAGATTTTGAGCATCGCAGGGGGTTAATTCAAGAGGGCGGCGTTTCTACAGAAGATTTTGAACATTCAGAAAATTCTCTTTCTGCAGCGATTGCTTCTTTGATATTTGCAGAATATAGATATAAAGCAGCGCTTGCCCAAGTTGAAAATACAACAGTACTAACGCATCCCAAAGTCAAAAAAGCAGAGGAAGATGTGCAACGTGCCTGGGTAAATTTTAAGCGGTGCCATATTCTTTCACCAGCACGCGGCATCATTGCAAAACGCGCAGCGCAAGTAGGAGAAACAGTAGGCCCTGGCCACAATCTTCTAGCCGTCATACCGCTTGATCAAATTTGGGTAGAGGCTAATTTCAAAGAGAGAGATTTAAGACATGTAAGACTCGGGCAACCTGTCAGGGTAACTGCGGATTTTTATGGAAGTAGCGTGATCTTCAATGGGAATGTAATGGGTATTGAAGGGGGTACAGGCAGCGTTTTTTCTGTACTTCCTCCACAAAATGCGACAGGCAACTGGATTAAAATTGTTCAGAGGCTTCCTGTTAGGATTTCTCTACCTGTAGACCAGATTACCCATTACCCTCTTAGGCTGGGGCTTTCTTTAGACGTTGTAATCGATACGCATGATCGTTTAGGAAAAGTATTGCCCCAAGTGATGACTGAAAAGAGAATCTACGCATCAAGTATTTACAGTAAACAAATAGAAGGGGTCCAAGAGGTCATTGATAGGATCATTCAAGAGAATGTGAGCACTTCTCTGATAGCACAAGAGGTCCCTTGAAAGTTTTATCTTCGTGGATGACAACTGTTTTGAACATAGCTCTTTGCTCAGCCGCACTTCTTATTGTTCTTGACTACTCGATTGCCAATGTTTGCATTCCTTACATTGCAGGGGATCTAGCTGTCAGTGTTGAGGAAGGAATTTATGTGATCACATCTTTTGCTGTTGGCAATGCAGTGGTTCTTCCCATGTCTGATTGGCTTGCCAAAAGACTGGGGCTTGTGAGATGCCTTGTAGGCTCTATTCTCCTTTTTGCTCTCTTTTCTTTTCTATGTGGATTTTCCTTTAGTATAGAGATGCTTGTCGTATGCAGGTTTTTTCAGGGGCTTGTCTCAGGACCTTTACTGCCTTTAAGCCAGTCTCTTCTCATAGAGGTTAATCCTCCAGAACAGAAAAACAAGGTACTTGCTTTTTTTAGTACGGTTGTTTTAGTAGGGCCTATTCTTGGTCCGGTGTTAGGAGGATGGATTGCTTTTGATTACTCATGGCCGTGGATTTTTTACATCAATATTCCCATAGGTCTTCTTGGAGCTTCTATCATTTGGGCGTTACTTAAAGGAAAGGTGAGCACTTTAGAAAAAAAATCACTTGACTGGCTAGGGTTTTTTCTTCTGTTAGCCTGCGTTGCAACACTTCAGGTCATTCTTGATAAAGGGGAGCAGTTTGATTGGTTTAGATCGCCCATTATTCAGACTTTGGGATGTATCTGCGTTGTTTCTTTTACTTTTTTTGTAGCGTGGGAGCTTAAGCATCCACGGCCCTTTGTTGATTTAAGGCTTCTAAAGATAGGTAGCTTTTTGACCTCTCTCATTTCATTTTTATTTTTCTATGGACTCTACTTTGGATCAATTGTTCTAGTTCCTTTGTGGCTTAAGGAGGGAATGGGGTATACAATACCATGGGCAGGCCTTGCGGTGGCTCCCTTCGGGGTTTTTCCTCTGATCTTTTCTGTCTTTATGGGCAAAGTCGTTAGTAGATACGGAAGCTTAAGGCCTATGATTTTAGGAGTTATTTGCTTTGTACTCTCTTCTTTCTATCCGATTCAATTTGATACCAATATCGACTTTTTTCACGTAGCTCTTTCTCGTTTCTTCTTTGGCATTGGAGTAACTCTATTTGTAACGCCTGCATTTGCGCTCAGTTTGCAAGATATCCCCACGCCAAGGCTTCCCAGTGCAACAGGCCTTTTTCATTTTGTAAGAGCCATGGTAGGCGGGTTTGGGACATCTACTTTTACCACCTTGTGGGCAAGAAGAACAATTTATCACCACGAAGTTTTAGGAGAGCACACTAACACATTTTCTCCACAAACCCACGAGATGCTCACCGACTTAGGTAAGTTTGGTCTGAAAGATCAAGAGGGCTTAGCAGCCCTCAATGTCATCGTCGATCAGCAAGCATCTATGCTTGCCCTAAACGACTGCTTTTACCTCATGGCGTGGATCTTTATCGCTCTTATTCCCGTCTTAAGCGGTTTCTATATTTATCATAGAAGAGCAAAAAGAGCGAGCGTACTTGTGAAAAACTAAAATCACGCCTTTTTTTTCGGTAACAGATCTTTTTCTTCATAGTACCAAAACCAACCCATGTCATGGACGATAAGTTTGTTTTCCTCCGCAAATAGGTCGACAGCGTGTTTGACAGGCAGGTTTTCTCCCCAGTAATAATCGTCCCCACAAAGGATGCCGTGTCCTTTGACAAAGGGAAACCAAGCTTGTAAATCTGAATAAACACTTTCAAAGTCATGACTGGCATCGACGTATACTAAATCAGGTATAACCTTAAGTATTTTAGCAGCATCTAAACTAGACATTCTTAATGGGATGATTTTGTGAGTGAGATTGGCGTGGATGACATTGGAAAGAAATTGTCTATATAAGTTTTGCATATCAAAAGCGCTATTATCTTCATTGGAGGATCCGCGCCAATGATCGATTGCATACACGATACCATCTTCGGGGAGTTTCTTTGCTATGTGGCGTGTAGATTTTCCAAGCCAAGAACCCACTTCAACAACAATCTTTATCTGCCTGATTTTTATAAGTCTTTCTAGGCCTATCCGATTGCTATCGAAAAACCAGCCATGAGGATTAAAAGGTAAGGGATCAACCTTGTCGTAGGGAGGCGGAAGATGCGTTGGATTTGCTCCCACTCCTATGAATTGACTCAATAATACTAACAAAACAATCAACACACTACCGCTCTCCATCTGAATAGTCGCAATATCTTTTAACAAATACGTGCAATATATAGAAAGCACAAAAAATGTGCTTGTGTGATAATAAGTGACTGTAAAACTTTTAGGAGAGGTGTTATGCTAGGGAAGATATTCAGCTTGGTATGTTTATTTTCTTCTCTATTTTCTCAACCTGTCAATTTGATTTGGCAGGTGGATACAGCTCATGAGAGAGATTGGATAAGAGAGCTATTAGCGGGCGTAGAAGTGAATGAAATTAGAGATTGCAAATATGAAGTTTTCATGGACAACTCAATTATTGTTATTTGGGGAGAGCCAAAAGATGATGCCGAACAGTATTTTGCTAAGCTACATGAAATGAAATACAAGGTGGGGATCATTGCATTAGCAGATGAAGGGTATTGCTCTCCTACCAGTTTTTATCATCATTGCAAATTTGTTTTAAGAAATTATTGGCATAAAAAATTTTTTCGGGCGCAACTGGGAATCAGTAGATCTTCCCTACCTCATAAAAGAAAGGTAATAAACGGCAAGAGATCATTGATAGCCACAAAAATCAAATGCTTTCCTCTCGGGTATAAACAGGGGTTTTGGGAGAACTATCCCTTTCGTGTTATTAAAGAAGCTTCCCAACGCGCTTATAATTGGAGTTTTGCAGGACAAATTACAAAAAGCACGCGCATATTAATGGCGGCAAACATGAAAAAAATACCTAATGGTTTTTTGTATGAAGTTGCCTCTTTTAATGGACCAGATTGTTTGGCAGTTGGAAATTATCGAGATGTGCTTCTCGATACAATATTTGTTCCTTGTCCTAGAGGATTTTGGAATCTGGATTCATTTAGAGTTTCAGAAGCATTGGAGTGCGGGTGTATCCCCATTGTCGAAAAATACCCTTTAGATTATTTCGAAAAACTGATGGGAAAATACCCCTTTTTGGCAGTTAATTCGTGGGATGAGGCTCCAGCTCTTATTGAAAAGTTGCTAGAGGATCCTGTGCAACTAGAAGCTCTCCGTGCAGAGTGTTACGCTTGGTGGCTTGAGCATAAAAAAACACTCCAAAGAGAAATCGCAGATCTTGTCCAAGAGTCTTTTTTTAGCGAGTGAAGTAGGTCTATTATTTTCCTTTGCGAAATACCATTATGGTATTTCTAAACCAAGGAAGGCGAGCAGCTAGCCTTAGAGATCGTTCAGCAAAAACATCGTTATGATAGCCATAGGAGGCCATAACTTTTTTAATATAGTCATTATTTTGCTCATTAAAATGGCCAAATCCCCCTTGTCCTTTAACAGCCCAACTCAAAACAATACCGCGGGTGTTGTGACGATCTAGGTTTTCTATAAATGTTTTTTGATATTCAGGTGGCAAGTGTTCTCCGACTTCTAGGCTAAGAACCCAGTCATAATGCTTTGATAAGCAGAAGGGGTTGCTTAAATCTATGACTTTACAAGTGCCGTAAGAAAGGCGCGGCGTTGCAGGATTACCATCATATCCCTCACAATCGAATCCTTTGGCTAATAATAATTTTACGTAACTTCCAACTCCACAACCAAAATCGACAATACTATAGGCATTTTCTGATTTGAAAAACTTTGCCAAAGCGTTGGCTAGATGGAGATCAAAGCAATGTTGGTTTTTAGCTTCTACTCCTTCCCAATAACCATGAGGATGAATAGTAGTCCCTTTGATGATAGATGGAGAAATTGTACTTAACAATAGGAAAACTGACGCTATGAAAACATTTCGATGGCTCATGAAAAATTTTCTAAAAATTGTAGGGAAATTTATCCAACGAAATGGATTCTATATTAGAAATTTGATGTGGTCAAAATAAAAAACATCTTGTCTCAAATTTGAGCGATTGGTATCCTCTTGTCAGCGGAAATAAAAAAAAAGACTGGCTATGAAAGAATTTATTACATATCTGATTCAAAATCTTGTTGATCAACCTGAATCTGTCGATATTCAATTAGTGGAAAGCGATCAAGGGACAATGATAGAAGTCAGAGCTTTTTCGGGCGATGTTGCTAAAATCATTGGCAAGCAGGGCAGGACTATCAAAGCTCTACGTACGATTGCTATGATCGTGGGAGCAAGATTTGGAAGACGCGTTCGCATTGAACTCATTCAATAAATTTCTCTATTATAAAAATTCCCACGTCGTGTTTAATGTACATAACAATCATTTAACCCCAGATGGGCTCTTGTGCATTCGAATTTTATCTTTGAAGGATCAAAGATTCAGGGTTTTGACCTGCCTCTAAAAGCAAGAGCTCCTACTTTTCATAAAAAAAAGAGAATCATCGTGATTGCAGGGCCGACAGGCGTTGGCAAAACGCATCTGTCACTCATGATTGCAAGAGCGATCGGAGGAGAAATCGTGTCTGCTGATTCGATGCAGGTCTATCGAGGGATGGATATCGGAACGGCTAAGGTAACAAATGCAGAGCAGGGATCTATTCGCCATCATCTCATCGATAGTAGGGATCTTGATGAGACATTTAATGTGGTCGAGTTTTACAATGAAGCAATGCAGGCCTTTAAAGAGATTTTTGCAAGAGACCATGTGCCGATTGTAGTCGGGGGAACAGGTTTTTATATCCATTCTTTAATCTACGGACCGCCCTGCGGGCCAGCGTCCGTTCCTGAAGTGAGAGAAAAACTAGAAGAGGAGATGGATTCTCTAGGCTCTCTTGATCTATATGAAAGGTTAAAAAAATTAGATCCTGAATACGCAGGTACGATTACTTTTAGAGATCGCCATAAAATCGTACGCGCTCTTGAAATCATGACCCTTACAAATCAAAAAGTCTCTTTTTTTGAGAAGTCGTGCTATATTTCTCATGAGTATGATTTTCGGTGTTGGTTTGTCTATATGCCTAAAGAGATTTTATATCCTAAGATTGAAGCAAGGTGTGAGCAGATGCTCACAAATGGCTTTTTGCAGGAAGTGAAAAGGCTAGATCAAGAAGGTCTTCGCAGCAATACGACAGCTGCTCAAGCTATCGGGTACCGCCAGTGTTTAGATTTTTTAACTAGCTCCCAGTCAGTCGAAGATTGGAGCCAGTTTGTAGATCTTTTTAAGCAAGCCTCGCGCCGTTATGCAAAAAGGCAGTTTACGTGGTTTAGAAAAGAAGAGCTCTTCCGTTGGGTCGACATTGCTGCTATGGGCCTTGACCATGCAGCTGAAATGATCATTCAAGATTATGAATTGGGATAGACTCTTTCTGAAAGATTTTTTTGCTGACGTAGGGAACTGCAGAGAGAACAAGTATCGATGTGATCAGGAAAGCTGTAAACGTAAAAGATGCCTCTGAAGACATATTTTCAGGTGGGAAAAAGGCAATCACAAATGTAAAAAGAGAACTTAAGATCCCCAGGCTTGCTAAAATCCACATGCCTACTTTTCCTCCAGGGACTTGAAAAGGTCTTGGTAGCGCAGGAAATGAGTATCTAAGTTTGATTGCAGCTGCAAAGAGAAGAATGTACATGATCAGGTAGAGCTGCGTTGTCAAAATAAGCAGCATCCAGTAAGCATTATTGATGCTTGGCATGAATAAAAAGACAAGAGAGAGGCAAGAGACTAAAACAGCCTGGCAGATGAGCAAATTGTGGGGGACTCTTTTACGGTTTAGTTTTTTTAGAATGGGTGGCAGGTCATTCTCTTCACTGGCAGCAATCAATCCCGCGCACGGTCCTACAACCCATGTGCTCATCGATCCTATAGCGCCGATAGCTACGATAATAGCAATCCAAGGCATAAGGGCTTTGAGATTAAAGGCTCCTAGTAAAAATGAAAAAGCTTGCAGGCATCCAGCGTTCAAAGAGAGCTCAGATGTGGGCACGACCATTTCAATAGTCAATACTCCTAAAGTTGATAAGACAACCACAAAAAATGCTGATAAAAAAATTGCTTTTGAATAGGTCTTTGTGGGGTTTTGCACAGAACTTGCATGGATAGAGGACATTTCAATGCCTAAAAAAGAGGCGATCACTCCAGCAAACAGCATCAGGTGGGAAGCGGAAGAAAAATCAGGCAGGAAGTTATCCGTAGAAAAAGAGATCTGGATAGGGTTTCCTTGGAAGTACCATACAGATCCAAGTCCAATAATGAGAAAGCTGGGGATAAAAGTGCCGCATATAGCTCCTATGCTACTGATCCAAGAGGAGATTCTGAGACCAAAAAAGTTCACAATGGTAGCGCCCCAAAATAGAATGAGAATTAAACTGACCATGTAGGTTTTGTTGTGAATGAGCTCGGGATTAAAGACAAAAGTGATTGCAGCTGCAATAAAAGAGAGAATTGTTGGGTACCAAATCACATTTTCAATCCATAGTAGCCAGAGCGCAAGAAATGCCAATTTATGTCCAAAAGCTTCTTTGATCCATACATAAACTCCCCCTGATTTGGGCCAGCTTGTAGAGAGCTCAGAAGAGATAAGGGCTACAGGTAGAAAAAAAACAAAGGTGGCTAAAAGTAGAAAAAACACAGCTGTGACACCGCTTTCTGCAATAGGTGCCCATGTTTTGATGCCTCCTAGGGCAGCAATATTCATCATGACTAAGCTAAAAACGCTGAGTTTGCGCATCTTTTTTGAATTTTCCTTTGTGGTTTTCCTATAAACAGGGTCCCCATTTTATGCTTTTTTCCTTTTAAAAGCCCGTAAAATAATTTTACGCTTTAATCTTAATAACTCTTTGGATTAGACTGTTTTCCTAGGATTTAAATAAATATATGAGTATTGAAACTGAAGACGCGCCCGTAGAGCAATTGCCTGTAAGAGCAGAAAGAGAGCTGGCTCCTTTTGACAAAGTTCAAGAGTCGCTAGGTCAATGCAAAAAGCCAGAAGAGAAGATCCGCCTCAGCCTTGATTTTATGAAACAGGCGCTTAGCGAAAAAACTTCCCCCCGCTTTAGGGACTTTTGGGAGATTAAAAAAGTCTGCCTGCCCTTTTTCAAGGAAAATCTTAACTCCTCTTCCCGCTCTCGCTTCTGGAAAGAGTACATTGAAATTTCTTCAGAAGGCAAGCAGCTCAAAGACATATTAGATGAGCAGTCGGCTTTCATCGTAGAACAACTAGACCTTGCCATCAACGCTCTCGAACAAGACTTATTAGGTCGCGATAAAATTATAGCGCAACTTCCCTATCAGGTATCTTTGGATTACGTACAGACTCTTTCCAAAAACAAAGAGCTCTACCATACTTTGCAACAAGAGTTACATTGGCTTAACACCATGGCCTCCCGTATCAATGATCTCCGTAAGGAAATCATCAAAACCGAGATGAGAGCGCGTATCAAGAACAAGTTTTTTGAGCGTCTCTCAAAAGTTGGCGACAGTGTTTTCCCAAGACGTAAAGAGTTAATTAAGCAAGTTTCAGAGCTATTTTTAAGTGATGTACAAGCTTTTGCTAAGGCGCAATTCGAAGATGCTCCTCAAACAAGCTTCCCTACTTTTAACCTCAAGTCGGAGATCAAAGGTTTTCAGGCTATCGCAAAGGATTTTACATTAGATGCCCACAGTTTTAACAATACACGTGTTATCTTAAGCAAGTGCTGGGATCTTTTAAGAGAGAGAGAAGAAGCTTTTAAAAAAGAGCAGCTCCAGAAAAGAGAAGGGTACAAGCAAGCCTCAGAGCAGGTGTCTAAGGAGCAAGAAGAAAGAAATGTACAGATAGAAGCTCTGCAACGTCAAAAAAGAGAGAAACTAGAGGCTCTACGGAGTGAAATTCAGCAAGCCTTAGAGTCTGTTGAAACAACTCCACTCGATGTGGCTTCTCTACTTCGCGAGCAACTTTTGCATAAAGTCAAGGGACTAACTTTCTCTGCTGCTGAAAAAGAACTCCTAGAAAATCTTTTGAAAAAAATGAGAGATAAAATTCTCGATAAAAAAGAGAAAGCCTTATCCAATCTCTCGCTAGATGAGCAAAAATCCCTCGGCTATTTACGTGAAAGATTAGCAGAAGGACAGGCTCAGCGCTCCGAGATCAAGTCGCAAATAGAAAATTATCGCAAAGCGCTCTCAGGTTCTGGCTTTGATTTTGAGCAAGCTATGCATTACAGAGAAATGATGGATGCAGAAAAGGCGCGCTTAGATAAAGTCAATGTTGCTATGGAAGATATAGAAGATAAGATAGCTAATTTAGAAGATGTTGAAACTTGCCGTCTTTGATCTTGATAAAACCCTTTTAACTTCTAACAGCAGCTATGCATTCTGCAAGCATCTTTATAAACATAGAATTATTTCTCTCTACCAATTGCTATGCTCTGTAAGTTACAAAATCAGACATGAGCTCTCCCTGCTTTCCATTGAAGAGCTGCATCATAAAGTGTTTAACAAAATACTCGTAGGCAGATCCCTTGCTACTTTAAAAAAGCATGCTACTCTTTTTCTTGAGGCATATTTATTTTCCTCTCTCTATTTACCCACATTGAAAGAGCTATTTAAAGCTCAAGAAAGA
This sequence comes from Parachlamydiales bacterium, assembly GCA_947474635.1. Taxonomy (GTDB): domain Bacteria; phylum Chlamydiota; class Chlamydiia; order Chlamydiales; family Rhabdochlamydiaceae; genus CANJJB01. The sequence goes on along the minus strand of CANJJB010000006.1, from coordinate 20,790 downwards.
GGGGATTATACGGTTATTTTGTCTAATTCTCCTGATTTTTTAGTAGAGCCGGTAGCCCACTTTTTTCAAGTCGATGAATGGGGGGCAACCAAGTACGCAGTTGACAAAGATGGAAGATTGTGCAAGATTGCAAAATTAATGGAAGGAAGAAATAAAGCGGCATATTTGTCGGAACTAGCCCTACGTTTTCAACTATCTAAAGAAGATATTACGGCTTATTCTGACAGTTACCATGATTTGCCTTTTCTCTTAGAGGCTGGATGTCCCGTTGTTGTAAATCCTGACCGTAAACTTTTAAAAGTAGCCCGTTTGCGAAAGTGGAGTGTGATTTGAGCAAAGTAAAAAAAGTCGGTTTTTTTGGTGGTACTTTCGACCCTATCCACATAGGTCATATCAATTTAGCCATTCAAATGCTAGAAATCCACAAGCTCGATGAAGTGCTCATCTGTCCTGTCAGTCAATCTCCTCATAAACAAGAAGATCCGCCTGTTGCAACAAAAGATCAAAGACGCGCAATGGTTGTAGCAGCCATTGGCCCGATTCCTCAGCTTACATTTTTAGATATTGAAATTCAGAAAACAGCTCCCTGCTATACGATCGACTCTATTAGGTACCTGATCAAGATGGATGCAGGCAAAGAAAAAGAGTACCATTTGATTTTAGGAGAAGATGCCTTAGAAAATTTCCACCTGTGGAAAGATTTTGAAGAGCTTGTAGAACTAGCTCCTCCCTTGATCGGAACGCGGATACAAGAAGAAGAACTCTCTAAAAAAGAGCTACCCAAAAAAGTTCTCAGCGCTTTGAAAGCAGGACTTACTAAAACACCGATCATGGAAATCAGCGGCACAGACATCCGGGCCCGCCTTAAGAAAAACCTATACTGCGGACACCTGCTCCCTATTAAAGTAGGAGAGTACATTAAAGAAAATGGATTGTACGTATGACAAGAGATCCTCTCGCTATTTTGAATCTCATTGCTCAAACCATCTATGATAAGAAAGGGATCAACATTTTAGCCCTTGACGTACGAGGCGTATCTTGCATGACCGATTACGTGCTCATTGCGGAAGGGAATGTCGATCGGCATGTGAGTGCAATTGGCAAAGCCATCATAGAGGCGGTAGAAAAAATAGGCGAAACAGCCCTTCATACAGAAGGTGTCAAAGAAGGCGAGTGGGCAGTTCTCGATCTTTTTGACATCATGGTCCATCTTTTTCAGCCAGGCCTCAGAGACAAATACCAACTTGAACAGCTCTGGAAAGATGGCAAGATCGTCGACCTGACAATCGTCACCGTTAATAAAGAAATCCAAAAAGAAAAAGCGGGATATCTCCTTTAACGGATTGGAGAATGTCATCTTTTACTAAATAAGAAGGCTCGTCAACACCTTTAAGCTGATCTCTTGTCTTATTTTTTCCACCAATTTCAAATACTGCATCTTTTGTTCTATAGTCAGCTTGTTTCGAGTAGAAAACTTCAATATCAGCATTTTGTAGAGATTGCACAAAAAACAATTCCCTCTCCATTCCTTTTGAAGGCTGCCCGCCTAGATACTGCTGCATAGTATGGATTAAATTAGTGTTGTTGAGCAGGATCTTTGAAGGTTTGCGCAGGCCAGGGCTGCCTCCCTCATAGGGACGCATTTCCCTGATCAATCCAACAGCAGCTAAAATGGTTACATAATGCTCCACTGTTTTATGATCTATCCCCAAACTCTTGGCTAAATTGTGCATATTTAGGTCACCAGGAGGTATAGAGGCAAGGTACGTCAATAGTCTCTTGAAGTATTGAAGGTTGGGTGTTTTCAGGTTGTAGTAGTTAGCAATATCTTCGAATATCGTTTTGTCAATGACTCTAGAGATCTTTTCATAGTAAGAGTGGGGGTCTTCAAACACAAAAGGATAATATCCCTGCTTGAGATACTCTTCAAAATGAGGAAGTATCCTGTCTACCTTCTTTAATTGACTTAAGCAAGCAGTTGGATTTTCAAGTATGTCCTCCAAGGACATCGGTTGAAGATTTAGATCTAAGGCAAAATTTAGATACTCTCTAAAAGATAATCCGTGCAAACGGTACAATTTGGCTCTGCGAGATAGATCATGACTGCCTTCGATAAGATCTAGCATGGAACTGCCTGAAAATACAATTTTAAGAGAGGGAAAAGAGTCATAAAGATTTTTTAGCTCCTGGTTCCATCCCTGATATTTGTGAATTTCGTCGATAAAGATGATCTGGTACCCTTCCACAGAATGCAGGTTCCCAACGAATTCTAGAAGGCTAGCTTGTTGAAAACAGATCAAATCAGCTGAAAAATAGAAGGCTTTTCCATCATTAAGTAGCTTATTTTTAATGTATTGAAGCAACAAAGTGGCCTTGCCAACGCCCCTTGGCCCTACCAGCCCCGTTAATCGATTAACTATGTTAAAGGAGGGATATAGATACCTAGTATGATGGGTGGTTCTGCTTTCAATGAGACGTTGAAATGTAGCCCTGATAAAGTGGGACAAGTGGGGTATACTCCATATTTTAGTATCTAAATTTGGAGTATACTCCCAATTACTGCAATCTAAAAATATTGAAAAATATTGCCCTAATGCGCTATCTTTCTAGCTACTTATGACTAAAAAAAGAGTTGTTATTACAGGAATGGGGATTGTTTCTTGTTTAGGAAACGATGTCGACCAATTTTACCAGGATTTGCTGGATGGAAAAAGCGGGGTATCTACTATTAGCCAGTTCCCTTGCGAAGATTATCCAACGCGCTTTGCGGGAAGCGTGCCTAACTTTGATACGGGCGACTATATTGATAAAAAGCAAGCAAGACGCATTGATCCTTATATCCGCTACGGAATGGTAGCTGGTAAGAAAGCATTAGAGCATGCAGGTCTTTTAGGTCCTAACCTAGAAACGCTTAATAAAGAGCGCTGCGGCATTATCATAGGTTCTGGTATGGGCGGGATGAACATCTTCTATGATGGGGTTGAAACTCTTTTAAAGCAGAGCTTTAAGCGGCTTACGCCCTTTTTTGTTCCTTACATCATCACCAATATGTGCGGGGCTCTTTTAGCCATTGACGTAGGCTTCATGGGGCCGAACTACTCGATTTCAACAGCGTGTGCAACAGGTAGCTACTCTATTAACGCAGCTGCAGAACATATCCGTAGAGGAGATGCAGATTTGATGCTCTGTGGGGGATCAGAGGCTCCGCTTAATCCCATTGGGGTTGCAGGTTTTGTTGCGATTAAAGCTTTGTCTGAGAGAAATGATGAACCAACAAAAGCATCGCGCCCTTGGGATAAGAAAAGAGATGGTTTTGTCGTGGGAGAGGGCTCAGCTGTTTTAGTGCTCGAGAGTCTAGAACATGCTCTTAAAAGAGGGGCTGTTATTCTGGGAGAGTATTTAGGTGGATCTGTGAATTGTGATGCTTATCACATGACAAGTCCTCGCGAAGATGGCTTAGGTGTTGCTCTTTGTATGGAAAAAGCTATCGAAGATGCAGGGATTTCCAAGAAAAAAATCAATTATGTGAACGCGCACGCAACCTCTACACCTACAGGGGATATGTGCGAAATTTTTGGGTTACAAAAAGTGTTCGGTAGTCAGATGAATACTATCGCAGTGAATGCTACCAAATCTATGATCGGTCATACATTGGGAGCGGCAGGTGCTTTTGGAGCGGTTGTTGCCATGCAGGCAATTCTCAAGAAAAAAATCCATCCCACCATCAACGTCGATGAGCCTGAAGAGGGGATTGGTTCTATAAATATTGTTGCAGGTAAAGCGCAAGATTTAAATGTGACAGCAGCTCTTATCAACGCTTTTGGATTTGGGGGACATAACGCATCTATGATTATTGCTCCTTACGAGGTCTAATGCATGTAACACAAGAGGAATCTTTTGGAATCGTTCCTCTGATGCTTAAAGAGTCTAAGTGGCATGTTTTGCTCATTCTTCATCAAAAAGGGAAACATTGGGCTTTTCCAAAAGGGCATGGTAATCCAGGAGAGAGCCCTCTTCAATCTGCAACACGAGAATTAAAGGAAGAGACAGGTCTTGATATCAAGCGTATTTTGCAAGATGATCCTCTTGTAGAAAAATACCGATTTTATCGTAAAAAAGAGATCGTCCAGAAACAAGTCAAATACTTTCCAGCAATTGTCTCCGGAGATTTACATCTTCAAGAGGAAGAAATCCAAGATGCAAAATGGGTTTTATTAGAAGATGCGGCCTCTCATCTCTCTTTTAAAGAAGCCAAATCGATGTGTCAAATCTTACCTCAGCTTCTCAAAGATCATGATATTTAAAAAAATAAAAGAAATGTTCTCAACCAAAATAGAAGTGATTGTCAGACACTGCCATTTCTCTGACATTAGCGCGCATAAAAATCGCTTGTCTGGATTTTCCAGAAAAAAATGTCACGACAATTTACTTGCAACATTAGATCCTAAAAAAGTGAACCTCACATTTCTTTTAGATACCTATCACCCCTCTACAACACCCCATTTTGTGCTTCAGCAAACAAAATATCCGGTGGTGGAAATTAAAGAAGGAACAGAAACAGGATCTTTTCTTTATTTACTCTCTTATGTGGAAAGTCTCAAACTTTCCCCTCAAACAATTGTCTATTTTTTAGAAGATGATTATCTACATAGAGAAGAATGGGTAGATGTCTTAATGGAGGGATTTTCTATTCCAGAGGCTCATTACGTCACGCTATTTGATCACCGTGACAAATACTTCCATCCTAACTATAGCCAATTGCAATCGAAGATCTTCCATACAGAGCATTGCCATTGGAGAACGACGCCTTCTACGACAAATACCTATGCTATGCGCTACGGAACTTTGAAACAAGATATGGAGATACACAGACAATTTTCTGAGGGGCGTAAAATTTCTGCCGACCATGAAAAGTTTTTAGCATTAGGTACTCAAGGTAGGAATTTGATTTCCTCTATTCCAGGATGGTCGACACATGTCGAAGAGGAGTTTCTTTCTCCTTGTACAGACTGGAAACAAGTTTTATCTCTTTTTTAACGAAAAAATCTTAGGTGAGTCCGCTGCATTTTGAATGCTCACTTTATTCTTGGGCAGTTTTTTTTTAGAAGAAATCTGCTTGTGGCATCTTTCAAAAATGGCTTGCGTAACTTTTTCTTTGCGCGCCATCTCTTTTTTTTCTTTTTTTGAAGTTCCACTAGAGAGTGGATAGGTAGCTCTAAATATAGGATTTGTTTTCATTTTTGCCTCTCATTTACATTTTCTACTCCTATCCTCTTTTTTAGACAAATAAAAAATTTAACACCGCGCTATTCCCAATTATTTTCGGATGAGATACACTTGGGAAGTATGTTAAAAAAGCTTGGAATGTGGTTCATTGTTTTGATTGTCAAAGGCTGTTTGAGATTGCGCTACCGCCTGGAGGTGCGTGGTTTAGAAAATATCCAGCAGTTGCCTGGAAAGAAAGGCTCTCTTTTTCTTCCTAGCCATCCAGCAGAGATCGATCCTGTTATTCTGATGTCAATTCTATGGGGAAAATTTCAGCCTCACTGTTTAGTTGTAGAGCATTTCTATTACTTAACCGGTATCCATTACGTGATGAAATTAGTAGGGGCAATTCCTATACCCGACATGATGGATAGAGTTGCAAACAAGTGGAAAGAGAACAAGATCAAGAGACTTTTCAATGATATCCAAGATGCATTGCGAGAGGGTGATAATTTTCTCATTTATCCAGCTGGCAAGCTCAGAGTTTCTTCTGGTGAAAAGATAGGAGGAGCCTCTTTTGTCCACGATCTTATTCAAGCCTATCCAGATGTAAATATTGTACTGATACGCACAACAGGTTTGTGGGGCAGCAGGTTTTCTAAGGCAGTCAGCGGATCAAGGCCCGACTTTGGAAAAATCCTCGTAGAAGGGGTCAAGTCTATTTTCAAAAACGGTATTTTTTTCACCCCCAAAAGAGATGTGCTTGTTGAGATCGAGCTCTCACCTAAGGATTTTCCTTTAAAAGGATCTCGCCTAGAGATGAATCAATATTTAGAGCGGTGGTACGATACACCCGTTATAGAGCCGGTGAAATTAGTATCCGATTGCTTCTGGAAGGAGAATCTCCCTATAACAGCTCTCCAAGAAAAAGCAACACTTGATCAGACAGCGATTGTCATTTCTCCTGAAATTGAAAAAGAAGTGATTAAAAAGATCGCAGAGATCTCTCGTCAAAGCCCAGAGAAAATCGAAAGAAAGTCAAACTTATCACTCGATATCGGCCTTGATTCTTTAGACATGGCAGAGCTCTATCTTTTTCTAGAAAATAAATATGATTTAGAAGATTTGGCCTTGAGCCCCATAGAAAAAGTAGCAGACATTTTAAGAGCTATTAGTGTTAAGGGCCAGGCAAGTGTTGAAAAACAAGATGAGACCCTGCATGAGGAGTGGCCCGAAGAAAGAACAAGGCCTCCTGCACTTGCTCCTACAGGAGAAACTCTCCAAGAGGCGTTTTTAAGAGCTTGTGATCGGATGGATGGATCTGCTGCTTGTGCAGATGCCTTAAATGGGGTCATGACTTATAGACGCTTTAAATTAGGCGTTTTGATTTTAGCAAAAAAAATTCAAAAGCTAGATGGCAAACACATCGGGATTTTATTGCCTTCTTCTTCTTCAGCTTACTTAGTTATCCTTGCCACTCTTTTAGCAAAAAAGATCCCTGTGATGCTCAACTGGACAGTAGGAGCAAAGGCTCTAGAGCATTGCGTAAAAAGTTGTCATCTTCGGCATGTGCTTAGCTCTCGGCGGTTTTTAAATAATGTAAAAAATGCTGATTTAGATCCTGTTGAGGACCTGCTCCTGCTCTTAGAAGATGTAAAAGAGAAAATCACGTTCGGTGATAAACTTGTTGGTTTTTATAATCTTCTAAAAGATGCAGACGCTTTACTAGAAGATTTTGATTTGAGAGACATACGCGATACAGATCAGGCAGTTATTTTGTTCACAAGTGGAACAGAAACGTTGCCTAAAGGGGTGCCCCTATCTCATCATAATATTTTGACAAACCAGCAATCGGGCTTCTCTTGTGTCGATTTTAATGCTAAAGATATTTTTTATGGGGTCCTGCCCCCTTTCCACTCTTTTGGCTTTTCTGTCACCGGTCTTTTTCCTCTTTTGACAGGAATGCGGGTCTATTATTCCCCCGATCCTACAGACTACCGCACAATTGCAAAACAGATAGCTACGTCGAAGGCAACTATCTTTTGCTGCGCTCCCACATTTATCAAGGGGGTGTTTCAAGTGGCAACTCCCGAGCAATTATCTTCTCTTCGCTACATCGTGTCAGGTGCTGAGAAAACCCCCCAAGAATTATTTGATTATGTCGAGAAGTTGGGAGGGGGCAAGGAAGTGATCGAGGGGTACGGAATTACCGAGTGCGCTCCTATTGTGAGCATTACGAGACCCGGCAAGCCCAAGAAAGGTGTGGGTAAACCTATTGCCGGCGTTGAAATCTGCATCGTCGATATTGAGACAGGTTTGCCTCTTCCCACGAATAAAGAAGGGGAGATCTGCATCCGAGGCTCTAATGTTTTTTATGGATACTTAGGCGTTAAAAAATTTCCTTTCATTACGATTCAAGGTAAAAATTGGTACCGCTCGGGAGACAAAGGATTTATGGATCATGAGGGTCATCTCATCATTTCAGGCAGGCTGAAGCGCTTTGCCAAGATTGGGGGAGAGATGGTAAGTCTAGGCGGTCTTGAAGAAGAACTTTTGAGACTTGCCCTCGATAAAAAATGGCCACTTCCGTTACAATTAGAGGGTCCTGCCCTTGCTGTGTCCGTCTTAGAAAAAGAGAGTGAAAAGCCGACAATTGTCCTTTTCACAACATTTGATATTTCTAAAGAAGAAGTCAACCAAGCTCTAAGAGAACATGGCCATGGTGCTATTATGAAAATTGGGGAAGTGCGCAAAGTAGGACAAATCCCTTTAACCGGCACAGGAAAAACGCATTACCGTGCTTTAGATGAGCTACTTTGTAAGTGAAATTATTTAACACAGAAACAAAAGAAAAAGAAGAGATCATCCCTTCAGAGGGCAACATCATCCGCATGTACACGTGCGGCCCCACCGTTTACAATTACGCCCATATCGGGAACTTCCGTACCTATGTCTTTGAAGACTTGCTCAGACGCTCTTTAAAATTTTTTGGCATGCAAGTCATACAAGCGATGAACATCACCGACGTGGAAGATAAAACCATTCGGGGAGCTCTTGCAGAAAAAGTCTCCCTCAAGACATTCACTCAAAAATACACGACTGCTTTTTTTGAAGACTTAAAAGAGCTAGGCATTGAGCCCGTAGAACATTACCCCTTAGCTACTGATTACATTGGAAAGATGATTGAGATCATTGAAAAGCTTATCCAAGAAGGCGTAGCGTATAAAGGGACAGATGGTAGCATCTACTACAACATTGCAAAGTTCCCCTCCTATGGAAGACTATCTCATTTACAACTCTGTGATCTGCAAGCAGGAGCTTCTAAGAGAGCAGCCGCTGATGAGTATGATAAAGAGCACGTCTCAGATTTTGCTCTCTGGAAAATGTATGACCCTGAGCGCGATGGAGACATTTTTTGGGAAAGTCCTTTTGGTAAAGGGCGCCCCGGCTGGCATATCGAGTGTTCAGCAATGGCCATGCAAATCCTGGGCTACACCATCGATATCCATGTAGGTGGTGTTGATAATATGTTTCCCCACCACGAAAATGAAATTGCTCAATCAGAAGCCTTTTCTAAACAGCGTTTTGTAAGATACTGGCTCCATGTTGAGCATCTATTAGTTGAGCACCGTAAAATGTCAAAAAGCGCAGGTAACTTTTACACGTTAAGAGATTTACTTGCGCAGGGCTTTACAGGTCAGCAGGTGCGCTACATGCTCATGCAAGTCCACTACCGCACGCAGATGAACTTTACGCTAGAAGGTCTTCATGCCGCTGCTAAATCCCTCCAAAGGATAGAAGATTTTATCTTAAGATTAAAAAGCCTACACACAATGGGTAGTTCTGGCTTAGTAGAGCCTATTCTTAAAAAAACGCACCAAGCTTTTTCAGAGGCACTCTCTGATGACATCAACATCTCTTTAGCCTTTGGAGCGCTCTTTGAGATGATCCGCCAGCTCAACACCCTTGCCGATGAAGAAAAAGTAAGTCGAGAAGATGCTCAAAAAACACTTGACTTTCTCAGCCAAATCGATCAAGTGTTAGGAGTGCTTCCTTTAAGCACAAAACAAGCAGATCTCGGAGAAGACCTCCTCCTTCTTCTAGGCAAAAGAGAAGAAGCAAGAGTTGCAAAAAACTGGAAAGAAGCAGACGCCTGCAGGGATCTTCTTCTCTCCAAAGGCTTTTGCATAGAAGACACCCCGACGGGCGCAAGACTAAAGAAAAAGGATATCAAATGAAGAATCAAAAAAGTACGACCAAAGATGAACTCTTCTTAATCAAGCTCCACCAGATGGCGCTTGCAACAGGTGATGCCATGGCAGAAATTGATCGCTACGTCATCGGACAAGCTATCGGCCAAAACGACAAAGGCATTAACACCATCGTCAAACACTTAGCTCAAGCTAACTTTGTCAAAAAGGGAGAGGGCAACGTGCTTTATCTCACAACGCATGGTCTTGGTCTTGTCGACGCTCTCCTAAAAGATTTTGGATTAATGTAGCGTATATGCTTAAGGAAAGAAGTTATAAAGAACATCTTTTGCAGCAACTGCAAGATTCTGAAGAAGCTGCAGCTTATCTGAATGCGGCTCTCCAAGATGATGATCATCATGTGTTTCTTCTTGCATTGCGCGACATAGCTGAATTCCAAGGCGGGATGAAGCCAGCTTTTCGTATTTAATACATGCCATTAAAGGTTTTATGAACAAAGAAACAGACTATCTTAGAGCTCTAAAAGCTGCTCTCCATGATGAAGATCCTCACGTATGTCGCCTGGCACTCCGCGATATTGCCGCATCTCAAAGCAAGGCAAAAGACAAAAAGATAAGCGAGCAAGAATTTGAGCAGGTTCTCAAAGAGTTCCTTGCTGAGAAAGAATTTCTCCTCCACAACCTATCCAAGAAGTGATCAAGTAGCTGGTTTCTTTGGAGGCAGGTAGCGGAGGTAATTGATGCTTAGTGCAAGAAGATCAATACCCGATGATATCCATACACCATTTCTAAAAAACAGTGCTGAAAATGCGCTTATTTGAAAGGCAATGTTCAGAATATCTTTTTGCTTTCCAAAGTAGGCACATGCTTTTAATCTGAGGAAGCAATTAAGGGGAATGGCTACAAGGTTGTATTGAGCAAAAACTTGAGCTCTAGTAGGTGAAACCTTAGTAACTACGTGTCGAATAAATAAGGGATACACCAATCCAAGTACAATATTCATGGGAAGAGTGATCTCGTTGGTAATACGGGCTGCCTGAGTTTGCCAAAAAGTTTCAGGCATTTTGCCCGGTATGCTGGAAGAGGTTTTTGCCATAATTTTATTCTCCTTTATTTCCACTTTCGATTCGGGTCCATTTAAAGTCGTAGATGCCGACATCCAAAATAACAAGGTCGATGTTTTTGCGCACGAGGTATTGGAGATTTTGGGTGAAGACGGGAATGGCTGGCATCTCATCGAAAAGCGTTTGTTCTGCTTGCTTGAGCAACTGGGCGCGTAGATGCTTATCTGTTGTTTTTTCTGATTTGTCTAAAAGAGTGCAGTAGTCTTTGTTTTCCCATCCGGGGTAATTGGAAATGGTTTTTTTGTCTCGGAAGAGGTTTAAGTAGAAGGCGGGATCTTGATAGAGAGTTGTAAGGTGGAGCGTGCCCATCTGATAATTTTTCTTGCGCAGATTAGCTATGTGAACATTCCACTCTGAACAGGCAATTTCAATATCAATTCCTAAAATCTTTTTCCACTGATCTTGAACAAATTCTGCGAATTTTTTCTGACCAGAGAGGTTTGCGTAGCTGAAGACAATTTTAGGAAATGTTTTGCGGGTAAGATTCAGCTCTTTTAGTCCTTGCTCAAAGAGAGCTACGCTATTTTCTGGATTCTTTTCTAGCTGGCTATTGGTTAGGCTTGAGAGTGTTTTAGGAAGTGGGGTAAGCGCAGGTGATTCTCCAAAGAATAGATGCGTGGTTAGTTCTTGCCGATTGAGGCTTAAGCTAAGCGCCTTTCTAATCGATTTATTTTGCAAGGGAGGAACGCTAGTATTTAGAAACACGTAAAAAATGCGCGAGATGAGTTTTGTTTTTAGCTCTCCTGATTTCATAAGAGTAGGGATGGCATCAAAAGGAAGGGAAGAGAAAGGATCGCCCACGAGATCTAGTTCCCCTTTTTCATACATAGAAAGAGCAGTTGTGGGATCTTTGACCATCGTAAAGTGGATTTCTTGTAGTTGAACAGATTTAACATCCCAGTAGAGGGGATTGCGTTTAAAGATCAGCTCGCGATCGTGTACCCAGGGACCTAGGATAAAAGGGCCGTTGAAGCAGGTCGGTTCTTTTTCTGATGCAACATATAGAGGCGCGCAAAAAGAAGAGGCCATCAAATCAAGGAAATAAGGTGTCGGATGCTCAAGCTCGACAATCAGCGTATTTTTGTCTGGAGTAGAAATTTTGACAGCTTCAAGAGGAAGCTCTCCTTTTTTGACTTTTTCTGCATTTTTAATCGCATAAAAAAGATCGGCACGGGGAGCAGTTGAAGTGGGGCTCAAGGCATACTTCCAAGCGTTTGCAAAGTGGGAAGAGGTGAGAGGCTCTCCATTAGACCATGTTTGAGGACGGATATGAAAGGTATAGATGGTCTCTGTAGAGTCTATCTCTACAATATCTGCTGCTGCGGGCTCAAGGGTGCCTGCAGGGTTTCTTCTCATCAAAGGCTCATAAAGAGCTAGATAGAGACACCTGGAGCGGAGATCGACACCTACGTAGGGGTTAAGCGTAGGAGGATTTCCTTCCTGTAAATTAAGGGTGAGTGTTGTTTCTGACATATGAACTTCCTTCAGTTGAGGCCCTGCTACAAGTATAAGAGGAAAAAGGGCGAGGGCAATTTTTAGTATTGTTTTCATTGATATACACTTTGTTTAGGTTAAGACATCCATCTTCGTTCCACTCAAATCCCTTAATACGCTCGCTGATAAGCGCAAGGTATCTTTGAGTTATAAGTGGAATCACTGGAACTTCTTCAATAAGAATTTGTTCCATGTTTTCTAAATCTTTCTCTTCGTCGAGAAAGTGATTAAACTCCTCGCTATTCCAAGAGTATCTGGCTTGAAAAGATTTTTTAAAGAAGTTGAGATACGATACAACATGATTGAAAAGGTCCCTCCGAAAAATTCCTCCTAACTGAAAATCTCCCCTTTCAAAGGTAGGGGATAATTCATTCCAAGGTAATTTTTTAAAGAGAATAACAAGACCTAATGTTTTATGCCACTGCATTTTAAGTTCTTCGATTAAAGCTTGTTCAAAAGAAAGTCCTGAATAAGAAATAACTAGAGGAGGAAATTGACTGCGCTCAATTTTCATTTCTTCAAGTGCAAGGTTAAAAAGTGCTACAGCCTCCTCCTTATTTTCCCTACCCTGAAAGTGGGAGTACTTGGGAGGTAGCGGAGAAAAATAAGGCGTCTGATTGATAAAAACATTCTCGACAAGCTTTTTGCGATCGATAGCTAGACTTAATGCTTGTCTTAAGTGAGTATTATTTAAAGGAAAGGCATTTATGTTGCAGTGGATCCAAAAGACACGGGATACAGACTTACTCACAAGTTCTTTCTGAACATTTGGCTGTTTTAAAATATCTGGAGGTAGAGGACTAATAGGATCTCCAATGAAATCAAGCTGCCCCTCTTGAAACATTTGATAAGCAATTTTTGGGTCTTTAATCATGAAGATTTTTATCCCCGCAAGCTTTGTTGCTGCATTATTCCAGTAAAAAGGGTTAAGAGAGAGATAAAGCAAATGATCGCGTTGCCACTTAGCAAGCGTAAAAGGACCATTGAAGTGAATAGGTTCTTCAGAGTCTCCATACAGAGGAAAAAAAGGGGGGGTAGCAACCAGATTCAAAAAATAGGAGCAAGGGTTTTCTAATTGCACGCACAAAGTGTGCATATCTTTTACAACAATCCCGACATCATCGATGGGCACAATATTTTGCCGGGCGCGCGCGACATCTTTAATCAGATGAAAGCAATCTTGATTCATAGATACGGGACTTGATAAAATGGTTTTTTTCCACGTTCTTTCAAAATCAAAAGCAGTGAGCGTTTCCCCATTTGACCAATAAGAAGGGCGCAGATGGAATGTGTAGAGAGTTTTATCTGCTGAAAGTTCAATGCTTTTGGCAAGTGCCATTTCAGCTTTGCCTGTGCCATTCATGCGCGTTAGTCCCTCGAATAAACAGTTAGCCAAGGTGTGCCCTTGAATATCTGTTGCAAATTTAGGATTGAGCGAAGGCGGATCTCCCCCTTGAAAATTAATGCGTAAAATAGGGCTGTCTTGGTCTGAAGAGCGCAAGCAATGATGCCCAAGTTCTTGTAAAACCGCCTTCTCTAAAATCGGACTTTCCGGGTATTGATGAACAAAACATAAGTAGAGCATACCATCATGTTCAATCGATGCGCTTGCAATGTGGGAAGAGTGGGCAAGAACGCGTAAGGGTAAAGAGGTTTTCCAGTCTTTTTCGGTTGTTTTTATAAAGACCAGGTGGGCTTCTTTACTGCACTCAACTGCTATGTGATATTTTTGCGTTTTAGGCAAAGGAATATCTAGTATTTTGTTAAAGAGAGCAGCCATATTACAACCGGTTTGCGCAGAAATTACAGAGCGCATAGTAATCGGTTTAATTTCATAGAAAAAAGACTCCAAAAGAGAGGAACAGGGGGTTTTCTTTTTCTCTAGCAGTCTTTTAATCGCAAGCCACTGCTTATTTTCTTGACTGAGAAGCCCTCCATTGTAATCACGGTAGGACCCCAACATGCTTTCAAGTGCTTTGACAATGTATTGCCTTGCTGCGCGTAAGTTCACTTCATTATTATTGCGTAAAAAAATTGAGCTGTCGATTTCAAGTGTGCAGACGACTGCTTCTTTAGGGTATTTTTTTCGTAGTTTATCGACACAAAAAAGATGGTCTAAAGAAAAATGCAGCACAGACGGCAGTTTTGCTTTGAGGGAACTTATAGGAAGAGTTGAGGGAGTAATTACGCGTAGAATGATCACCAAGAATTTTAAGATTTTCTGAGAGTATTCTACAAAGGTGATCATCACTTGTGGCAGATCATCTACGTACTTGAGCTCATGGCTCAGATGCCTGATATTTTTAAAAAGATCCTCCTCATTACCTGGAAGAATGAGTGCAGGAGATGTTCTTTCAATTCTCTGTTCACACTCAAATGCAAGGCGTAGTTTCAACGCCTCTTTTTCTCCATGGGAAAATGTGCCGCCTCTTATTTTTTTAATTTGGAGGTGGCAAAAATACATTTCATTGCTTTTATAAGAAAAGAAGGACCCGGGGACCTGTTTGACTCCAGAAATAAGACTTTCTATCCCTTTTAACATATGAGGTTCTTGAAAGATTTCGTAATCCTGAAGTAAATGACAGGAGAGTGCAATAGAGTAGGTGCAAGCGTCATCTGCTTCTAAGATTTTTACTTGCATCCGCTTTTCTAAAGAGCGCGTAAGCTTACAATAAGAGAGCAGCAAATGGGTAAGAAATGAAAGAGAACAACGATCGATCACAGCGGGGGAGCAGCCCAAGAGAAAGCGCCCCAGCTCTTTTAGAACAACATCTGGAAATAGTTTGGGAAAACGTCTTCTGAAAGAGAGAGCGCACTCATAGAGTGCAGCCCCTCTTGAACCTAACAACAAATTGATTTCACTCTCAGCCATGCAAAAGAGTCTAGATCAAAATTCAAAATATAGCAAGCTACCAACTAAGATTACCTGATGATTGGTACTCAGTCACTCTTGTCTCAAAGAAGTTTTTCTCTTTGCCAAGGTCGATGGTTTCACTCATCCATGGGAAAGGATTCTTAGAGCGGTAGATCGGTTTAAGCCCAATTCTTTCAAGGCGTCTATCAGCAATGTACTGCACGTATTCACGGAACATCGGGGCTGTAAGGCCAAGGATGCCGCGGGGGAGGCAGTCAGCTGCATAGAGATACTCTAGTTCCACTGCTTTCTGAACACGTTCGATGATGTGTTTTTGGAAAGCCTCTGTCCAGAGATGGGGGTTTTCTTCTTTGATACCGTTGATGAGATCGATACCAAAGTTTAGATGCACTGTTTCATCGCGGAGGATGTACTGAAACTGCTCTCCAATGCCTGTCATTTTATTTTGGCGGTGGAAAGAGAGGATCATTACAAATCCACTATAGAAGAAAATGCCTTCCATGATGAGGTAATATCCAATCAAATTCTCAAGGAACTTTTGCGCACCTTCAGGCGTTGCAGTTGTGAAGTTGGGATCCATGATATCTTGTGTCAGTTCCATCTCAAACTGATCTTTGTTACGGATCGAGTTGACCTCATTGTACATGTTAAAGACTTCTCCCTGATCAAGAGCTAAAGACTCTACAATGTAGTGAAACGTGTGCGTATGTATCGCTTCTTCAAAACCTTGACGGAGCAAGTACTGGCGCACTTCTGGGTTTGTGACATATTTAAATATCGCAAGAACAATATTGTTGCCCACTAAGCTCTCAGCTGTGCTAAAGAAACCTAAGTTGCGCATGATGACGAGTTTTTCATCAGGGCTGAGCGTGTTTGATTTCCACAGCTCAATATCTTTGCCCATGGGAACTTCTGTGGGCATCCAGTGGTTAGCGCAGCCATTTAAATAATGTTCCCATGCC
The DNA here is from genome assembly GCA_947474635.1 of Parachlamydiales bacterium. Classification (GTDB taxonomy): domain Bacteria; phylum Chlamydiota; class Chlamydiia; order Chlamydiales; family Rhabdochlamydiaceae; genus CANJJB01. The sequence goes on along the minus strand of CANJJB010000006.1, from coordinate 4,920 downwards.
CATTTATATTTAAGCGGCATGAGTTGGTTGACATCGACTTGGTCACAGTTAATGAGTTTTTTTTGATCGACTTGAACACGGTTATTTGCATTTTTCATATTATTACCCTATTGGCAGCTTTCGCAGCCTTCTCCTAAATTACATACTTTTGGCTCAGTTTCTTCTCTATCTACCTTAATGTTACTTGAGGCAGATTTATTTTTCATCCAACGAGGCTGAAGACCTCGTTTGTTGATGTCGGTTGTAGATTTTTCAATCTGGGTTGCACTTAAAGTTCGGCAATAGTAGTTGGTTTTGAGTCCCTTTGTCCAACTTAGTAAGTACATGTCATTGAGCTTTTTGCCAGAGGGCTCAGCTAAATAAAGGTTAAGTGATTGACCCATGTCGATCCATTTTTGACGTCTGCTTGCGCACTCAATGATCCACTCAGGATCGATTTCAAAGGCTGTCAGATAGACCTGTTTGACATCTTGTGGAATCCTTTCAATCTCTCCGATAGAGCCATCGAAGTATTTAAGATCATCGAGCATTTCCTGATCCCATAGACCTAGAGCTTTCAGCTTCTGGGCAAGGTATGTATTAGGAATCGTAAACTCTCCTGAGAGATTGGATTTTACAAAGAGATTCTTATACATCGGCTCAATTGATTGAGTGACACCTGTAATATTAGAAATCGTTGCAGTAGGCGCAATTGCCATCGTGTTACTGTTGCGCATACCGTATTGTTTGATAGATGCTCTGACAACATCCCAATTGAGTTTAGAGGAAGTGTCCATATCGACAAAGCCTCCTCTTTCTTGAGAAAGTAACTTGATCGTATCCATCGGTAAAAGACCTCTATCCCATTTAGAGCCTTTGTATGACGCATAAGTGCCACGCTCTTTTGCAAGCTCAGAGGACGCAAGTAGGGCGTAGTAAGAGACAAGCTCCATAGAACTATCAGCAAAAGCTACTGCCTCATGGCTTGCATAGCTGATATTTTGGATGTAAAGGCAGTCTTGGAAGCCCATGATCCCCATACCCACCGGACGGTGTTTGGCATTGGAATGGGCCGCTTCTTTAGTTGGATAGAAGTTAATATCAATCACGTTGTCAAGCATGCGTATGGCCGTCTTGATCGTTGCAGCCAGCTTCTTCTCATCGATCCCTTTATCCGTGCAGTGGAGCGCCAAGTTAATGGAGCCCAAGTTACATACAGCTGTTTCATCTTTAGATGTATTGAGAAGGATTTCTGTGCAGAGATTAGAGCTATGAACAACTCCCACATGATCTTGCGGAGATCTAATATTAGAAGGATCTTTAAAGGTGATCCAAGGATGCCCTGTTTCAAAGAGCATGCTAAGCATTTTACGCCACAGCTGGAGCGCTTCAATTTTCTTAAAGAGCTTGATCTTGCCATTTTCTACCATCTGCTCATACTCATTGTAGCGCTTTTCAAAAGCTTTGCCATAAAGATCATGGAGATCAGGCGTGTCAGAGGGGCTAAAAAGCGTCCACACTTCATTGTTCATCACACGCTTCATGAAAAGATCAGGTATCCAGTTAGCTGTGTTCATATCATGCGTTCTGCGTCTTTCATCGCCCGTATTTTTACGGAGCTCTAAAAAGTCTTCGATATCAAGGTGCCATGACTCTAGATAAGCGCACATAGCTCCCTTGCGCTTGCCCCCATTATGGGCAAGACCCGCAGTTGTCATGTAAGACTCAGCAACATCTACTTCAAGATCGCATACGGCCATGCTGTGAGGAATGGGTTTTACCGATTTAACCCGGCTAAACACAAATCCTTCGTAGGTTAACCAATTGTGTTTTGTAATAGGTTTACAACCAACTAAGCTTGCCAGTTCAGCAAATGCAGGGATACGAAGATCATAACTATGGGTTGTGCAGTTGAAGTGTACGGATGATCCATCTGATCTTTTACCTTTGTGGTTGTGGGCCCGAATACGTAGATTGCCTGCTGTAGGAATTCCTAACCTTAAGCATTGGTAACGGACTCCTTCAACAAGGGGTAAAGATGTATTTGTGAAAACAAGTTCCTTCCCTCTAGATACATGGCCATCTGTTTCTAAAAGGCCTTGTAGCATGGCAAGGGCTTGCGGTTTTGGTAAATGCGCAAATCTAGGGGCGATATGTTTTTTTCTTTCATGGTCATAAAGATCGTCATTATCAAAGGGCATGGTAGGAGGGCCGCTTTCTGTAAAGCGTCCCGTTGTGGCATTGCGAACCGCGCCCTTCCCTGCAGCCCAATGAATTTGCTCGTAGGTGTCACCCCGTCCTGTTTCCCAATAATGAATCCCTCTCTTAGAAAGATAGCTACGCACAAACTCCATATGGGTATCTTTTTGTGGATTTCCAGAGACGCCCCATTCATCACCGCTCTGAGTTAGATGTCCATCTCCTAGTAAAATTCCGTATAATCTTGCATCTTCTTCATCGAAGCAAAGAGCAGGAACGGTTTCTTTTGGTATGACTTGAGCAACGAGATCTCCTTTTTGAAGCTTGCCAGATTCCACCCATTCAGGGCGCACTTTTCCTTTATTGATCCAGGAAAGAGTTCTTGCGCACGCTTGCTCCATAGGAACGTTGCGGATAACATAAAAGGGGTGAGCAGTGGTTACTTTGATCCCCTCTAAAGAGTGTTTGATATCTATTTCAACCATGGGCTCTGTCTGGTTATAGATGAACTTGTTTGTCACTTCCTTATATGTTCCGCTAATACCAAGCACTAAATCTCCGATAGACACCTTATGAATAGGGAGGACTCCGCGGGATGTAAAAATCCTCGTCTCCGGATCAAAACATTGGTTAACTGCTACAGCCGTATCATTGGCAACCTTAAGGAAGGGGATGATCCCTTGACTCTTGCCATTTGTGCCTTTAATAGTAGAGCCCGTTGCTCTGACAAACGACCAGTCATTTCCAATGCCGCCTGCCCATTTAGAGAGCTGGGCGTCATCAGCTACCACTTTAAAGATGTGAGCTAGATCATCCATAATCGTTGAGAGGTAGCAGGAGCTTAATTGTGAGTGAGCAGTTCCTGAGTTAAAGAGTGTCGGCGTCCCTGATGTAAATGCAAACGTAGAGAGTAGGTTATAGAATTCGATGGCTTTATCGTTTTTTTCTTTTCCTTCACTCAGCGCAAGACCCATCGCAACACGCATCCAGAAAATCTGCGGCGTCTCAAGCCTGCGCTCTTTGTCATGGATAAAGTAGCGGTCATACAGCGTTTGAATCCCTAAGTATGAAAAGAGATCATCTCTTTTTAAGTCCATTGCATTGCTTAAGGTATCGAGATCAAATTCTAAAAGAGCAGGCCCCAAACGTTGTAAAGAGATGCCAAGCTGAATGTATTTTTTGAAATAGGCTTTATGGAGCGTTTCTAATTTTGCATCAAATGCAGACACTTGCAAAGCTTCCCTATAGAGTACATCAGATAGGAGTCTAGCAGCCACTTTTGAGTAATTTTCTTCCACTTCAATTCTTGCTCTTGCTGACATGATCATCGCGAGATCGACTTCATGCTCTTTCATTCCTTCGTAGAAATTTAAGATCGTGCTTTCTAGTAGCTCTTCTACAGACACATCAGAGAGTCCTGTGCAAGCAAGATCCAAACGGCTTTTCAGAAAGTTTTCATCTACTACGTAGGTGCTGCTATCTTTTGAAAGGATGGTAAAGTGTCTTTTTGCTTTTTCTCCTAAAGTCTGTTCAACCTCTGGTAGCGATTGCTCACCAATCGATGCTCTATAAAGGATGTAGCCTTTTGCAATATCAAAAAATCCCGATTCCATAAGTAGATTTTCAATGTCATCTTGAATACGGGCTACATGTAAAGATCCCCCTTCTTTGACAACTAGTACTGCTCTATCTACCACTTTTTGAGTGAGCACGTTCACTGCATCTATTACTTCTTGTGAAGAGAGCCCTTCTATTTTCCACGTGCGTCTAAAAGCGTCTATAATAGAAGAGGCGATTTTCATCGGGTTAAAACGAGCAGAAGATCCATCGCGTCTAAACACTTTGAGCTGCTGGGGAGAATCTATCCGCAGCTGCTTATGATGATCTCTATATATGATATAGTCTCTTGCAACATCATGATGACCTAGCTTCATGAGCGTCACTTCCACCACATCTTGAATCCCTTCGACAGTTAAACTAGCGCCCTTTGCAGCAAAGGTATCCAATTGCTTTACCACTTTCTCTGTGATCCCTGACACGATCTCTTTTAGATCTTCTGGAAAAGCTTCCTCGCTCCCAATCTTTTTCGTATCACGGAAAGCAAGTTCAAGGGCTCTAAAGATCCTTTCATTTCTGAAAGGAACCATCGCTCCATTTCTTTTAACGACGGTCATTTGTGCAAGCTCATGGGTGTTTTGAGAGGCTTTCTTTAAGTCTTTTACTTGAGATAAAGAGGGGCTTGTCATATATAGTTCTCCTGATGTTTTAGCTTTTTCCTAACTTGCGTGCAGTACCATGGATAGTAGTTTTCGTCTCTTAAACACACCATATATAGTAGTTGAGTTCCAAAAGTCTACAGAAAAAGAAAAAAAAGTTCAAGCTCTAGATGCTCAAGATTTTAGATTTCCTATGAACAAAAAAAAAGCCGTGAAGATAATCTTCACGACTTAAGGAGGATCGATGTTAAGAAAAGGACTTAGTGGCTAGCCTGCGCTGCAGCGTTATACGCTTGGACCGCTTCTTCCATTTTTTTAGATGCTTCCTCGTATTGCTGTTGCAATCTTTGTTTTTGCGTATCAGCATTATTGATAACCATTTGGATTAACTGTTTCAATCCTTCTTCTTTTTTACCATCCGCATCATAATATGCACTAAAGATACCACCCACACCAGTGATGATTTCGTTCGCGCTTTGTCCAAGTGTATGATAGAAGGACTTGTCGTTAGCAAGTTCTGCCTGCT
>CANJJB010000005.1 GCA_947474635.1 Parachlamydiales bacterium | reverse complement strand
TTAGCATAACGGGGACGGGAGTGTTTGACATCAGTAACCTTCGAGCAAGCGAAACAGTCGGTGCTTTAAGTGGAACTGCTAATAGCTTCGTGAACTTAGGAGCCAATACTCTTATCCTTAACTCTGCTGAGAATACAAACTTCAACGGGGTCATCAGAGGAACAGGTGCGCTTGCTTTAGAAGGGGGCGGAATATTTAGAATCAATAATGTGAATACTTATACAGGCGGAACAACTGTTACAAATAGCACTCTGTCTTTAGAGAGTACCTGTTCATTATACTCTGGGGGCTCTGTCCGCCTCATGGGAGAGGCCAGCACTCCAGCCCTATTTGATATTGCCGAAGGCAGATCAATGACAATTGGGGATTTAAGTGGCAATGCTTATAGCAGCGTCAATCTTGGAAATAATAATCTAATAACAGAGACAGACAATAGTACGACATTTAATGGAGTGTTTAGAGGTAGTGGCACTCTTATCAAGGAGGGTGGTGGGACTCTGAGGTTAGGAGGCTTGATGGAAGGTTTTGGTGGATCAATGCAAGTAAATGGTGGGATATTAGAAGGAACCACTGAATCTCTTACCACCGACATTGTCGTTGGACCGAATGCTTCTGTGATTTTCAATCAAGCTACGACGGGCTATTACAATGATTTCATTACAGGTACTGGCACTGTCCAAGTGATGGGAGGGGGACTTGTCTACTTTACGAATGCAGAGAGTCAGATCGATGGAAGTACGGTGGTATCTAACGGGTCGCTTTCTATTGAAGGTACTATTAATCAGGATGTGACTTTGGGAATGATAGGTGGTAGGACGGGGATATTGGAGGGAACAGGAACTGTTAACGGACCCATTGTCCTCATTGGAGGGTCGATGATCTCTCCTGGTGTTCCTGGGATAGATTTTGGCTTGCAAGGTGGAGAAGCAAAGACGCTAACCATTGGAAGTGCAGAGTTTGGCGGGGGCTCTATTTTTGAAGTGACCATAAACCCAAGTAATGTTGTAGTAAGCCTTGTGTGTACAGCTCCAGCAGGAGTTACAGTAATGCCGGGCGCTAATTTGAAGATTGATATAGCAGAGGGGGAGTACACAGTTCCCAAAACGTATACGATCATCACAGCAACAGGGGATTCAACGATCACAAACGGCGAGGCCTTTACAATTAATGCGCCTGCCGGGTATGACTTTTCTCTTTCTTCTTTTTTAGATGAGAATTCAAATGGCACAACGCTTAATCTTACACTCTTTGGAGTGCCAAATAGACTTAGCTTTACAAAATTATTACCTACGCAAGGGTTAAAAGGCAATAACCTGATTGTTGCAAATTACCTTAACTTGAAGGCAACAGATGATGCGATCGCAGAGATTGTAACAAGTCTTAGCTCATTATCATTTCATGACCTCAATGAGGCGCTCTCAACAATAGATCCTGCAAGAAATGCTTTTGGTCCTTTTACACTTCAGAATACAGCTTTTGTTTTTAGCCAAGTGGTAACTTCCCGTCAGAATGATCAACGTCTGCTAAGAAGAAAAAAAGATGCCCCTCTCATAGCAGGCCCTATCATGCAGAGTCCTCCTCCCAAAAAAGAAGAGACGTATAGCGTGTGGGGATCTCTTCTAGGATCTTTTGCGCGTGAAAAAGAGCAAAAGCAGACGCCTGAATTTAATATGAATGTAGGGGGCGTGTTATTTGGCTATGATAACTACAAGTTTGACAATGCTTTAATCGGTGCAGCTGTTGGCTACGCTTATATCGATATCCACGAGAAAAACCATTATGGCAATCAGTACATCAATGACGTTGTGCTCTCAACATATACGAGCTTGTCTTGTGGCAACTGCTATTTTGATCTAGCCTTATGGGGCGGCTACCACAAAGGCACAAGTAAGCGTAATATCTTTTTTCCTCAGTACAGCGAAGTTGCAAAGGCAGATACGCAAGGCTGGCAGGTTGTCCCCCACTTCCAGTTTGGATATGATCATGTCATGAAATCGATCACGCTCCAACCTTTTGTGCAATTTGACTGGGCATTTAACTTTGAAGATAGTCTTAAAGAAAAAGGCGCTACTGCTTTAAGCATGCGCCAAAAAGCGCATACTTCTTCCTTTTTAAGAAGTGAAGTAGGCTTTGCTACTACCCAGACGTATCTAGGCTCCAAAGGTCAGAAGTTTATCATGCGCGAGCATCTTTCTTACGTAAACAAACAGCTGTTTAAAACGGGAAGGGTTACAGCCTCCATTGTCGGTCTTCCTGGTGGAACGTTTGCTGTTGAAACGCTCACAGCAGATCAGAACCTCATCGCCCCTGGCATTGAGTTCTTTTATGAAACTAGAGGGCATACTTTTTTCTCACTTTCCTATGAAGGGGAGTTTGGAAGTAAGTACATGTCTAACAACGCTATTTTTAAAATGGGCAAAGCATTTTAAAATAATTATTTGACTTGCCAGCTACTTTCCTCTATTTAGTCAATTAGAGGTAAGTAATGGATCCAATACGGGGTAGCGGGCCTCCATCTCCTGGTAATGGAGGAGAGGGCCCAAGTTTTTTAAATTCTGTAGCTAAAAGAGTGGAAGGGCTGTTCCATTCGATTAGCTGGTTATTTTCTGATCGTGCAGAGATAGTACGGGCCCCAGAAGTCATCATCCAAACGTGGGTAGATAGTTCTAATCAAGGGGATAGAGAGGATTATAAAGTAGCTCAAGAGGTGATTTTAAGTTTTTTGAAAGATAAAAGTCAAAATAGCCTATACCTAAGGGGATTAAACATTAAAAATTTGCCCGATATATGGTCTATTCCAGATATTCAAAATCGATTAAAAGAACTTACTATTAGGAGTTGTCAAACTTTTAATACGCTCCCTGAAGGTGTTAGCAAGTGTAAGGCCTTGACTATTCTTGACCTTCAAGGCTGCATAGCTCTTAAAGCTCTTCCTGAAAGTATTAGCAAGTGCAGAGCTTTGAAAGCTTTGGGCCTGGAAGGTTGCACAGCGCTTACCTTCATACCGAGCAGTATCGTAGAGTTGCCAGAATTGTTTTTTTTAGATTTTTCGTTTTGTAGCGCTTTTGAGGCCCTTCCTCAAGGCATCAGTAGATGCAAGACTTTGAGTGAGCTTCATCTTAGGGGTTGTAAGTCTCTTGTAGAGCTGCCCGAGTTACCTAATGGTTGCAATGTTAACACGGAGGGTTGTTTCTTTCTTCTAAAAAGCTCTCCTTCTAATAGAGCTCTTAATTCTTTTGCTCACATTACGCGCTATTTTTTACCAACTGAGGATGCAAGAAAAAATTTCCTCAAAGATACAGCAGGTTTACAAAAAAGAATTCCCGTTTTGTCCAAAGATATGGAGAAGGGGGATTGGGCAAAAATATTAGACAAAGATGAACTAGAGACTCTTCCTCTAACTGCTCTCCTGGCACTTTATGATAATAAGATCACGGGAGAGCAATTTACAACGCTCATGATCTATTGGTCAGCTTTTTCACAATTGCCTAGAGATCAGATCGTGATAAAGTCCATTTTTGATGTAAATGGAGAGGTAGATCCAGATGTAAAAAAGTGGATAAAAGCAACTCTTGGAGGAGAATTGGGTGAGGCATCTACCCTGGATGCTCAATTGAGTTTCTTTTTTAGAAAGATGAAAGAAAGGCCCAAATCAGAGCAGGTATTTCTGTATATTTCACAAGACACCTATTCTCAAATTAGTGAAGAGCGTGCTGAGAAAAGAGCTAAAGAAGAAGCAGCAGCTGTAAACCCAAAACCTGAAGACAAAAAATTTCTTGCTGAGTTAGAAGAAGCGTTTTTAGAAAAACATCAAGGAGATATTCGTAGCACAATCACAAGTAGAGGTCGGTTTAATGTTTTGCATCAGTTTTTTCATTTAAATGAACCTTATCGGATGATCCCTTCTCTTGGCATGATGCAGACGATTCTAGAGGCTCAAAGAAAAGAGACAACGATTACAATCACTTCTGTTATTGGGCTTTCTAGTGTAGAAGATATTGTCAATAATGCATTGGAGAGTACAAGGGAAATGGCACTGCCTTTTCCTGGAGTTGCATTTCCTGAAACAGCAGATCAGTTATCAGTGCTTTTCTATATCGATTTTATTTTTCACGATTTTTATCACAGTATGTTAGCAAATGCTGTTCCTAAAAAATGGCAAAAAGCGTTTGTTGAGGTTGGAGAGGTAGCTCTTGGGCTTGCGGAAGAAGAGCAGGATAAAGATGTAAAAGAATTTCTAGGCGAGTTCCGTGAAAGGCTCATTGACATGGAGCATCCGGGTTTTAGATCTATCAGCGATAATCGATCAATGCCTGATAGAGGGAAATTTATGTATGCGCTATTTACCATGATACGAAATGCTTGTGTAAGGCTCTTGCCTTACGATCCTCTTGAAGCTGCAAAAGATGCAACATATGAGGAAAAACGGCAGGAAATGATATCGGCAAATACGGATGCAAAAAAGAGAGGCGTTATAAAAAGGTTAGTGGACAAATTAGAGAGACAAGGATTCTGGGAAGCCCATGGCTTTGCACCGGAAGAGATTCAATTTTAAAATAATTATTTTGACTTACGCATTGCTTTCTTCTATTAGTAAATTAATAGAGGTAACCAATGGCAATTGGTCCAGTCGGTGGTAGCGGGTCTTCATCTCCCAGTAACAGAGGACGTGAGCCAGGTTTCTTTGCCTCGCTTGCTGGAAGAATTAAACGAGTAGTTGCTCCTCTATTTGCTAATTCTGCAGAGATAACTAGTGCAACGAATCGTTCTATATTGAAAGAGAGCGTGCAACCTAGAAGTGAGATCAATTCTTTTGACCACATCACGCGCTATTTGCCTAATAAGAAAGCATTATTAAAACAGACAGAAAGCCGCAAAAAAGAAATAGCATCACTATGCCAAGATCTTAATACAGGAGATTGGGGTAAAATTTTACAAAAAGAGAGACTGAACAACCTTCCGCTAGATGCTCTCTTGGCATTTCATGATAACAAAATCACAGGAGAGCAGTTTACAACACTCATGACTTATTGGTCTGCTTTTTCCCAATTGCCTCCAGATGAGATCGTCATAAAGCCCATTTTTGGTGAAGATGGAGAGGTAGATCCAGATGTCAAAGAATGGATAGAAGAAACAGTTGGACTAGAACTAGGAGAGAAATCTACCCTTCATGCTCAATTGGAAACATTCTTTAATAAAATGAAAGATAAGCCAAAATCAGAGCAATCATTTCTGTTTATTGCAACAGATAGTTATTTGGATGCGAAAGCAAGGCTTGATGGAGAAAGAGCTGAAAAGGAAGCCCAAGTGACTAGTAAATCAATACAGGAGTTGCTATCTAATACTGAGGATACTGTTTGTACAGCAATTACCAAGGGCGCAGGGTTTAATGTGTTGCATGAGTTTGTGCATTCACGTGCATTTTACCGGATGATTCCCTCTCTTGGTATGATGCAGACCATGCTGGAGGCTCAAGGAAACAAGACAACTGTTATAATCACTCCTGTCATTGGACTTTCTACCGTAGAAGATATTAGAGAAAATGGCCTAAAAGGAACGCGCGAGATGGCGCTTCCTTTTCCTGGAGTTGAACTGCCTATCACGGCAGATTTTTTCTCAGCTCCCTTAGATATCGATTTTATTTACCACGATTTTTACCATAGTATGGTAGCAAATGCGGTTCCTGATGAATGGAGAAAAAAATTTGTGGATGTTGCAGATGCTATAGTGGAGCTTAGACAAGAAGAGCAGGATGATGAAGTAGGAAAATTTTTAGAAGAGTTGTATGAAAGGATGATTGATATGGAGCATGCATTTTTTAGATCTACTAGTAAGGAGCGATCGCTACCTGACGAGGAAAAATTCTATTCTTCAATCATTCGTGAGGAATTATTTGCTTGTATGAGGATGTATTCCCGAAATATTTATAAAGAAGGAACAATTCCAACTTATCGCTCAGAATGGAAACAACAAATACTGGAGAAATATAAGAAGATACAAGAGAGCAGGGTCATGGAGAAGTTACTAACACGATTTGGTGGGCAGCAATTCTTGGCGAAATTTGATTTTGCTAAGCTCCTCAATGACAACTTTTAAAAAACAGTTCGTATGGTGATCGTCTTAGCGCCAAGGAAAGAAGCTTCTTCGACAATGAGTTCAAACTGATCGATGCGGATGCTCTCACCAGCAGACGGTGAGTGGCCGAGCGCCTTTGTGACAAGCTCTTCGAGGGTTTCTGTGCCTTGGGCATCGAGGTGGACGTGGTACTCGGTGTTAAAATCTTGGATCCTGGTCTCTCCGGGAAAGGCTCTATCAACAACGATGTGGTGCATGCGGGGAGCAAACTCTCCCATAGACATCCACTCATCGGACTGGCCGAAGATGTCGTCGACAATTTCATCGAGTGTGAGTATTCCTGTTGCATGGCCTGCCTCATTGAGGACAACGGCAATACTTTGGTTGTTGCGCTGGAACTGCTTTAAAATCACGATGATCGATTCTTTTTCGGTGATGAACCAGGGGGATTTTGCGTGCTCGCGCACTTTTTTGTTGTCGGATTGTCTGAGGAGATCGCGGGGGTAGGCAATGGCTACAATGTTTTTAGGGTCTTTATGATACATGGGAACAAACGGGGAGTAGGTGGTTGTAAGAAGCCTTCTCATTTCAGCGACTGTATAGAAAGAGGGGACAAGCTGGATGGAAGAAAGCGGCTGCATGAGCTCTTTGGCTGTTTTTGTCTTGAGTGAAAAAATGTTGCTGACAATGGCATCAAACTCTCCCTCTTTTTCTTCTAATATTTTTTGGAGCTCTTCTCGGTTTAAATACATACCGGCGTGCTCAGAGCTTCCAATGAGGTAGTGTACGCCGGTGCAGAGCTTGTCAAAGATCCAGACAACAGGCGATAAGATGATGGATGTCGCATACACAACAGGTATGCCTAGCATCGCAGCACTTTCTGCATAGCGCCTTCCAGCAAAAAGCGGCGCAATCTCTGCAAAGATCAGCACGATGAAGACCTGCGTTAAGGGGGCGTAGTCGGGGTTGTAGCCTAAAGACTCATAAAAGCGTCTTGAGCATTCTGATCCTAGCTGCAGAGCTGCATTGATACAGATAAGGGAAGTGCCAAAAAAGCGGGCAGGGGATTGTAAAAGTTTGTTGATCCAGATCGCGCGTTTATTATCTTTACTGACGTAATATTGGAGCCTTACCTTGTTGAAAGAGACGCAGGCCATCTCTACCATGGCAAAAAAGCCTTGCATAACAAGGCAGATCAAAATGAGGATTAAAAAAAACTTCCAGGAGGTATCCATCAGGTTTTATTTAGCCTCCGGATATAGACCCTGCGCACGCGGGTAAGGTCTGCTGATAAGACATGGAATAAGAAGTGTTCGGTGATGAGTTTTGTGCCTGATTTAGGGATGTCACCCATTTTTTCTGTGAGGTAGCCGCCGATTGTGACCATGTGGTTTTCACTCATGAGTGAGACATCGAACAGTGTTTCAAGTTCTGCAATTTCTAATTTGCCAGAGGCGATAATGACATCTTCTCCTGAGCGCGTATATAGGCTTTTATCGTCTCGCAGATCAACGATATCACCGACAATGGTCTCAACTAGATCTTCTAGCGCAATGAGTCCTGAGACAGACCCATACTCATCTACGACGATTGCAAGTGACTCCTGCCTGTTGTAAAATTGTCTTAGTAAGGCTCTTGCAGGGATCGATTCAGGGGCAAAGAAAGGCTTTTCTAAAATAGGCAAGAGATCAGAGACAGTGTTTAGAAAGGGTTTATGTAGAAAAAAAGCTCTACTTGTGATGATGCCTAAGATATTGTCGAGGCCTTGATCGCATATCGGAATGCGCGAGCATTCTTGATCGACAAAGAGGTGGATGAGTTTAGATAAAGGCTCTTCTACATCAAAATAAAGAACCTCTTCGCGAGGGCGCATTCTCTCTTTGACAGTAGACTCTTTGAGGAGGAGATAGCCCCGGATCAGTTCTGCCTCATCTTTGTTGAGAACGCCATGTTTACGCGATGTTCTAAGTGCATGTTGCAGCTCATCTGTTGAAATCTCTTCCTCTTTTTTAAGAAAAAAGAAAAGGCAGCGAAAGACAACATTGGTTGTAGCTACAAGACATTTCCTTAAAGGATAGAGGAGTGTTTGGCACAACTTGATGAAAGGTGCCATCTTATAGGCAATGGCCGTGTTGTGTACAAACCCGATCGATTTAGGGATGCCGTCTCCTAAAATAAGGGTAAGCGCAAGCGGGAATGCTACATTCCATCCCCATCCGGGAGTTGCTTTAAAAATACTGGAAGAGACGTTCTGAATGAGAATGTTAATTGAAATGTTGAGCATGATCACGGTGACAAGTAGATCTCTTGGTGAAGAGAGGAGCTGACTGATCAGTTGCTTTCTTTTGTCTTTGTCTTGTTTAAACGTTTTGACTTTGAAAGAAGAAAGTGAGAAAAGAGCTGTCTCAGAGGAAGAGAACATCCCTGAAAAAAGAAGCAGTACGATCAGAGTCAGAATGAGGATCATCTATTCTTCTTTTTTAAAGTAGACTTTGACTTGTCCTTTAGGAACCATACCTAATCCTTTCATTAAAACCATTTCAAGCCATGTGGGGTCAGCGTAACTGTTAATCAAGAGTTCTAGTTCATCTTTTTCTAAACGCGCTAAATCCCTTTCATGTTCAAGAGCAGATTTGCGAGAGACAAGTTCCTGGTATACCATATTTTTGTTATGCATGCCATGAAAATAAAAAAAAGAAAGAAGAGCTAAAAAGAGAAGGGCGCCCCCTTTTTCTTTGAAAAACGATTTTTTATTTTTTGACTTTTGGTGCATCTATTATCCAGCTCAAATTTCTGCAAGGGTATTATTTTTTATCACATTTATCTCTATAAGTAAAAGTATAATCATGCGACAGGTAGTGTAATTCCTACTTGGTTCATGTATTTTCCTTTTCTGTCTGCATAAGAGGTTTCACACACTTCATCAGATTGGTAGAAAAGTACTTGCGCTAAGCCCTCATTTGCATAAATTTTTGCAGGAAGAGGTGTTGTGTTCGAAATTTCAAGCGTTACAAATCCTTCCCACTCGGGCTCAAACGGTGTAACGTTTACAATGATGCCGCATCTAGCATAGGTTGATTTGCCAATGCACATTGTGAGTACATCTCTTGGTATGCGGAAATACTCAACACTCCTTGCAAGCGCAAAAGAATTGGGAGGGATGATGCAGGAGTTGCCTTCTATGTGGATGAAGGCTGCGTTGTTGAAGTTTTTAGGATCGACAAGAGCGTTATTCATGTTTGTAAACACCTTGAACTCATTTGCAACGCGCAGGTCATATCCATAGCTAGAAAGGCCAAAACTAATGACCTTTTCTCCGTCTACAAATTTCACTTGGGTGTCGACAAAAGGCTCGATCATTTTATGTTTGTGAACCATTCTACGGATCCACTTATCAGCTTTAATACTCATAATTTTTCTTGCCTCATAGGTTTATGGGGAATTAGTGTACCTTTATTTTAGATATAGCTCCACAAATCGTTTTTTTGCTAGAGTCTTATTTTTATGGATGATGAATTTATTGAGTCTTCGCTGACAAAACCAGACGAAATCTACGAGAACACTCTTCGCCCTCAAAGTCTAAAAGAGTTTGTGGGACAAGATGCCGTACGAGAGCGTCTGGAAGTTTTTATTGGAGCTGCCAAAAAAAGAAAAGAAGCTTTGGGGCACTCTTTATTCTATGGACCTCCGGGAGTGGGGAAGACAACGCTTGCGCATGTCATTGCAAAAACAATGGGCACAAATTTGACTGTCACATCAGGGCCTGTGATTGAAAAAGCAGGGGACTTGGCAGGCATTTTGACCAACTTGAAAGAGGGCGATGTTCTTTTTATAGATGAGATTCATAGATTAAGTCACACAATTGAAGAGTACCTATATCCTGCAATGGAAGATTTTTCACTTGATCTTTTAATAGACTCAGGGCCTTCTGCAAGAAGTGTCAAAGTAAACCTCAACCGTTTTACGCTTGTTGGGGCAACGACGCGTGTGGGTCTTTTAAGCGCTCCTCTGCGCTCCCGCTTTGCTTTTACCTGCAGGCTGGACTATTATGAATTACCTGTCTTAGAGACGATCATCTTGCGTTCGGGACAGATTTTAAATATTCCGATTGATCAGAAGGGCGCAAGAGAAATTGCCATCAGGTCAAGAGGAACGCCTCGTATTGCGAACAATTTACTGCGCTGGGTAAGAGATTATGCCCAGACACGAGGCAATAACAAAATTGACCGAGAAACAGCAATCAAAGCTTTAGAGATGCTTGCAATTGATGAAAGAGGGCTCGATGAGATGGACAAAAAGATCTTGAGCATCATCATTGAGCACCATAACGGGGGGCCCGTTGGTTTAAATACAGTGGCAGTTGCCATGGGAGAAGATGTAGATACGCTCTCAGAAGTGTATGAGCCTTATCTCATCATGCAGGGTTTTTTAAGAAGAACATTAAGAGGCAGGGAAGCTACGCACCTAGCCTATCAACATCTGGGTCATGTAGCACCTAAAAAAATTGGAGAATAACCTATGAAATACCTATTTCCTTTAATCTGTATCAGCACCCTTGTCGGAGGAAGCTTTGAGTTATCAGCAAAACATCAAACCTCTGATATTTCTCAAATATCGAAGCCAGCTACTTTAAGAGTCGTGGTTGCTAAGATGGTCCCTACTGCGTTTTTAGAAGTAAAAGGAAGCCACCATATTTATAACGCTCTAGATGGCTCTATTTTATCGCGCGGCATGCTCAATAAAAGACATGCGGTTGTAGCAGGAGAGTTTGGCTTAAATTGGGGAGAGAAAATCCCTGGCGTTTACCAGATGCGCATTGTACCACTAGATAGTCAGACGCGCATATTGATCAACGGTGTGCAGTATAAAGGCTGCCTTGAAATCCATGCTCACGAGGATAAGTTCAATGTCATCAGCGAAGTCGATGTTGAAAATTTTCTCAAAACCACCCTTCCTTCCTATTTTGACAAGGCTTTAGACCCAGAACTTATGAATGCAGTAGCTATACTTGCGCGCACCCACGCCTACTACATTGCAGCCAAAAATAAAGATAAAGACTTTGACCTTGATGGAACAACATTTGATTACCAAGGCAGTTTACTCTCTTCTCATGTAGACTATATCGATCACGCAGTAGAGACAACACGCCATGCGATGCTCACATTTAAAGGTAAGCCTTTCCCAGCCTCATGGACCCAAGATAGCGCAGGGAAAACAGCTGACTTTTCTACCATTTTTAGAAAGACAGCTCTCACTCCTCCTCCTATGAGCGTGCCTCTTGCTGCAAAAAATCTAGAAAGCCGCAAATGGCAGTTCACTGTCTCAAAAGACACACTTGCTAGGCTCTCTTACTTGGATAACCTGACAAGTCTTGACCTCTATGTCGACCATGCCTCAGGCAAGGTCTACGGTCTTAAGCTCGTCTCTAGCTTTGAGTCTAAGGATATCGATTTTGTGCATTTCCAGAACCTCATTGGCAAGCACAACCTCTGCAGTAACCAGTTTACCATCACTACAAAAGGTGATCACATTACCTTTACAGGTTATGGAGAAGGCTTAGGTGTTGGTCTTTGCCTCTATACAGGGCATCTACTTGCAGAAAAAGGCAAGACAGCAACGGAGATTTTGGCTTCTTTCTTCCCTGATGCAGAGCTGCATAAGGCTAGGAGTTTGGAAGATCTCACTCGGTAATTATCTCTTTTGAAAAAGCTTCAGATAAGAGCGATACTCATAGGTCCTACCATATTTTTTATCGGGGGACCTTTGGACTAAAATCTTAAGGTTAATAAGTCTGTCGATAATTTTTTGAGCTCCAGTCCGAGTTGTACATTTCGTCCATTCCTGGATTTTTACAACATCAATGATGGGAAGGCCATATAAATTTCGTAGGACTTGAGCAGCTGTAGCAGCAGCTGTCTTGCCGAGCCCGTGTACTTTTGCCATGTCTCTTTCGCGGATTTTATTAATCTCGGATGCTAGCGTAATAGCGGAGCAGGCGGTTTCAATAACCCCGTCCATAAAAAAGTCTATCCAAGAATAGATGTCTGAAGGATTTGCATGGTAGCCGCTCAGTTTCTCACGATAAACATCTTCATGTTTTTTGAAAAATTCTGACAAATAGAGCAGTGGTATATCTAATAGTTTTTGTTGCCATAGAAATAAGGTAATCAAAAGCCTTCCTGTTCTACCATTGCCATCTGCGAAAGGATGAATAGTTTCAAATTGCGCATGTAGTAGAGCTGCTTTTACTAAGGGCGAAAGAGTATCATCTTTGGAATGAATGAATTTTTCTAGATCGCTCATAGCATTAAGCATTTCATAGGGAGGAGGGGGAACAAAGCGAGCATTAGAAGGAGAGCTACCCCCAATCCAATTTTGCGTACGTCGAAATTCGCCAGGATACGGATGTTGCGTAACGCGAGCATCTTCCATGAGATGTCTGTGAATTTCCTTGATTAATCGGTTAGAAATTGGGAGCTTTTTCAATTGCTCTAATCCGTAATTCAAGGCACGAATGTAGTGTAAAATATCGTCTGCGTCTGTTTCTTGTGCCTTAGAAAGAATAAAATCTGCTTCAATAGCGTCGATAATAGTAGCTTGTGTTCCTTCAATTTGACTAGAGGCTGTGGCTTCTTTTCTAACAAACATCAAGAGAAAAAAGTCTTTATCAGGTAGCAGCTGACTAATACCATCCAATTTTCCTATTAAACGCATTGCTTGCCCAACTTTCACTTCCAGTTCTGGAGTTAGTTTGAGAGATTCTATAGGAGGAAAGGGGAGCGGTATAAATGCCTTATAACCTGTTGGTTGTTGGATTATATGCCCTAATTTATTCCACATTTTAACACCAATTTTTTATTTTGAAGACATCTTGCCTGCCAATGTACACAAAATCGCAATTTTGTGTACATCTTTTTTATTTTGCAATGCAACATGTTGTATATTAGCTTGTTAAAAAATAAAAAAATCGATCCTTTCGGAAGGTTATGGAGCGGGTGAATTGCGGCCTACCAAAGGATTCTTAAGTAAGCCATTGCCTAAATCGGTAAAATATGAATATAATGAGGTAAGCCGGGGACCTCATAAAATAGAGTAATCCGAATCAGGTCAGGGTCGGAAGACAGCAGCCTTAAGGAATTTACTCTATGTTAAGAGTTTTCTCCGGCCTTTTTTTATCTAGAAGTTAATCGACAATCCCGCAAACAGCCCGTAGAAGATAGCCTCTCCTGCCGTGTGGACAACTCTATCGGGGCTCTCTGTTTTCACAAGTTGGTTCGGAGCAACGCCAATACCGTTCAAGTAAATAAATTCATAGCCTACATGCAAATCTATCCAGTCTTCTAATAGGAAAGCAATTTTTATCCTTCCATCGAGTATGAGGGGGAAGCTGGAGCCTGTTTTCCAGTAGTTACGGATCATGACTGTATTGTTATAATCCCCTAAGGTGGTCTTTTGAGAGACCTCATCGTAGCCAACTCCGATTTTTGCAATGAAATCCCAGAAAAATCTCTGCGTAAAGTTGCACTGGAGGCCAATACCTGTTTGGATGCCATAAATCTGGTTTTTGACATTGACAGTGTAGCTACTTGTATTTTCACCACGGGTAAAGAAGATGTCTAATTTTTCTTTGACAATAGGGTATCTAAGGCCTGTTAGCCAGCAAAAGGTGAAGTAGTGCTCTCTAGGATGGCTGAGGTAGCGGAAATAGTTGAATTCAGAATCTTGGAGGCTCGTTCTGTAGTGGACTCTAGCGTTATCAGCATGTGTAAAATCGTAAAGGTCAAATGAGGCTTTTGCAGGAAAATAGAGGAGGCCTTGATCGCTTTTTTCACAGCTAGCATCCCAATCTGACACGTTCATGTAGGAGGCTTCCCAGACCGATTTCCTGTTCATATACTTAGCTCCCACCCGAAAGCCTGGCTCGTAGTGGAATCTAGTTGCTATATCTCGTGAGTCACATAAGGTAGAAAGGGTTTCTTTGCAGCCACAGCTTGTTGTTTTACTGAAACTTTGACTTGTGTTAATGAGGGGAGACTCATAGGTATGAGAGCGCTTCATATAGATAAATTCTCCCCATAAAGAAAATGAGCTGTTGAGGCTCCAGTCATCTTTTTCAGCAAAAAGAGCAAGAGGGAGCGAGAGCAGTACTAATCCAATAGTCTTACGCATATTTATATTTTTAATGACTTTCTGAATTTTTGAACATCTAAAAGATGTTGTTATAGACTGCAGGCTTTAAGGGCTTGCTGTTGCATTTTGAGATAGAGGTTGAAAAGGCCGTTAGATCTGCCGGGAGTGAGGGTCTGCTGGAGGCCGAGCTCGGAAATGACAGCGGGAGGGCATTTAAGAAGGGTTTCGGGGGATTCACCTTCATAGATAAAGATCAGGAGGGCTGCAAGTCCTTTCGAGATGAGAGCTTCAGAATAGATCTGAAAGCGCATCTTTCCATTTTCGCTTGTAGCTAGTAAATACATTATGCTTTGACATCCCTCTACGAGATTTTCAGGGAGGTGGTAGCTAGAATCAAGAGAAGGCAGCTTTTGGCCTAGTTCAATGATTTTTTTATACTTTGCTTCAGGGTTTGAGCAATGTGAAAACATTTCTTTAACTGCGCATTGTTTATCTAGACATCTTTCAAAGTTCATGAGCGCCATTGTAGCCGAAGATCAGTTAGATTTGAATAGATATTTTTATTGGATGTCTGATAGGCTTTCTTGAGTTTGTAAAGGAGTTTTTATATGGATATTACAGATCGTCGGTATCAGTCGGCTAATATATTCACAGAGCCCTTCGATTGGCGTGTGAGCAGAGTTTTCTTTAAAGGAGTGTCAGCATGTGCTCTTGCCTCGTGTCTGAAAATTGATTATCCTTTCCAAGTTGCTGGGGCTTGCACTATTTGTTATACGGTGGTTGCGTGTGTACAGACAAGTGACTGGTTTAAACAATTATGCCCGACATTAAAGTGCCCCAAGCCTATCACCGATGAAAAAAGAAGAGCAACAATGGCTGATATATATGTGCCTTGGTGGCAAGAATTACAAGGATTTAGGCCACAACAGGCCCTAGCTCCTAAAGAAGAGGTTACGCTGCCGCCTTTGTTTCCTGTTTTGGCTGTTACGTCTGTTATTTGTCATAAAATCAGCCAAAAAGTCGGGTTAAAGGTGCCTGAGCTATTTCGGTTTTTAGGAATCATGTGGATGGGTGCCAACATGGGTGAATCTCTGGGTGCTATTTGGGATAACTCTCATTATAGTGATTTGAGAGGCATGGGTGAGGGCCATCGTCTAGGTGGGGATGCTCTTCCAAGTTCTAGCAATAAAAGACGGTCACAAGGGTATGTATGTTTATCTATTATGATTGTCGCTGTTTTTGCTGTGATAGCTAAGAGATATTTTAGTTCTGCTCCAAGGATTTGACGTAGGTCGAAACAAAAAAATCAACCATTTGAAAATTTCTGTTCCCAGTTATTCGGAAATTTGGTAGCATCCTCTGCATTATACACTTATCCTGACACCTATGCCTAAAGAAGATACGATTAAAGTTGATGGGACCGTGGAAGAATTACTTCCTAACATGAATTTTCGCGTCATTTTGCAAAATGGTATGAAAGTGATCGCCCACTTATGTGGGAAGATGAGGATGAGAAATATTCGTGTGCTCGTTGGAGATGTCGTAACAGTCGAAATGTCGCCTTACGATCTTTCAAAAGCACGCATTGTTTATAGGCAAAAATAATTTGAACTAACAATTTTTTAAACTTAACTGTTGATTTTATTTGCTTTGCGGAGTAACCTTGGCCACTTTCTTGATAGAACGGAGCCCAGGTAGCTCAGTGGTAGAGCACTTGCATGGTAAGCAAGTGGCCATAGGTTCAATTCCTATCTTGGGCAAAAACAGTTGAATCCTAACGGAGGACATAATGGCAAAAGAAAAATTTCAGAGAAATAAGCCCCACGTCAATATCGGAACTATTGGGCACGTCGACCACGGTAAAACCTCTTTAACAGCTGCAATTACGAAAGTTCTTGCGCAGAAAGGTGGAGCAAAATACCGTGACTACGCTTCTATTGATAATACACCAGAAGAAAAAGCACGTGGAATTACAATTAACGCAACACACGTTGAATACGAAACTGATAAACGTCACTACGCTCACGTAGACTGTCCTGGTCACGCTGACTATGTTAAAAACATGATCACCGGTGCTGCTCAAATGGACGGAGCTATTCTCGTCGTTGCAGCAACTGACGGTGCTATGCCTCAAACAAAAGAACATATCTTGCTTGCTCACCAAGTCGGTGTGCCTTCAATCGTTGTCTTCTTAAACAAGATGGACATGATCGGTCAAGGCGACGAAGAACTCGTTGACCTCGTTGAAATGGAGCTCATGGAACTTTTGGAGTCTAAAGGTTACAAAGATGTTCCTATCATCCGCGGTTCTGCTTTGAAAGCTCTCGAAGGCGATCCAGAATATGTGAAAGCTATTCAGAAATTGATGGATTGCGTTGATGAGAAAATCCCAACTCCTGTTAGAGAAACTGAGAAGCCTTTCTTAATGCCTATTGAAGACGTATTCTCTATTTCTGGTCGTGGAACAGTTGCGACAGGTAGAGTTGAAAAAGGCGTTGTTAAAGTGAATGATAAACTCCAGATCGTCGGAATTAAAGGTACAAGAGAAACAGTTGCGACAGGTCTTGAGATGTTCAATAAAGAATTAGATAAAGCAGAAGCTGGCGAAAACGTTGGTATTCTACTACGCGGACTAGAAAAAGGTGATGTCGAGCGCGGAATGGTGCTTGCAGCTCCTGGAACATGCAAACCGCATACGAAATTTAAAGGAACTATTTACGTTCTGACGAAAGAAGAAGGTGGCCGTCATAAGCCCTTCTTTACCGGATACCGCCCACAGTTCTATTTCCGTACGACAGATGTGACTGGAACAGTCACTCTTCCTGAAGGTACAGAGATGGTGATGCCTGGCGATAACCTTGAGATTGCAGGGGAGTTGCTTGTGCCAGTAGCTATGGAAGAAGGGATGCGCTTTGCTATCCGTGAAGGTGGCAGAACCATTGGTGCCGGAACTGTAAGTAAGATTGTTTCCTAAGGCTTGGCTGGAGTTTGCATGCAAACTCTAGTTTTAGGGGTGTGTAGCTCAGTTGGTAGAGCAGCGATCTCCAAAGTCGCTGGTCGGGGGTTCGAGTCCCTCCGCACTCGTTTAGGGTATGGGGGGAATAAGATCCCCTCTATAAAATTAAGGATCAGATGAGTGTAAAGGTGGAACAATTAAATCCTCAAGTTGAGCCAGGAGTGCGGGTTTCGAGGATGAGTTACGTTCATGAGTTGAAAGCAGAACTCAAGAAAGTAACGTGGACAACGAAAGAAGAGTTAATGTTGTCTACTAAAGTTGTCATTGGAGCAACATTTGTTTTTGGAATGGGGATCTATTTTTCAGACCTTTTAATTAAAGGGTTCTTAGATGGGTTTTCCGCAATTATTCATTTAGTTTTTGGGTAAGGTACATGCATAAGTGGTATGTTGTTCAGGTAATTTCGAGTCAAGAGAAGAAAGTTAAGAAGACTCTCGAAGAGAATAGGGATTCCAAAGGGATGGCCGAATTCATCGAGGAAGTCCTCGTCCCTTCAGAAAACGTTGCTGAAGTGAAAAAAGGCGAGCAGAGAGTTAGCGAAAAAAGGCTATGGCCTGGTTACATCCTGATCAAAATGAATTTAACCGATGATTCTTGGATGTATGTGAAAGAAACCAATGGCGTTATTGCTTTTTTAGGTGGAGAAAAACCTTTATCGCTTCCACAGAAAGAAATCGATAATATTCTCGCTGAGCTTGAAGAGAAGAAGAGGGGAGTTGTTCAGAAACACAATATCCAGATTGGTGACAAAGTCAAAATCACAGATGGTGTTTTTGTGAACTTCATTGGAACCGTGATGGAAGTTTTCCATGATAAAGGTAGATTGAGTGTTCTAGTCTCTATCTTTGGAAGAGAAACGAGAGTGGATGATCTTGAATTCTGGCAAGTCGAACAGATCCCACAAGAAGCTGAAACATAAAAAATAGAGAAAACTATGGCAAAGAAACTTGTAAAGATTATTAAATTGCAGATTCCTGCAGGAAAGGCGAATCCCGCACCTCCGATTGGTCCTGCTTTGGGAGCAGCCCAAGTCAATATCATGGGATTTTGTAAAGAATTTAACGCTAAAACGCAAGATTTAGCAGGGGATATTCTTCCTGTTGAAATTTCTGTGTTTTCCGATAAAACATTTACATTCATTACGAAGAAGCCTCCTGTTTCAAGAATGATTTTAAAAGAGCTTGCTCTAGAGTCGGGCTCAAAAGTTCCGAATAGAGATAAAGTTGGAAAGTTGACAAAGTCGCAAGTTAATAAACTTGCGAAACAAAAATACCCAGATATGCGTGTAAGATCAGAAGCAGCCGCTGAAAGGCTTGTTATGGGAACTGCACGGTCGATGGGCGTTGATATTATTGAAGGATAAATATGGCAAGTAAACGCGGTCGGGAGATAGCAAAGCTCATAGAGATTCAAAAACTCTATAAACTTGATGAAGCTATCGATATTTTACAAAAATGTCCACCTGTTAAGTTTGATCAATCGGTGGATATAGCACTGAAGACTGGGATAGACGCTCAGAAGTCAGAGCAACAAGTACGCGGCGTTGTTTCATTACCGAATGGAACAGGCAAAACCTTGGTTGTAGTTGTTTTCGCAAAAGGAGACAAACTACAAGAAGCTTTGACAGCCGGTGCTGATGTAGCTGGCAATGAAGACCTTTTTGAGAAGATCAAAAATGGTTGGACTGATTTTGACGTTGTTATCTCAACTCCAGACATGATGAGAGAAGTCGGGAAATTAGGAAAGGTTCTAGGTCCAAGAGGCCTGATGCCTACGCCTAAAGCGGGAACAGTGACAGCCAATGTTGGCGATGCTATTAAAGAGATTAAAAAAGGTAGAATAGAATTTAAGAGTGATAAACATGGTGTTGTAAGCGCCGGTGTTGGAAAAGTTTCTTTTGCAAAAGAGAAGCTAAAAGAAAACGTGTTTGCTCTTATTAATGCTATTGCTCGGGCAAAACCTGCCACAGCAAAAGGTCATTATCTACGCTCTCTCGTACTTTCTTCAACTATGGGGCCTGGTTTAAAAATCGACCTCAGTGGAATCGTGGAGGCTTAAGATGAGAAAAGAAAAGCAATTACTACTTGATCAAATTGAAAGTAAGGTTAAAGATTCAACAGCCTTCATTTTGACGAGATACAAGCAAATGGACCCTAACATGGCTTACGCATTTCGGTCGGCGCTGATTCAATCAGGAGCTGATTTTGAAGTGATCCGTAAGAGGATCTTGCTAAAAGCTGCTATTGCAGCTGGATGTGCTTTAGATGAAGCGATTCTTGCAGGTCATGTAGGCGTTGTATTTGTTGAAGAAGACCCCGTCCAATCGACTAAAGCCCTTTTTAAATTTAGACAACAAAACGAAGGGGTTTTGGAAGTTATTGGAGGAAGGTTTGAAGGAAAGATTTGTTCCGCAGTCGATATTGAGTTAATTGCAAAACTCCCTGGAAAACAAGAGATGCGTGCGCAGTTCTTGGGATTATTGGAGGCTGTGCCTGCCCAGACCTTAGGTGTGATGGATGCATTATTAACCAGTGTCGTTTATTGTTTAGATAACAAAAGCAAAATTTAACATTTTTATTAAATAAAGGGGTATTACCGTGAGTAGAACATTAGACCAAATAGCAGAAGATTTAAGCAGCCTTAGCGTACTAGATATGTCTAAGCTCAAAGCTATGTTAGAAGACAAATGGGGTGTGAAGGCAGCGTCTGGCGCTCCAATGATGATGTCAGCACCTGCTGCTGGTGGAGCAGAAGCTGCACCTGCTGCTGAGTCGACTGAATTTGAAGTGACATTGCATGAAACTCCAGCTGATAAGAAAATTGGTGCGATTAAGTTCGTGCGTGAAATCACAGGACTTGGATTAAAAGAAGCGAAAGATCTCGTAGATGGAGCACCTAAAGTGCTAAAACCATCTTGCTCTAAAGCCGATGCCGACGCAATTGCTAAGAAAGCTGCGGACGCTGGTATTAAAGTAACAGTTAAAGGTTTATAACTTTTAACAGTTTTTGAGGTTAGTTAGCAGAAGAGCCTATATAAGGGCTCTTCTGCTCTTTGTTTTCTTATTTATTTTTTAAAGGAGCGGGTTAAGATGTTAAAAAAAGCGCCTCATCGCGTGAGTTTTCGGGAAAAGGAAGAGATCATAGCGCTTCCTAATCTGATTGAAGTTCAGTTAAAATCTTTCACAAGTTTCTTGCAGGCAGATAAAATGCCTCATGAAAGAGAAAACATAGGACTTCAAGAAGTATTCAACGAGATTTTCCCGATCAAGTCATATGATGAAAAAACCATCCTAGAATTTCTTTCTTATAATCTAGGAGTACCTAAATATACCCCTGAAGAGTGTATTCGGAGAGGTATTTCCTACAACGTAACATTAAAAGTTAAGTTCCGTTTAACAGATGAGACAGGTATCAAAGAAGAAGAAGTCTACATGGGCACAATGCCTATCATGACAGACAAAGGAACCTTTGTCATCAACGGCGCAGAGCGCGTGATTGTTTCTCAGCTTCACAGATCTCCTGGTATCTCTTTTGAACAAGAAAAACACTCTAAAGGAATAACTATCTATTCCTTCCGTATTATCCCTTATCGAGGTAGCTGGCTCGAAGGTTCTTTTGACACAAACGATTTGGTCTACATTTATGTCGATCGCAAAAAACGTCGTAGAAAAGTCTTAGCTACATCTTTTATTCGTAGCTTAGGCTATTCAACAGATGCTGACATCCTTGAAGAATTTTTCTCTACTCTCCGCGTCAAAATCAAATCTGAAAAAGATTTCACTAAATTAGTAGGTAAGATCCTTGCTGAAGACGTGATCGATCAAGAAAGCAGCGTTGTGTTCGGAAAAGCGTCTGAGAAATTAACGACAGCGATGTTAAAACGGATGCTCGATGCAGGTATTTCTGTGATTAAAATCGCAGAAGATGCTGATGAGACATCTCCGATCATTAAAATGCTTGCAAAAGATCCAACGGATTCTTATGAAGCAGCCCTAAAAGACTTTTACCGCAAAATTAGACCAGGTGAGCCTGCAACTCTTTCCAATGCACGTTCAGCTATCATGCGCCTATTTTTTGATCCGAAGCGCTACAACCTCGGAAGAGTTGGAAGATATAAGCTCAACCGTAAACTCGGCTTCCCGATTGGTGATCAAGAACTTGAAGTTGTAACTCTCCGTAAAGAAGACGTGATTGCAGCTCTTAAATACCTTGTTAAATTGAAAAAAGGGGAAGAAAATGCCTCTATCGATGATATCGATCATTTAGGCAATAGACGCGTTAGATCTGTTGGAGAACTTATCCAGAACCAATGTCGTATCGGTCTTGCTAGAATGGAAAAAATCATCAAAGAGCGTGTTAACCTGTTTGATTTTTCTACAGATACACTCACGCCTGGTAAGGTTATTTCTGCTAAAGGTCTCATTGGTGTGCTCAAAGACTTCTTCGGAAGATCTCAGCTCTCTCAATTCATGGACCAAGCAAACCCTGTAGCAGAACTTACGCACAAAAGACGTCTCTCATCTCTTGGTCCTGGTGGACTCAATAGAGAAAGAGCGGGCTTTGAAGTACGCGACGTTCATCCTAGTCACTACGGAAGAATTTGCCCGATTGAAACACCTGAAGGGCCAAACATCGGTCTTATCACATCTCTTGCTGCTTTTGCGAAAATCAACGAGTTCGGATTCATTGAAACACCTTACCGCTTAGTAAAAGAGGGTGTTGTCACCGATGAAATTGAGTATATGACAGCAGACCAAGAAGAGAAATGCGTGATTGCTCAGGCTTCTGCTGGTCTCGACGAGTTCAACATGTTTAAAGAGCCTATCTGCTGGGCGCGCTCTAAGGGTGAGTCGCTCAAGATTGAAACACCTAAGATCACTCACATGGACGTTTCTTCTAAGCAGCTCGTCTCAATTGTAACAGGGTTAATCCCTTTCTTAGAGCATGATGATGCTAACCGCGCTCTCATGGGATCAAACATGCAACGCCAAGCTGTTCCTCTACTTAAAACAGAAGCTCCTCTTGTAGGAACTGGTTTAGAGCTAAGAGCCGCAAGAGACTCAGGCGCTGTAGTTGTTGCTGACGAAGATGGTGTTGTTGAGTACGTTGATGGCTTTAAAATCATCATTGCTGCAAAAGCTAACCCTCTGAACAAGAAAACATATTCTTTGAAAAAGTTTATGCGTTCTAACTCAGGAACATGTATTAACCAAACCCCTCTCTGCTACATTGGAGACAAGATCAAAGCAGGCGATATCATTGCCGATGGTCCTTCAACAGACAAAGGAGAAGTGGGTCTTGGTAAAAACGTACTTGTGGCGTTCATGCCCTGGTGTGGTTATAACTACGAAGATGCGATCATCATTTCAGAAAAACTTCTTAGAGAAGATGCCTATACATCTATTTATCTAGAAGAGTTTGAACTGACTGCCCGTGATACAAAACTAGGAAAAGAAGAAATCACGCGAGATATTCCGAATGTCTCTGAAGAGGCCTTAGCTAACCTCGGTGAAGATGGTATCATCCGCGTTGGTGCTGAAGTAAAACCTGGTGATATCCTCGTTGGAAAAATCACTCCTAAATCTGAAACAGAACTTGCTCCTGAAGAGAGGCTCTTAAGAGCCATTTTCGGTGAGAAAGCAGCTGATGTTAAAGATGCTTCCCTTACAGCGCCTCCAGGCACTGAAGGGGTTGTCATGAATGTGGGTGTCTTTAGCAGAACCGATCGTTTGACAAAAACAGATGATGAGCGTGTTGAAGAAGCATCTCGCATTAAAGATATGCATCAAGATTACAAGAACAAAGAGACTGAACTTGTCATGGGATTCCATGAGAAATTAGGAGCTCTTCTTTTAGGTGAGCAAGCGCAAGGCTCTGTCATGCACCGTAAGACAGGTGATGTCTTGATCAAGGAAGGGGAGACAATTACCCAAGAGATGATCGAGAACCTTGAGACAGAAAAAGCAGAAGATCTTCTCGTTCCAGATTGTGAGATGTATAACACACTCAAGCAAATATTGAGAGAGTTCGATGTTTCCATGGAAACGCTTCAAACGCAACATAAAACAGAAATTGAGTTTATGCGTAAAGGAGATACAGAACTAGATCCCGGCGTTATCCGTCAGGTGAAAGTGTATGTTGCTTCTAAGCGTAAGTTGCAAGTCGGGGATAAGATGGCAGGACGCCACGGAAATAAAGGCGTTGTATCTAAGATTGTGCCTGAGGCCGACGTTCCTTACCTTCCAGATGGAACAACCATTGAAATTATCTTAAATCCTTTGGGCGTACCTTCACGTATGAACATGGGACAGCTTCTAGAAACACACCTTGGCTATGCTGCTAAAAAAGTCGGCATTTATGTTAAGAGCCCTGTGTTTGAAGGGTTCCCAGAGTCTCGTATTTGGGAGATGATGCGCGAGGCAGGTCTTCCAGATGATGGTAAGATGTGGCTCTACGATGGTAGAACCGGAGAAAGATTTGATAACAGGGTCGTTGTTGGATATATCTATATGCTCAAGTTAAGTCACTTGGTTGCAGATAAAATCCACGCACGCTCTATCGGTCCTTACTCTTTAGTCACCCAACAACCTTTGGGCGGTAAAGCTCAGAGAGGGGGACAAAGATTCGGGGAGATGGAGTTCTGGGCGCTCGAAGCTTACGGTGCTGCTAACCTTCTCCAAGAGATGTTAACTGTTAAATCAGATGACGTCGAAGGAAGAAGAGATATGTATGAGTCGATTGTAAAAGGCACGAATGTCTTGAAGCCAGGTATTCCTGCATCTTTCAACGTTCTTTTGAAAGAGATGCAAGGATTGTGCTTAGATATCCGTACTGAACTCACAGAAGAAAATAATTAGGGGAAAAAACAATGGAAGATAAAGGTTTCAACGGCTCAAAGTTTGACAAGTTGACCATCAAGATTGCTTCTGACGATGTCATCCGTAACGAATGGTCACGCGGTGAAATCAAAAAACCTGAAACAATCAACTATCGAACCTTCAAACCTGAGAAAGGTGGTCTCTTCTGTGAAAAGATTTTTGGTCCTACAAGAGACTGGGAATGTGCTTGCGGTAAATATAAGAAGATCAAGCACAAAGGTATCGTCTGTGATCGTTGCGGCGTTGAAGTTACGCTTTCTAAAGTTAGACGTGAGCGCATGGCGCACATTGATCTGGCAGTTCCTGTTGTCCACATTTGGTTTTTCAAGAGTATGCCTTCCCGTATTGGTAATGTTCTTGGCATGTCTGGTAATGACTTAGAAAGAGTGATTTATTACGAAGAATATGTCGTTGTCGATCCAGGTAGAACAACACTTGAAAGAAAACAACTCCTTAACGATTTAGAGTATAGAGAAGCCCAAGAGAAATGGGGCACAGATGCCTTCGTTGCTAAAATGGGTGGAGAAGCGATCAGAGACCTTCTTGAAAAAGAAGATCTTCAAGCGCTTGCTCTTGATCTAAAAGAAAAGTTACGTAAAACAAAGTCAATGCAAGCACGTATGAAGCTTGCAAAACGCCTCAAAATTATTGAAGGGTTTGTATCCTCTCCTAATAAACCTTCATGGATGGTGATGTCATGCACGCCTGTTATTCCTCCTGATTTGAGACCCTTAGTTCCGCTCGATGGTGGCAGATTTGCAACCTCTGACTTGAACGATCTCTACCGCAGAGTGATCAACAGAAATAACCGCCTAAAAGCCATATTGAAGTTAAAAACACCTGACGTCATTGTACGCAATGAAAAAAGGATGCTCCAAGAAGCTGTCGATGCTCTATTTGATAACGGCCGCCATGGACACCCTGTCATGGGCGCTGGTAATCGTCCTTTAAAAGCACTCTCTGAGATGCTCAAAGGAAAACAAGGTAGATTCCGCCAGAACCTTCTCGGAAAACGTGTTGACTATTCAGGTCGTTCCGTGATTATCGTAGGCCCTGAACTAAAACTCAACCAGTGCGGCCTTCCAAAACAAATGGCCCTTGAGCTATTTGAGCCGTTCATTGTGAAGAGACTCAAAGATCTCGGCTATGTTTACACGATCCGCTCTGCTAAGAAGATGATTCAGAAGCAATCAGTTGAAGTGTGGGATGTACTCGAAGAGATCATCAAAGGTCACCCTGTACTCCTAAACCGCGCGCCGACGTTGCACCGTTTAGGGATACAGGCATTTGAGCCTATTCTTATTGAAGGAAAAGCGATCCGTATTCACCCCCTCGTTTGTACAGCGTTCAACGCCGACTTCGACGGTGACCAAATGGCCGTTCACATTCCTCTCTCTGTCGAAGCTCAAATTGAAGCTAAGACTCTTATGATGGCGCCTGATAATATCTTCCTACCTTCTTCTGGAAAGCCGGTTGCCGTGCCTTCCCAAGATATGGTTCTTGGTCTATATTATCTCATGTACGATCCTCTCTTTAGCCCAGAAGAACATGACAAGAAAACAAAGACCTTCCGCAACTCTGATGAAGTCTTACTTGCTCTTAGCTCCGCAGGAAGCCACAATTGGTTTGATGAAAAACAAGTTGAAGGTGCGCGCAGAGATCAGTTAGGAAGAGGTCTACACGTCCATGAGAAAATTAAACTCCGCCTAGAGAGCGGTATCATTGAGACAACTCCTGGTAGAGTTCTCTTTAACACCATCGTTCCTAAGGAACTTGGCTTTCAAAACTATGCTCTCCGTAAGAAAAAGCTATCTGAGCTCATCTTCGAGACATACAAAAAAGTAGGTCTTGAGGCAACTGTCAAGTTTTTAGATAATCTAAAAAATCTTGGATTTGCTGAAGCTACAAAAGCTGCTCTTTCTATGGGTGTTAAAGACGTTAAGATCCCTCCGAATAAGCAAAAAGTTCTCGACCAAGCCTACAAACGTATTGATGTTGTTATTAAGCAGTACGAAGACGGTATTATCACAGACGGGGAAAGACACTCTAAAATCATTAGTATTTGGACAGAAGTAACAGAACTTCTCTCTGAAGAACTCTTTAAGCTCATCAGCGCTCCTAATGGACTTGAGCTAAATCCGCTCTTCTTAATGATGGACTCTGGAGCTAGAGGAAATAAATCACAGGTCAAGCAGTTAGGTGCCCTCCGCGGTCTAATGGCAAAACCATCAGGTGAAATTATCGAGTCTCCGATTACAGCTTCCTTCCGAGAAGGACTATCTGTTCTCGAGTACTTTATTTCTTCACACGGAGCTCGTAAAGGTCTTGCCGATACAGCCCTTAAAACAGCTGACTCTGGTTACTTGACACGTAGACTTGTCGACGTTGCTCAAGACGTTATTGTCACAGAAGAAGATTGCGGAACATTGAATGGAGTTGAAGTCTCTGCTATTAAGCAAGGACAAGAAGAACTTCTCCCTCTCAGAGACCGGATCTTTGGACGTACTGTATGTGATGACATCTTCCAGCCGGGCGATAACACGAAGTTGCTTGCAAAATCGGGCGATGTTCTCAATGTTAAACAAGCAGACGCAATTGATGATGCTGGTATTGACAGCCTCAAAATCCGTTCAACACTGACTTGTGAAGCTAAACGCGGCATCTGCTCTAAGTGCTACGGTCTTAACCTTGCCAATGGAACGCTCGTAGGTCTTGGAGAAGCTGTCGGTATTATCGCAGCTCAGTCAATCGGTGAACCTGGAACGCAGCTCACGATGAGAACCTTCCACTTGGGTGGTATTGCCTCTGCGGCTGTCAGCCCCGAGCTAATTGCAGAAGCAGACGGTATCTTGATCTATGACAACCTGCGCACCGTTAAAAACGAAGAAGGCATTTGGATTGTTCTCAACAAAAATGGTTCACTCCATGTTGTAAGAGATGAAGGCAGAACCGTTGAAGAGTACAAAAAACTCCTCAGCACAAAATCAATTGAGCCCCTCCAAAGCTTCTCAGTAGAACTTGGAACAACCATCATCTTTGAAGATGGTTCCAAGATCAAAAAAGGCGCCAAGATTGCTCAGTGGGAACAGCACAACGTACCAATTATTTGTGAACGCCCAGGTTTTGTTAAATATGAAGATCTCGTAGAAGGGATTTCTACCCAGAAAGAGATCAATAAACAAACAGGCCAAACAGAACTGATTGTTAAACAACACCGTGGAGAGCTTCACCCACAGATCATTATCTATGCAGATAAAGACTACTCAGAGCTTGTTGGAACCTATGCCATACCGTCCGGAGCATTCATCTCCGTACAAGAAGGTCAGCATGTTCTTGCAGGTAAGCTCTTAGCGCGTCTTCCTCGTGGAGCTATCAAAACAAAAGACATCACCGGTGGTCTCCCACGCGTTGCGGAATTGTGTGAAGCAAGACGACCTAAAGATCCAGCAGAAATTGCTAAGATCGATGGTATCGTTGACTTCCGCGGCGTACAGAAAAATAAACGCATCGTGATTGTTCGCGACGAAGATTCAGGAATGGAAGAAGAGCACTTAATACCTCTTTCAAAACACTTAATCGTTCAACGTGGCGATCCTGTCATCAAAGGACAGCAGCTCACTGACGGATTAGTTGTTCCTCAAGAGATCCTAGAGATTTGCGGCGTAAGAGCGCTCCAAGAATATCTCGTAAGACAAGTCCAAGAAGTCTATCGCCTCCAGGGTGTAGACATCAACGACAGACACATCGAGATCATTGTTCGCCAGATGCTCCAGAAAGTGCGTGTCACAGATCCCGGTGATACAATCTTCCTCTACGGAGAAGATGTCGACAAGAAAATCTTCCACGCTCAAAACCGTAAAGTCATCGAAGAAGGCGGCAAACCTGCTCAGGCAGCGCCCGTGCTTCTTGGTATTACCAAAGCATCGCTTTCTACTGACTCATTTATCTCTGCAGCTTCCTTCCAAGACACAACCCGTGTTCTTACCGATGCTGCTAGTGAAGGAAAAACCGACTACCTTCTCGACTTCAAATCGAACGTTATCACAGGCCATATGCCTCCCGGCGGTACAGGCTTCCACGCTTTTGACAAGCGTGTACGTGAGTGCATCGATACAGAGTCTCAAGAAGACCTCGAGTTCTGCTTCACTTGAGATGTTCCTTAGCCTCCTCCCTTACCGGAGGAGGCTCTTTTTCTTCAAGTCCTTTAGCTGTCTCCAATTAAGAAATGCTTTAAAAAATGTTTATATTTTATTTAATTGCTCTTTTAGTTAGAATTTTCCCTTAAACTAAGGAGTCTTGCATGTTTTCAACAGTAGGAAATTACCTTGCATGTAATAGCATAGCTGCAGCCACCTATAACACCGTGGTTTTCTATTCAGTTGGTCTTGCACATGCGATACTTTCACATGAGATTGAGGCCCTTGCTAATAAATTTTTTAAGTCTGCAGATGGAGATGACTTCTATCGTGTGTCTGGACCTCGTGTTATGGGTCTAGCTCTTTCAGTATCGGGCGCGCTCACACTTCTTTTAGCTTCTCGAGTGTCTATATTCAATCCTTCTACTCGCAAGATGATTCAGCTCGCGGGTGCATGGACAGGTCTGTGTTTTGTTAATAACCATGGTTCTGGTTTCGTCCCTTTAGCAAGAGGCGCAGGGATAACGGTTCTTAGTGCAGGCCTCGGGTCTAGCATTAACATCGTCAAAGATAACATTTATAAAATTGCCTCCAGAATCTTATCAAGAGAGCTAAAGCCTTTCTATATCTCACCCCAGTTTCTTACTGCCCTTGCCTTTTTTTCCTTCACTTTGATAGGGCCCTATAAGGCATTCTATAAGGGTTTAGAAGATGAGAAGACCTTCTTTGCAAATATGAGGTCTTTGAAAAACTCTTCCCTTTCTTCAAATGTAGCCAAATGCGTAACAGACTATATGGCTAAATTAAAGAATAATAGCTTTGAAACACCGGAAGAGCGTACACAAACCAAAGCATTTTTGGATGTTGGGTATAAGCTCATTCAAGAAAAAGATACACATCCCATCTTTTATGAAGATTATAAGAATAATTTTGAAAAACTATGCATCTCTGGTACTACTTGGGAAGCTCGTGAACAATTCATTAAGGAAGTGCAAGATAATCCCCTTCTTTCTCCCGATGACATTAAAAAGCGTGTTGAGCTCCTTTTGCTCAATATAGAACAGACGAATCCTAGCAATAAGATATATCTAGTTAAGGCCCTAGGCACTCTAAAAGACGCCTGTCATAGCTATATAGAACTCATACTTGAGAGAATACTTTACCTTGAATTTGCAAAAGTTGGTATGAAGCTCTTCGTCCTTTGTACGCGTGCTCCAGTTGATAAAAAAACAGAGATGGGAGAACTGTGGAAGGAATTTCAAACGATTGAGAGGGATGATGAAGTGCAAAATTTCTTAAACAAAAACAAAAAAAACGTTAATAGGCTTTATTTAGAAGTACCAAGGCCCTAAGAAGAAAGCTTTAGTCTCTTTCTTTTTCGGGGGGAGGCTCTTTTCTTTATGGTCGTTTAGACTGTATAAAAGTTTTGGAATGTATGGCAAAAGGAGCCCCTATTAGTTCAAATAGGGGCTTTTTAGTGCGCCCGGTATGGCGCTAACACTTGGAGGTGAAAGTCCTTTATAAACCCGACAAGGGGAATTATTAGCCGAACAGCAAGGGTGTCTTTCGTGAGGAAGAATCTGAAGAAAGCTGTAGGCAAAATGCTGGCCTGACGAAGAGCCCAAAGCTTCAACTACATTCAAATCCTAGAGGATCTTCTTTTGGCCTTTAGATTGCCTGTTTTTACAAGAAAAGCAAAACGTGCCTTAATCAGTCATGCGAAGTTTTACTATTTTGATGTGGGAGTTTTTCGGCAGCTGCGCCCTACAGGTATTTTAGATCGTGAAGCTGAGTTAGAAGGTCCTGCCTTAGAAGGTCTTATTGCCCAGCATTTGCGGGCCTGGGTTCAGTCACAGCGTGAGACTTATCAATTAGCTTTCTGGAGAACAAGAACGCAGCTAGAAGTTGATTTTATTATCTATGGTCCTAAGGGTTTTTTTGCAATAGATGTGAAAAGAGTGGTCAATTTATCTCCCAAAGATGTAAGTGGACTGAAAGCATTCCAAGAGGAATATCCAGAAGCTAAGTGTTGCGTTCTCTACATGGGGACCCATCGCACTGTATACAGAAACTTTCTCTGCATTCCCGTGGAGGAGTTTTTGCTGAACCTAAAGATAGACCAGCCTATACAATTAGATGCCGCGGTTGCAAAGTGATCAAAGCTAACCACTCTGCTTGTTAGATAGCTCGTTAATAGTGGGACTGTGTTCTTTAATAAATTTTTCAAGATCTTCCATTTTCCAGGTACTTCGAAATTTACCCCAAAGTTTCTTTGGAATTACTTGTTCCTCTTCTGTTCCGAGGGTAAGCAATCGATAAATCTTTAGTCCAAGTTTCCAAAAAATGAACATGATTATTTTGTCAGATATGGGCATTGGACTTCCGTCTGGATAATTAATTGGAAAGTCAAGGCCATGCTCGCTAAATGATCTGAAGATAGTCTTTATGTTCTTAAAGTATTCATAGAATTGTTCTTCACGAGGATGGGTAAGTATTTCCTCTATTTGAGTGCAAAGCATTAATGAGTGCTCTTTAAAAGGAAGATCATAAGTAGTTTCAAATAGGAATAAGAGGAGATTATCTTTAGTATTAGGAAGGGGCTTTTCGCAAAAACTTATAAAACGTTGGCGGTAAGCATTGTTTGAATCTGTTTTTTCTTGAAAAAGTTTATATGCAATATTTAAAAAAAGCTCCATCGAACAATCACGGGATTCTTTGTATCGTTCTACATAGGCATTTATGTGTTCATTTTTTGCAGATTTTTTTAGCTCATCTAGTCTTGCCTCAAAAAGAGCCTCAAAACTTGTTTCTTTACTAAATTTATCATAGGCTATGTATAAACCAAGGCACAGCAGGCAAAATTTACTGATTATCTGGGTCGATAGGGAGTAGGTAATACTTCTTGATAGGGCTCTAGAGGCAGCCTTGCAAATAATATTTATGGGCGTGCTAAGGCAGCGTGTAAAATACGGAGAAACAAGCGTGCCAACAACCCCCAGTCCTATATATTCATTAATCTGATAAAAATGCTTAACAATCCAACTTGGCTCCTCATTTTGACCCTGAGATTGTAAAAATAAAAGAAAAGATACTGCCCCAATCCCCGCCATCTTTACGGTAGATGGATTGAATACAGAAACTCTAGGGGCTAGAAGATTTGTACAAGCACAAGCTATTATAAGGGCCACCATTTTGACACGATCTGTAGGAGGGGCAGGTAAGGCACGCTCATTAGTAGGCTTATAAATTTTATTAGCTATAAAGTTAACGCCGTGAAAGATTCTTTTATTTAGAAGTTCACTGGATACAAGAAGAGCGCCATTACAGGCAGCCGCGGCTAGGGCACTAGTTGTTGGATACATTTTGAGAACTCCTTATTTTAAGGAAAAGCTTTAACAAAGAGGGCGTTTAAAAACAATCTATAATTCTTTCTTTAAAAAAGAGCAGGCTCGTCAATATAACCACCAGGTTCTTAGATCATTAAATTAGTCAAAGCCTAGCTTTGATCATGCTTTCTAATTTCACGATGTCTTGAGCAAACTTACGTATGCCTTCGTGCAGCTTATCAGTTGCCATGGGGTCTTCTGAGAGCATCCAGCGGAAGGTTTTTTCATCAAGGAGGATTTTTTCAATATCGAGTTTCTTAGCTGATTTTTTATCGAGCTTTTTGGGGACGGGGCCTTGGGCCTGTTGGAGCTCTGATAGAAGGTTAGGGGAGATGGTCAGAAGGTCGCAGCCGGCAAGCTCTAAGATCTCATCGGTGTTGCGGAAGGAGGCTCCCATGATTTGAGTCTTGTAGCCTAGCTTTTTGTAGTAGTTATAGATGATAGTGACAGACTTAACGCCAGGGTCTTCGCTAGGTGCATAGGAGTCCTTACCTTCATTTTTTTTGTACCAGTCAAGGATCCTGCCGACAAAAGGGGAGATGAGGGTGGCTTTAGACATGGCGCAGCCGATGGCTTGAGGAAGGCTAAAAAGAAGAGTCATGTTGCAATGTATGCCTTCTTTTTCTAATTTTTTGGCAGCTTTGATCCCTTCCCAGGAAGAGGCAAGTTTAATCAAAATTCTGTCTCTACTAATGCCTGCAGCTTCATAAAGAGCAATGAGGGTGCGGGCTTTTTCTATCGAGCCTTCTACATCAAAAGAGAGCCTAGCATCAACTTCTGTTGAGACTCTACCGGGTACAATCTTAAGAATCTCTAAGCCGAAGTTAACAAAGATTTTATCGAGTATGCAAGAGAGCTCTTCTTGCTTTGACTTACCTTGCTTTTTTCCGTAGGAAATGGCTTCTTCGATTAAAAACTGGTACTCAGGTTTGCTTGAAGCTGCAAGGATGAGTGAGGGGTTTGTAGTGGCATCGGTAGGGTGGTATTTTTTGATCTCTTCAAATTCACCTGTGTCAGCAACGATGGTGGTTAATTCTTTCAACTGTTCAAGTTTGTTTTTCATAAAGCGCCTTGTGGAGATTTGCCTTCAGTATAATATTTCGTAAATTTTTCCGCTTTAATAATTGTTTCGAAGGAGCCAAGACGGACCGTGACCGAAAGATTTTTTTGCAAAGAAGAGAGTAAGAGCTGTTGCATTTTGTCAGAGAGAGAGACTCTCTGCCCTCCTTCATGGCGAAGAGCAATATCGGAATAGGTGTCTTCTCCCACAACGAAAGTCAGAAGGGCTTTTTTAGGATTACCTTCGTACGAGGCAATTGTATGAGACTGCACTTGGAAGTAGGCATGCGTAAGACCTCCTACTTGCAGTATTTCTAAATCAAGGCCTTGGGCCCTATCTTGTGAATGATAGGATATTTTGGAGGAATCAAACTCTGAGTGGCCTGATTTAATGTAGCTAGCACTCCAAGAGTCATTGCGCGCGCAAGAGCACAGTAGCAGTAGCAGAGCAACAATTCTCAAGACTTCTTGCCTTTACCATTTGATACGAGCACAAGAGCTATTACGGCAATAGTGACTGCTGCTGCTGCAATACCAAATTTAACCCACGCGGCATTGTTAGCAGAGGCCATTCCATCTTCAGAGGCTTTACCCACATTTTTGGGAGTGTCTTGTTCTGAAGTTGTAGCTTCTACAGGATAAGTTTCTGCAGGAGTATCTGCTTCTGTAGAAGGAGGGTACTCAAGTTCTGCTACTTGGGAAGGAGGCGTATTTACTTCTGTCTCTACTCCATGAAGTAGGGAAGTGGCTCCAAAAACGGCAATCGTAAGTAATGTCTTAATCTTGTGCATAGTTAAAATCCTGCGAGGTGATCAGTTTATTCTTTATATCTTTTAGCAACAATATTTTCCAGTAATTCCCCATCTCGGGGTAGTTGTTCAGAACGATTTTCTCAAAAGGGAGCCATTTTTCTTTTTGGAATTTTTTATCTAAAAATAGCTGCGTGCGAGAGGCGGTAGCTGAAGCGTCCGGAAAATCTTTTAGGAGTTGTGAGGTAAGGCTTGCAAGCTTTTCTTTTTCTTTAACAGCCTGGAAGAGATCAGACGTCACATTGAAAGATTTGAGGGCTGCATAGAAAAGTTGGCTAAG
Organism: Parachlamydiales bacterium; assembly: GCA_947474635.1. Taxonomy (GTDB): domain Bacteria; phylum Chlamydiota; class Chlamydiia; order Chlamydiales; family Rhabdochlamydiaceae; genus CANJJB01. The sequence goes on along the minus strand of CANJJB010000005.1, from coordinate 21,469 downwards.
TTCCAAGAACTCTTCTTTTGCGCAGCTAGTTGTTACAACATAAGCAATCCCTTCTTTGATAAAAAGTAGCTGCAACTGGCGAAGATCTCCTCCTGTAGTTTTTCTCAAGATGTCTGTTAGTCTTCCTTCTCCTGCAAGTGTAGAGAAGCTTCCTAGATCGCGCCACTCTCTATTTGGATCTGCCTCACAATTTTTTTGCACAATTGCGACATACTCTTTCAAAGAGATCGACACTTCTTCTGTAGCTAGATTAATCAGAGGGTTGCAATTTTTTTTAGGCTTGCCTATGAAAGTGATTTTCACAGGCTCCTCATCGTGTTCAATCACTTTCCAATCTTGTGGGGGCGTGAAGTAGGCATACTCTTTTGCTTGAAGAGTTCCTAGAAAAAAACAAAGTGCAAGTATCCATTTCACAGTCATGATTGTTCCTAGATAGCTTAGGTAAGGCGGCCTCTTAAGCCACGCAGCATTTTTTTGTTTAGGTCGTTAATCCATTCTTGTTGGGGCTGGGTGAGGGGTTGGGGTTCAGAAAATAGATTAGCTGGTAATTTTCCTAAATAGAATTTTTTGCTTTTTTCGTTGAACAAATGATGCTCAAATCCTTTTAGAACTAATGCGCGACTTGCTAAAGAGTCAGGCTCTCTTTCTAACTTGGTAAAGTCTGTAAGAAGAGATGCTGTTACAATGTCGCTTACTCTAGCTGGGTTGTTTTGGAATAAAGGCTCAGCACTTAGCTGTGGCGGCGTTTGTCCTAAATGGATGGGTTTTCTTTGTAATCTAGGAGAGCCTGTAAAGAGTGGACTTGCCATAGCTTGTTCTGGGGGCCTTAACGGTGTGACACCTAGTTGTGGAAATGCGGACCCTTGTTGTAACGCGGGAGAGCTTCTAGAAAGAGGGCTTAGTCCAATAGGAAGTGTGGGGTTAGCTACAGCTTGTGGGCGTTGATAGGGTAAACTAGCGCTATGATGTGGTAAAAAATGTTTTTCTCTTGGAGTGCTCATTGTGTAAGAGTGGGAAGGGCGTGTAGCTCTTGGCTCTGCTAATTCTTGATCGGCAGGGCCTTCAGCTGCTGCATTAATGTCAGCAGCATAGTCTAATTGACGGGGTTTCAATCCTTCTTTAGCCCCGCTTAATAATTTTTGATGTAATTGGTCAAGACACTTCTGTTGTTGGGGTGAGCGATTTGTTATGCTTGACTTCTGCAAATAGGATTTTTTATTTTCCTCAGTGAAAATCTCCAAAGAACGGCATTTATCTACAAATGCAGGACTTGCTAATAAGCTGGGGCTGTTTTCTAGCGTTTTGAGCTCTGCAAAAAGAGCTCTTGTTGCAGTAAGGTCTACCTGGCTTGTGCTAGCTTGGAGGGGTTGATAAGCTGGTGTAGCAATCCCAGGTACTCGCCTTTTGTGCGCAGCCTTTTCCGATGCTGTATCACTAAAATGAGCTAGATCTGATACAGCAGGTGAGCTGCGATATGATACTGGTGAGCTTCGTGGTACCATTTCAACATCAGAAGGTTCTTCAAGTTCCGAATCGCTAAAGTGCATAGGACTTGTTGCTCTTTGAGAGGCGTGACTTGGTTGAGCGGTATTTGTTTGCGATAGTTCCTCGTCAGAAGATTCTTCAGCTTCCGAATCGCTAACATGTATTGGACTTGCTGCTGCTTGAGAGCTGTGATCCGATTCCTCAGCACTTGATTGTGATGATTCTTCATCAGAAGATTCTTCACTTTCTGAGATCTCGCTTGTTCTCTTGATCTTAATTTGTTCAATAAGACGCTGGTTTAACGCTTGTTTGGTTTGGGCGTCCTCATGTGAGAGTTTTCTTTTTCGCCAGATGTCTATATAAAACTCACGCTCATCAAGTGTGAAAATTCCCATTCGAAAAGCATATTTTATGAGTTCTTTATTAGCAGACGTAGAACGGCCCGTCTTAAGCCGCTTAAAACAATCAAATATCTTGTGTTTGTTTTTGAATTTTGGGTTGATCGTAAATTTTTTTATGCAGCAATTGCCTACAATAGCCGTATTAAAGTTTTGGGTGTTTAGAATGTGCCATACTTCGCGAATAGGATTGTGAGTACAAAGGCATGTTTCCATTTCCTCATCCGAATCAAGGGGGTCAACATAGTCAGTTTTCCATTCACCCAAAGCTTCTTCCCATACTTGAGCTTCACTGAGAGCAATTAAATTTGTGGGTAATTTCCAGTTAGGATTAGCACCGACTGCATCTGCCATAAAATATTCTCCAAAGGTTGTATGAAAGAGAGGAGAATAGAACTACACTTTTTTTAAATCAATAATTTTTTAGATGCGGCCTTGAAGTGGGCATGCTCTGAAGAGCGTCTGGCAAAAAGCACAGTTTTTAAGCCCACATTGCAAGATCATTGCTGTTGCCGGATGGCTAATGGAGTTTGCCTTTTAAGCCAGACAGTATCTTTTGGTTTAATGTTGTTTGCTGGCGCACAGTAAGGGGGGCGGGTCCAAAAAATATGCTAGCTGATAATCGTTCTAAGTAAAAGTCTTTGCTTTTCTCATCGAACAAATGATGTGCGAATCCTTTTAAAATCAATGCGTGACTTGCAAGCGAGGTTGGATCTTTTTCTAGTTGGATAAAGTCTTCAAGAAGGGATCTTGTTCTAACAGCATTTACTTGGTGTATTATAACTTGCTTGCTTCTAGATAACGAATCTCCTAGTCGTGGAGGCTTTTCTCCCAAATAGAGCGGTCTTACTACTTTTTGTAATGCAACAGAGTTTTTAGCAAAAGCGTTTGGTGTGCCAGCCTGTGGGTAGGCATATGGGACTTTGTATTGCAGAGAATGTCTTTTGGCGCTTCTTAAGACCATTCCAAAAACAGAAGGCTGTGTCTTAATCTCGGTGATGGATCACATGTCTATTTTTCCACTTAGTGGATGGATTGTGATTTTGAGTGCTTGATTTTGGTTGAGAATGGTCGATTGCGTGTATCATAAAAGGGCTCCTCCAGGAGTGTGTGAAAAAAGAGGAGAATAGAGATAGATTTTTTTTAAATCAAGAATTTTGTGGATACAAAAAAGAAGCAATTTGTCTATTGAAAGTTTTTTCTTACAGTTGCTTTAGTGACCGCAGCTACCGCCACCGCCGCCACTGCTTTGGAAGAGAGCGGCAAGACCGCCGGCTACGACTGCAAGACCTAGCCCCCATGCCATCATTGACTTGGCTGTTGCAGAAAATGCGCCTCCTTCAGCTGCAGAGCCTATATTTCTTTCCTTGTCCCCAGCAAGTAGGGAGGAGGTGGATAAAGAAACAACTAAGAGGAGAAGAAGTGTTTTTTTCATAGGACAACCCTTAATAATTATACCTTTTCTTATGACATAAAAATAAATTTTGCGCAATTGTTTCTTTACGATGGATCTTTTTCTATTTTTATTTTTTTGGAGTTTAAGGTATATTCGATGGATGCAAAGTCAAATTAAAAAAATAAAAGCCAGGATAGTGGGGACGGGGTCGTACGTTCCAGAAAAAGTGTTAACCAATCAAGATCTAGAGAAAATGGTTGATACGTCAGATGAATGGATCTTTAGTCGTACAGGAATGAGAGAGCGGCGCATTGCCGGAGCAAGTGAATTCACATCAGACATGGGGCTTGAAGCGGCAAGAAGAGCGCTGAAGGCTGCACAGATAGAGCCTGAAGCTATTGACCTGATCTTAGTAGCTACTTTAACGCCTGACTATACTTTTCCTAGCACAGCCTGTTTAATACAAGCTGGGCTGAAAGCATCGCATGCAGCAGCTCTTGATATTCAAGCTGCTTGTACGGGGTACTTGTACGGTCTTGCGATTGCTAAAGCGTTCATAGAGTCGGGAACGTATAAGAATGTTCTCATTGTTGCATCTGAAAAACTCTCTTCCATTGTCAATTACAAAGATCGTAATACCTGTATTCTCTTTGGAGATGGAGCCTCTGCATGTGTGGTGTCTTCTCAAGGTAAGGGTCTGCATATTCAAGATGTCTCTATCGGGGCAGATGGAGAGCAGGCGCAGTTGCTCATTTTGCCTGCTGGAGGATCGAGAGTGCCCGCATCTAAAGAGTCGGTAGAAGGGGATTTGCACTACATCAAGATGGAAGGGAAGGAAGTCTTTAAGCATGCGGTGCGCAGAATGGAATCTGCTGCCAAAGCCTCCATTGAAAAGGCGGGTATCCAGGAGAGCGATATTTCTTGGCTCGTGCCTCACCAAGCTAACACCCGTATCATTGAAGCCCTTGCTAAGCGCTTTGAAATTGCAGAAGAGAGAGTTTTTATTACGATTCATAAATACGGCAATACCTCTGCGTCTTCTATAGGGATTGCTTTAGATGAACTTTTGCAAATGCATCCTTTATCTCCTAAGGAGAATATTCTGCTCGCTGCTTTTGGAGCGGGCTTAACATGGGGCGCATCTGTTTTATCATACGAGGATAAAGATGCCTAAGAAAAGACAAAAAATTGCTTTTTTATTTCCAGGACAAGGGGCGCAGTACCCTGGTATGGGAAAAGATTTTTATGAGAGTTTTCCTGCTGCAAAAGAGATATTCGAAGAAGCAGATGAATTCTTATCGATGCATTTTTCAAAGTTGATTTTTGAAGGCCCTGAGCAAGAACTTACGCTGACAAAAAATAGCCAGATGGCTATCTACATTACAAGTAGTGCTATGCTACGCACGCTAGAGAGTCAATTTCCTCATATAGTGCCGACAGTCTGTGCAGGTTTGAGTTTAGGAGAGTATACAGCTCTTTTTGCATCGGGACGTGTCAGCTTTACTGAAGGGCTCGCTCTTGTACAAGCAAGGGGACAATATATGAACGATGCTTGTGAAAAAGCGCAAGGCACAATGAGAGTGGTCTTAGGAATGGATGATGTGACTGTTGCAGAGCTGCTTCCCAAAAATGTCTGGGTGGCTAATGTCAATTGCCCTGGACAGGTGGTCATTGCTGGTCTTACAGCTGCTATGCCTGAGGCAGAAGAGATTTTAAAAGCTAAGGGTGCAAAAAGAGTTCTTCCGCTTGATGTGTCAGGAGCGTTTCACACGCCTCTGATGCAAACAGCTCAAGAGCGTTTGAAACCCCAGCTACTTAGCACGGACCTAAAAGATAGCAAGATCGATTTTGTGATGAATGTTCCAGGTGATTATGTGAATGATCATGGGCAGATTAGAAATTACCTTATAGAGCAGGTGGTGTCTCCTACACGCTGGAAATCGGGCATCGAAGCAATGATGCAAAAAGGGATCGAGATTTATTTCGAAATTGGTCCTGGTAAATCGCTCACTGGCATGAATAGAAAAATTGGAGCGCCAGGCGTTTCTATAAACATTGAAAAAGTAACCGATCTCGATAATGCCTTATTAAGGGAGTTATATGCAGTTGTTGAAGGGTAAAAGAGCGCTTGTCACGGGTGGAACAGCAGGTATTGGCAAGGAGATTGCTTTAACGTTTGCAAGGCAAGGTGCTGATGTCATTATCTTTGGGACTAATATTGAAAGAGGAGAGCAAGTTCTCAAAGAGCTCTCTCAGATTTCTTCCGAACAGAAATTTGCTTTTTACAGCGTAGATGTATCTAAAAAAGCAGCTATTGATGAAGTGATCGGTAAAATCTTAGCCATTCACCCTACGATTGATATTCTTGTGAATAATGCAGGCATTACAAAAGATGGTCTTCTCATGAAGATGAGTGAAGAGGATTGGGATCAGGTGATGGCTGTTAACTTAAAGTCGATCTATAACTTGTGCCAAGCACTTGTCCGGCCCATGCTAAAAGCAAGAAAAGGACATATCATCAACATCTCTTCTGTGGTAGGTCTTACGGGGAATGCTGGGCAAACAAATTATGCTGCTTCTAAAGCGGGGATTATCGGGTTTACAAAAGCGCTTGCTAAAGAAGTTGCTACCCGTAATATCTGCGTTAACTGCATAGCGCCAGGTTTTATTTCAACGCCTATGACAGATGTATTAAATGATGCACAAAAACAAGCTATTATGGCCCAGATTCCCATGCAAAGGCTGGGACGGACAGAAGAAATCGCAAATGTTGCGCTTTTTTTAGCAAGCCCCTTGTCTAGTTACATGACAGGACAAGTGCTTGCTGTAGATGGCGGAATGGTGATGTAGAGATATCTTTGCTTGATTTTATCTCCAAATAGCGTATAATCAGAAAGATAAAAAAATGACTGAAAGAGGAAGGAAAATGCCCATGACAACTATTGAGAAAGAAGTAATTGACATCGTCGTCGAGCAACTCGGCGTTGATGCGACAGATGTAACATTAGAAAAATCTTTCGTTGAGGATCTAACAGCCGATTCTCTCGATCTTACAGAGCTCATCATGACATTTGAAGAGCGTTTTGGCTTTGAAATTTCTGAAGAAGATGCAGAAAAGCTCAAAACAGTAGGTGATGTCGTTACCTATATCAAGAAGAAAAAAGGTTCTTAATTTTTTTTAAAGTAGCGCGCACTAGCAAATAGTTGCGCGCTGTTTCGTTTACCAGGGCCACCAGCTACTGCTAGGTGCTGCAGGGGTATCTCCTGCTTCGCCTGCGGTTATATGATCAAAGCTATCTTGGCTGTCTGTATCGCCATCACCCTCAGAGCCTGTTACATGTATGGGAGACGTAGCTAAGTCATCCCCGTTGAAATCATCACCATCAGCAGCATTGATAGTAGTGAAACCATGGTCGCCTGCGTCATTGTCAACAGGATTTGTATCAGCGGTGTGATTGTTATCAGTAAATGTTAGTTCATTCCCGAAATCAGTATCATCGAAGTTCTGCGTGACAGCGCCTGACGAGTCTCCTCCAAGGAGATCAGTTGTGGTAGTTACTTCATAAGAAGGACTGTCCCAGTCTGAGAAAATATAGTCAGCAGGGTCTATTACGGTAAAAGCATCCTCAAAATAAGAGCCTTCTGCGTGTGTAACCACGGGCTGATCTGAGTGGATATTTGTGATCACAGGTTTTTGACCAGGTGTTTGTGGGGGAATGATCACTTCATTAATCTCTAGAGCAGCACCTGAGCTTGTTAAAGTTTGGTTGGGTTTTAAGATAATGCCCTCTTCCATGTTGTGAGAGGTTCCATCACCTGGGAGTACGTAAATGATATCGCCTGGTTTTGAGCCTTGTTCAGCTTCTTTTAGAGAAGTAAAAGGTGCTTCGAACGTTCCTAGACCAACTCCTTGGAAGGAGTTATCTACAAAGATAATAGAGAGTAGATCACCCTTTGAGCTAATCTCTGATAAAGGCACTGTTCTGTGTTTCTTTTCAATGGGGATGATCTCATTGCGCGCAATAGCAACGTTCCTTAAGTTTCTCGAGTAAGATTTTGTAGATACCTTGGGGGTTTTTTTCTTTTTTAGTTTTTCTAAGGAAATATTAAAGGAAATGTATCCTTGCACTTTTGTATGGAAAATAGGGTCATAAGAGACAATTCCGCTTAGAGCAAGAAAATCTGTGACATCAAGGACAGCTCGTATTTTGCCGCCCCAAGCATTGCCTGAGTCCATATGGTGGGTTGTTTTTTTAAATAAGTAATAGGGACCTCCTGCTAGATAGAAGATCGATTTAATGGGAACGCCTATTTCAACCTCTCCGCAGGGAAGAGCAATTTCTGCTCTTTGCTTTACATAGACGTCATTACCTGAAAATGCTGAAAACGTTCTCTGGTCAAAATCGGATTGTTTTGAAAAGGGAATATAGCCATTTAGTCTGATGTCAGCGTAAGCGCTAAGCCATTCAGCTCCGACTCCGACTTGTTGCGCTGTTAGGTTGGCTGTATTTCTAACGTCATAGAATGCATTTAACCCGAATAGATAGCGTTCGCTTTTAAAAGGTTTACGTACACCTATACCTGCATTACCTGCAAGGCGTCCATTGTTAAAAACATGGCCTCTTATATCTAAGAGGAGTTCACATTTGTTCCAGTTTTGATTGCCGATAAATTCAATGGTTGAATATCCCTGATTGTAACCTACGCCTCCTGATTCAATGTGTCTGAACTCTAGGGTAGTATCAAAGGCATGGAGTGTAAATCCAGTTAGAACTAAGGTTGCAATTAGATATTTTTTCATGCTATTTACCCGATGTAATTAAATATCGTATTATAATTATTTAATTATCATACATTAAGGTAAATAATCTACATTATATATTACAAAACATGCGCATGCTTGATCGAGTTTGTTAAATATTAAGTAGTTATGATTAAAATAAAAAGATTGAGAAAGATCTACTTGATCATGCCGGTCTGTTTATACCAGTCAAAGGTGTCTTTGAGTGTTTCAACAAGGGGCCTTGGATAGAAATAGAGTTCTCTTTTGGCTTTTGAGCAGCTGATGTTACGATTGCAACGGAGCAGCACATCGAGTGTTTCTTTTGTGTACAACATAGGCGTGTTGGTAAAAAAGCTGTAGGCTTTAGCAAGTGGAACGCCCATTCTGGCCAGCCAGTTAGGGGATGTGAATTTAGGAGCTGTCTTACCCGTGATATCTTGCACCAGCTGAGCAAGCTCTTTGACGGTTTTCCACATGCCAGACAAGAGGTATCTGTCACCTGATCTTCCTTTTTCAATCGCTGTGATCACGGTTTTAGCCACATCTCTGACATCCACAAAATCAAATCCTCCCGCTACAATGGCGGGAACTTTGCGGTTATAAAGAGCAATCAGCCCTTTACCCATAAGAGAAGGCTCAAAATCATGAGGGCCGATGATTGCAGTAGGATTGATGATAATAGTACCCAGTCCTTGCGCTAGACCTTTGGCGATTTCTTTTTCCGCTTCTGATTTGGAAAAATCGTGCAAAAAGCCTTCTTCTCCTACAAGAGGTCTTGTCTCATCGAGTTCTGCTTCAGGAAATTGTTGAAGAGCATGGATGGAGCTAATGTAAATCAGGCGCTCAGTACCTGCTGCTAGACACGCTTCGACAATGTTTTTTGTTCCATTGACATTGATGTTGTAAACGCTTCCATCGGGATCTCCACTAATGGAGATTTTACCTGCTGCATGGATCACAATATCTGCACCTGCACAGAATCTTTTCAAAGACGCTGGATCTAAAATATCACCCCGAACCTTTTCTACATCAAGGCGCTCTAGTGAATTAGAATGGATATGTACAAGCGCTCTTACTTTATGTCCCACCTGCAAAAGAAGGCGGCAGATGTTGTTCCCAATATGGCCTGAGGCCCCTGTCACAGCAATTAGCATATGTTACTTCCTGCATCGTCAATGAAGTGAATGTATAATGAAACAATTTAAAAGACAATGCCTTTTGCAAGATTTTTTAGAGGAGACCAAAAATGTAAGAAACTGTCACTTTATGACAGTTTCTGGCATAGAAGGAGCTTTTAAGCATTTCTTAAGATGTTGCGCTGTGAAAGAACCCATTACCTGAACAAGCCCTTCGGGGGATAATCTGACCCCTTTTCTTTGCCGGTAAAAGGGTCGTAAGATCAAAGATGCCCTTCAGAAAGTCTCATAGAAATGTATTTAAGAGCCTTTGCTTTTGAGTACTCAACAGAGATGGAATGCGCGACTGTGAGGGATCTTTCAACATCTCTGTGATCGATTAGGACTTTAGAAATATGTGTAAGAGCCACGTCTTTGAAGCTCTTCTCAGGGATGGTATCCACAAGTGCAAGGGATCTATCGATATCGCCGTGTTTGGCTAACACTTCGGAAATACTTGTAAGAACACTATTTTTGCTTTTCTCCTCAGAGATAGAATCTATAAGTGCAAGGGATCTATCAATATCGCCTTGTTTGGCTAAGGTTATAGCAACAATTGCAATAGAGGAGTTTTTTTTAAACCTATCAGATATGGAATTTGCAACTGTAAGGGATTTGTCAATATTGCCCTGCTGGCTCAAGAGAAGGACAATACTATTAAGTGTACTATCTTTGGTTTCTCGATCAGACATGGAATTTACAACTGTAAGGGATCTGTTAATATCACCCTGTTTATTTAAGGCCCATGAAATACGTTGAAGAGAGCTGTTTTTCCATAACTCAATAGGGATGAAATTCGCAATTTCGAGAGAATTTTCAATATCGTTTGCATCTAGTAAGTTCTGGCAAATATTGGTAAGAGCAAGCGAACGCCAGGACTCATCCTGGATGAGCATGGCCGGTCGTATTTTTCCGTAGATTGGCAATAACCTACAAATATTGTGCATGAAATGGGGAGGTTCAAGGCATTTCAATTGCAGATCAGTCTTGCTATTGCACGTCTTAATTATATCAATTAATTGTTTTTTTATTTTGAAAATCAAATCGTGCTTTAAACTTAACAAACTTGGGAAATGCCCTTCTTTTGGGATCATGGATGGAATTTTTTCTGCAAGAAGGGTGAGTTTTTCGCGCTGAGGAGTAAGCTCATCCCCTTTCAAGTTGTCAAATATAAATTTAACAAACTTGTTGATTGAAGCTTGTTCGTTATGTGTGGCTGCTATTAATGCTAATAGGTTCATGTTTTTGCTCACACATGCAAAAGCTTGCTGACTGTGTACGTTTAGCATACAAAAAATTTTTATGGTCAAATCTGGAGGTAAAGGGATGGCAGTTTGTTCAGGCTGAGAGTGTTCCATGGATTGGATAAGCAAGCTTTCTTGTAGCGTGTCTGAAATCCCAAACCTTTGTTGTATTGGATCTGTCATAAAAACCCTTTAATATTAATTAAATTAAAAAATAGTTAATAATTTATATATTTTACATTAAAATATAATTGTTTGTAAACATGTTAATGTTTCGAATTTTGTAAAATATTTCTGCGCTCGAATGAGCTCTTTGGGAGAGCCTTGAGCAATGATCTGCCTCTCCTTTTCGCCAGTTCCTGGCCTAAGATCAAAGATGTAGTCAGCGGGCAATCACATCGAGGTTGTGCTCGATGAGGACGAGGGTGTTGCCTCTGTCTATAAGAGCATGGAATATGGAGAGCAGCTTGACGATGTCGTCGCTGTGAAGGCCGATGTTGGATTCATCAAAGAGATAGAGGGCTTGGCAAGGTTTCTACAAAGCGCAAGGCAGCAACAACTAGCCGTTGCAGGGAATGGGCCCCTTGTTTTAAGAGGTCGGGGCCGAAGGGCCCCACCGATCATTTTTTGTTACAAGCCGCTAAGCGCAAGCTGTGTTGCTTCTCTCAGATTTTGAATAGTAACTACAAAACTTAAGTCTTTGCGCCATCCAGGACTATGACTTTCATCAAGCCAGTTAATCGTTCGTTTATGGTCGCGATAGACATCCATAGAGAGTCCATCTTGGCCGGCTATTAAACAGTGCCATGCTCCTCCGGGAATGATAAGCTTGCCTTGTCCGCAGTAGTTATAATCCCAGCTTTTTCCTGCATCTTGAGAGGTCCAAACATGGCAACCACCCGCTTTAACATCGAAAATTTCATCGATATCGTGGTAATGAGGCTGTACATATTCTCCGGGAGAGTAGTGGACCATACGTGAAAAGTCTATGGTGATATCCCAAAAGCCTTCAGCGGATGCGCTATCAAGCTTACGTGTAAGTGGATTTGTTCCAATATTATATCCCGAAGCAATGAGGGCTTCTCGTGCCTTTTCCTCTGTTGAAGGAAGGCTTGCAAACTCTTGAGGGGCTTTTTTTGTGCGTAACACTAGAGTCAATCGGAGAAGAGTTCCCGAACTTCGGATCTCGACTGTGACTGGCTCAACTTCTTTAGTGAAACTGTAGGGTGATGCGCTCTCAGATCGTGTAATTGCTGACATGATAACAACTCCTTTGTTTTAAGAGATTATTTAATCTAGATCGTTCTTTCTTTTTCTACAACAAGAACGTGTGACTCACTAACTGGTTACAGTTCCAATATTGTGGAGGCGGTTAAAAGATAGGATGAGTGTCCAAGAGTAAGATTTTTGCGGGTCTCGCTAGAGATGATAATTTTAAAAGATTTATCAGCCTCGTGGCGCTTGACTAAGAGTTCGATAATCTTTTTTAAGAGCACAGTATCTAAAGCGCTCGCAAGATATAGAATTTGCAACTTTAAAAGATTCTTCAATATCGTCGCGTTCTGCTAAGAGAAAGGAAATATTTCGAAGGGGACGGTCTTTGATTTCTTTATCGGATATAGAATTGGCGACTGTAAGGGATCTGTCAATATCGCCGCTTTTAGTTAGGATTTCGGAAATATCTTCGAGAACTCGGTCTCTATCTAGGTTGTCAGGGATGGAATCTATAAGTGTAAGAGACCTATCGATAAAAGAAGGCGGCAGATGTTGTTCCCAATATGGCCTGAGGCCCCTGTTACAGCAATTAGCATATGTTACTTCCTGCATCGTCAATGAAGTGAATGTATAATGAAACAATTTAAAAGACAATGCCTTTTGCAAGATTTTTTAGGGGGCTTAGAAAAGTTGTCCCCAAGTTAAGAGTTTTGACATGCTTATATCGCTTTACCAAGTCCGACAGCAGCGGCTTCTTATATAAAGCCCCAAAGTTAAAATGCAATATTATTACTTTGTTCCTGTAGAGCTTAGAAAAATAATGCAATAAATCCAAAGATTTCTTACAATGAGGCTATAAATGGGTCGGGACTACCTAACCGGCGCTAGAGCCTCAAGGGCAACCTTGGGGTCTTTCGCTTTTATAGGAAAGACGTAATCGTCACTTCGTTGGTAAAGCTTCCTTTCTAAAATCGTAAAGGCTCTGTTTGGTTGGTTTGGTCTTAGGACAGAAAGACCTATCGGGCGGGCAGCCATATCGGAAAATTGCAATCCCTCCGAATTTGATTTTTTATCGGCAATGACAATTTCAAAAGGGAGTTTTTGCTGTAGGGAATTATTCCCGGAACAGATCGTAAGGAATTCCGATCTCAATTCAGAATCTTCTTTTACACCTCTAGCTTCAAAAACTACATGAGTACGATTGATTTGCTGTCCATTTGCTTGTAAAAATTGATAGAGCTTTTCAAGGCCAAGTTTCATGGCAAGATGATAGATGTGAACTACTAGATCAGCACCTAGTTCTTTGATGGCTGTTTTATCAATGACGATAGGAATAACTATGAATTCCATTTGGTCGATCAATGTCGATAATTCATTCAAGAAAATTTCTCGAGGTTCCTTACTCAGTTTATTAAAGACTCCGATTTTTTTTCGAATATCATACTCATGCAATACAACCATGTCATGGCCAAAAGTAGCAAATTTAAGCATCCGTAACGCTGGAGTCGCCACTCGTGAATAGTACTCCTTTTGAAATACACAGAGGGACAGAACAAAGACAGGATAACTAGGATTGATAGATCCCAAGCTATGATCACCACTTTCATCCACGTAAACGATGTAGTCGCTATGTTTGAGTTCTCTAATGCTCACATGTATCTCATTTCAGTGGAACATGATGCTACTGCTTTAAAAGAATTTATTCCATCTTGAAATGCAAAAAGGTGTAATTAGAAGTATTAGATGATGCTAACAGCGTATATAAAGATACTGCGCGGTGAGAGAATGGGGCATGTGCACTAGCTCCTCAGGAGTGCCCCTGGCTATGATCTCTCCTCCCTTCTCTCCAGCACCAGGGCCAAGATCAAAGATATAATCTGCATGGGCAATCACATCGAGGTTGTGCTCGATGAGGACGAGCGTGTTACCCCGATCAACTAGAGCATGGAATATGGAGAGCAGCTTGACGATGTCTTCGCTATGAAGGCCGATTGTGGGCTCATCAAAGAGGTAGAGGGTTTTTCCGGATGAGCGCTTGGCAAGTTCTCTAGAGAGTCTAATGCGCTGTTGCTCTCCTCCTGAAAGAGAGGCAATCTCTTGTCCGAGCTGGAGGTAGCCAAGGCCTACAGATATGAGGATGTCGAGGATTTTGGCAACTTTAGGAATCGCTTCGAGAAAGTGTTTGGCTTCTATGACAGTCATCTGAAGGATTTGTCCAAAATTTTTCTCTTTGAATTTTACTTCGAGACTTAAAGGATTGAGACGAAAACCTTGGCAGGTCTCGCAGGGGACTTTTACAGGAGGCAGGAATTGGAGCTGGACGGCTTTTGTTCCGAGTCCCAAGCAGGCAGGACACATCCCTTTGCGGTGGTTGGCGCTGAAGTGTTTTGGCTCAAGGCCTTTGATTTGAGCAGCAGGTAGGGAGGAAAAAAGAGCGCGCAGAGGAGCTGATATGTCAGTGTAGGTGGTGACATCTGCTCTATTTGTTTGCCCAAGGGGGTTTTGATCGATGACAATGAGTTTATCAAAGGGGCATTTTTCTTGCCTTGAGGCAAGTAACTTTTCAATAGAGGGTTTAAGAATGTCATGCATAAGCGTTGATTTGCCAGAGCCTGATACGCCGGTAAAGCATGTGAAAATACCCAAGGGGATATCAAGGGAGATGTTTTTGAGGTTGTGGAGGGTGCAATTTTTTAGAGGATAAAAACCTTTGGCTTTTCTGCGCTTAAGAGGCAGAGGAATGGTTTTGCGAGAGCTAAGATAGGCGCCTGTCAAAGAGCGGGGGTTTTCTTTGATCTCGGCAAGCGTTCCAGAGGCTGTGATGTAGCCTCCTTCTTTGCCTGCACCGGGACCAAAGTCTAAGATGTAATCTGCAATCGCAATCGTGAGGGGATCGTGTTCTACAAGAAGGAGCGTGTTGCCCATGTTTTTTAAGCGGAGGAGCGCTTCATTGACAAGGGAGTTATCATGAGGATGCAGACCGATGCTCGGCTCATCAAGGACATAGAGGCAGCCGGTAAGTCCGCTACCAAGCTGCCTGCTTAAGCGGATGCGCTGCGTCTCACCACCACTGAGTGTAGGCGCTGATCTGTCAAGAGAGAGGTAGCCTATCCCAATTTCTTTTAAAAAGCGGAGGCGGTGGATGAGCTGATCGTAGGTGTCTTTTAAAAATTCAGGGATGGGAAGGTTGAGAGCAAAGTCGAGCGCCTTATCAATCGGCAGCTTGCAAAATTCTGCAATGGTGACATTTTGGAGCTTCACATGCCTTGCAAGGGCATGCAGGCGCGATCCTCCGCAAGAGAGGCAGGTGATTTGGCTGAGTAGAGGAAGAAGAGGCTCTCTAAGAGCTGATATTGTTTTGGCAGCTTTTGCAAGAAGAGGGTTGATCCCTTGCCACTCAAAGGATATGCCTTTTCTTTTAAGTAAGATCTTGCCATTGAAAAAAAGCTGCAGGTGCGCAGGTGGCTGCTTTAAAATAGGTAGTCGTAGGTTAATGCCTGCTTCTTCAAGCGTCTCAACAAAGAGGGTGAGAGCTTCAGAGGTTGTAAATTCCTTCCACAAAAGGCGCATGATGGCAAGAGGTGTCATTTTTACAAGCTCTTTAACTTGCAAAAGGTCAAGTCCGTACTGGAACCCGAGGCCTAAGCAGTCGGGGCACATTCCCTGATCGGTGTTGAAAGAAAAAGAGTGGGGAGTGATGAGTGGGTACGACTTGCCTGTTGCAGGATCTGCAAAGGCAAGATTGAAAAAAAGATCTTTTCCTTCCGCATCAACGGTGAGCGTTCCGGAAGAGAAGCTGGCTGCTTGGTCGACGGCTTCAAAAAGGCGCTTTCTGCTTTCTTTTTTAGCTGCTGCTCTATCAATCACAACAAAAAGTGTGTTTTTACCTTTCTTGTCGAAGGGGATGTCTTCTTCAAGCTCAAAGTACTTTCCATTTAGACGGATTCTTAAAAATCCCATTTTTTGGAGTCTTTCTTTGAGCTCCTCGAAGGTTTCACTTTTTTTCAAGGGAAGGGGAGAGAGGAAATGGAGTTTAGTTCCTTCTGGTAGTTCTAAGAGATTTGCAACGACGTGATCTTTGCTAATGGAGCGGATTTCATTGCCGGTCTCTGGTGCAAAAGGAGTGCCTAGATGCGCATAGAGAACGCGCAGAAAATCATACGCCTCTGTCATCGTTCCAATTGTACTTCTGGGGTTACCTGCGTTATTTTTTTGTTCAATGGCAATAGCAGGAGATAGCCCTTCGATGCTTTCAACTTTGGGTTTTGCCATTTGCCCCACAAGCTGGCGCGCGTAAAGAGAGAGAGCCTCAACGTATCTCCGCTGTCCTTCTGCATAGACAGTTTCAAAAGCAAAGGAGGTTTTTCCTGAGCCTGAAGGGCCTGTGCAGACGGTGATTTTCCCTCGAGGGATAGAGGCGCTGATTTTTTTCAGGTTGTTTTGCGAGGCTTCATGCACAGTGATCGTTGTGATGGGATTTGAGTGCCTAGCAATTTTATTTTTTGTGAAATCTTTGGGAGCAAGCGCATGTTTTAGAGCAATGCCTGTCGGTGTTTTTAATTTCAGAAACTGCTCAGGCGACCCTTCAGCGATGAGCTCTCCACCTTGAGCGCCTCCTTCGGGGCCAAGCTCAATGATCCAGTCGGCTGTTTTGACAAGATCCATGTTGTGCTCAATGACAAGCACGGTGTTGCCCTTGTCGGCGAGTGACTGCAATATGGTCACGAGTTTGTTGATGTCATGAAAATGCAATCCCGTTGTGGGCTCATCTAAGATATAGAGCGTTTTTCCGGTAGAGGGGCGCGCAAGTTCTTTTGCAAGCTTAATTCTCTGCGCTTCTCCTCCTGATAAGGTGGGTGAGGCTTGTCCGAGCCTTAAATACTCAAGGCCTACTTTTTCCAATGTCACAAGTTTATTTTTAATGGAGGGGATTGCATCAAAGAAAACGAGCGCTTCGCTAACTGACATTTCTAAGACATCGTGGATGGTTTTTCCACGGAAAAGCACGAGGAGTGTTTTGGTGTCAAAGCGCTTGCCTTTGCAGTGCTCACACGTGACCCACTCATCTTCCATGAAGTCCATGTCGATTTTTGTCATGCCCATACCTTCACAGTGGGGGCAAGAGCCTTCTTTCACATTGAAGCTAAAACGCCCTGGCTTATATCCAAAGGCGATGCTTTCAGGAAGTTGGCTAAAGAGATCCCTAATTTCATCAAACAGCTTGATGTAGGTAGAGGGATTTGATCGCGGCGTTCTTCCAATGGGTGCTTGATCAATTGCAATCACTTTGTCAACAAGATCAAGTCCTTCTATCTTGCTATGTTTTCCTACAGGAAGAAGAGAGTTATGCAGGTGGTTAGAAAGAAGGGGATATAGCGTATCAGAAATAAGAGAAGATTTCCCTGAGCCGGATACGCCTGCAACCGCAATAAATATGCCCAAAGGAAAGGCAACATCGATCCCTTTTAAATTATGATGCGTTGCTTTTTTGAGTGTAATTTTTTTGGTAGATGTTCTTCTTTTTTTCGGAATAGGAATTGCAAGTTTGCCTGAGAGATAAGCGCCTGTGATAGACTCAGGAGTATTCAGTAGATCTTGGAGCGTGCCGCTTGAGAGAATCTGCCCCCCTTTTTCTCCAGCAAGAGGCCCTACATCGACAATGTGATCTGCTTCTAACATCGTCTCTTCATCGTGCTCAACAACAATCACGGTGTTGCCTTTGTCTCGCAGGAGTTTAAGCGTTTCTAAAAGTTTTAGGTTATCGCGGGGGTGCAGGCCGACAGAAGGCTCATCAAGGATGTAGGTTGTTCCTACAAGACCCGATCCAATTTGAGAGGCAAGTCTTACGCGCTGGGCTTCTCCGCCAGACAGTGTAGGAGCTGTTCTTTCAAGTGTCAGATAGTGAAGCCCAACCCCCATCAAAAAGCGCAGCCTTTGGATCACTTCTTTCAAAAGCTCTTCAGAGATAAGCGTTGGAGGGATTTTTGTGAAAAAAGCAAGCACTTCAGATATTGGTAGGGCTGTTAACTGTGCAATAGTCTTTCCACCTAAGAGAGTAGCTGCCGGATAAGCGCGAATACGCGCGCCTTTGCAAGAGGGGCAGACAGATTTTTCCATGAGCGCGTGCATGTTGGATCGATAGACATCACTTGTTGCTTCTGCGTATCTTTTTTTAGCTTCCTTGATCACTCCACTCCAGTGGATGTAATCGGTCCAGCGCGTTTTTTTAATGGGGTGAACAAACTCCATGCGCGTCCACTTCGCATCTATGCCATGCAAGAAAGCTTCCTTTCCTTTTTCTGGTATATCTTTCCACGGAGTATCGATAGAAAATTTATACGCTTTTGCTAAGTGGTTGTAGATATTTCCGTAGCGGACTGTTTTGCAAGAAGGAGCGATCTGGCAACAGTCTTGACTAATGCTTAAATCAGGGTTGATGATGAGATCTAGTTTAAATTCTAAAATCACGCCCATGCCCTGGCACTCAGGGCACATCCCTTGTGGATGGTTAAAAGAGAAATCATGCGGCTCTAAAGGGGGATAAGATTTTCCTGATTTAAATGCGTAGGCATGTTGAGAAAAAAGCGTTTCTTCTTTAGCTGTCACATTCCATACGCTCATCACGCCTTTACCGATTTCTAACCCTTGCGTGACACCTTCTTGAATGCGCTCTTTGTCTTTTGAAGTGATCCTGTCGATCACGATGTCGATGTCATGGGCAGATTTTTTATCGAGCGATAACGATTCTGTAATTTCTACAAAATTCCCATCAAGCCTAAGTCTTGTAAACCCTTGGCGCAGCAGTTCTGCAAAGTCATCTTTAAACTCCCCCTTTTTCCCTTTGGCATAAGGAGAGAGCAAGATGAGTTTATCATTAGGGGGCATAGAGTGAATGGCTCCGATGATTTGCAAAGAGCTCTGAGGTAAAACCTTTTCTCCGCTGATCGGGCAGTGCGGAATGCCCACACGCGCAAATAAAACGCGCATGTAGTCGTAAATGCCTGTCATCGTGCCGACAGTCGATCTCGGATTTTTACCTGCTGTTTTTTGCTCAATTGCAATCGTTGGAGAAATACCAGAAATGAGTTCTGCGTCGGGCTTGGGCAAATCACCCAGCTGCCTTCTTGCATAGGTAGACAAAGATTCGATATACCTGCGCTGCCCTTCAGCATAGATGGTATCGAAGGCAAGCGATGACTTTCCTGATCCTGACACTCCTGAAAAGACAATCAGCTGACCAGGGTCAAGCTCAAGGCTGACATTTTTAAGGTTATGAACCTTGACTTTCTTAAGAATGATCTTCATGGAGGGTAATTATCTAGGCTTTTATCGATTTCTTCAACAACTCTATTGAAACTCTTGAAAAAACATATTAGTATGTGCCTATGTGGACAAAAACAAAAATTATTTGCACGATGGGACCTAGCGTTAACACCTATGAGCAGATCTTAGCGCTCATAGATAGCGGCATGAATATCGCCCGCCTGAACTTCAGCCATAGCATGCAAGAAGAGCACCTCAAGACGATCCAGCTCTTAAAAAAAGCTCGAGCTGAAAGAAAAATGTCCCTTGCAATCATGTTAGACACAAAAGGTCCTGAGATCCGTGTCGGCCAATTGAAGGGAGGCTCTGTTCAGCTTGAAGCAGGTCAGCGCGTGCTCCTAGTAGGAGACCCTGTCGAGGGAGATGGTCAAATAATTCCTATCACCCCGCAAGCAGTCCTTGGTAGTGTCAAAGAGGGGATGTCGATCCTTTTTGATGACGGCTACATTCTTTCCAAGGTGATCAAAAAAGACAAGAAAGGCGTCACAATCGAGATCCAAAATGCAGGCATTTTAAAGACGCACAAGGGCATTAATATTCCTCTTGCGCACATCGACCTTCCTGCCATGACAGAGCAAGACATCCAAGATATTACATTTGGATGTTTAAACGATGTCGATTTAATTGCAGCCTCCTTTATCAGGTCCGCTGATCACATTTTAGAAATTAAAAAGCTCCTCAAAAGGCAAAATAAGCCCCAGATATTACTCATTGCTAAGATAGAAAACAGCATGGGAGTGCAGAACTTCGACGCTATTTTAGATGTAGCAGATGGCATCATGGTGGCAAGAGGGGATTTAGGTGTCGAACTTCCTTTAGAGCAAGTGCCCAAGCTGCAAAAGATGATGATCCGTAAATGTTGTGAGAAAGGTAAGCCCTCCATTACAGCAACCCAGATGCTCGAGTCGATGATTTATAATCCAAGACCTACACGCGCTGAAGTCTCCGATGTTGCGAATGCTATTTACGATAGTACAACATGCGTGATGCTCTCTGCAGAGACAGCCTCTGGTAAGTATCCGATACAAGCAGTTGAGATGATGAAAAGTATCATTCAAGAGACAGAGAAGGAGTTTTCTTACCGCGACTTTTTCTCCCACAGCATTACAATCGACTACCATGATATCTCTTCTTCTGTTGCACTAGCCTCTGTAAAAACGGCCTATAGCCTAAAAGCTAAAGCGATCTTTGCCTTTACAACGAGCGGCTCTACAGCGCGTCTCATCTCTCAGTTCCGTCCCGAGATGCCGATATTTGGTCTAACTTCCAATGACTACACCTATCAGCAGCTTAGTCTCTACTGGGGTGTTATTCCCGTCGATCCCTCTCAGTCCAAAACCATCCAAGATGCTTTTGCAAAAACATCTTCCTTCATGCTCGATCATCATCTCTTAAAAAAGGGAGATTGCGTGATCGTTACAGCAGGCGCGCCTTTTGGCATGCCAGGTTCTACCAACATGATGATGGTTGCTAAGATAGAGAAGTAGGGGGTTGTTATTATTGGTGTGAATGGTACACGTTTTTCTTGCGAAAAACGTGTACAGTGGCTGTGTTTAAAGAAATGAACGTTATTATGTCAGAGCCTTCAACATAAGGCTTAGGGTTAATACAGCTACGGCCAATCCTGTAATTGCTGCATATTCTTTACCTTCTTCAGGTGCCCATTTACTCACTATTGCCCCTGTAAATAGTCCTGTGCCGACTACTAAACATGCGACTCCAGCTGAGACTGTGAAATAAGTCGTGGCCATTCTATTGATAACATCGTCCACAGTCTTGGAGCGACTTGTGGAGATGTTATAAACGCTTTTCAGGTATCCACATCCAGTAACAAATAATGCTGCTCCAGTTCCAGAAATTAATGTTGATTGGTTCATAATAAAATCCTATTTTTAATATTGTTTTATAATTTACAAGAACGATTATATTATAAATATTGGTTTTTTTCAAGCTTAATATTTTATATGCTCGCGATTAAGAAATATGGGGCGTGTATTTATCATGCTAATAATCAGTATGTTATAAAAATAGCCCACGTTTTCCTGACGAATGGTTGCTGGGCTTTCTCGATTTCTAAAAATTTCTACTAACAAGCCCAGCTTTTAAAGAAAAGGTGGAAATGGTATTAGACCCGAGTCGAGGCCAAGGTGAAGGCCCGAGTCATTGTTGAGAAACATAATAAAGCTGGCTTAGGGCAACAAGCCCAGCAGTTTCTGTGCGGAGGGTATTAGAGTGTAGGCGCGTGCCTTGGGCTTTGAGAGAGTCTTTGAGGAAGGCTTCTTCGGCAGAGGAAAAGCCTTGCTCGGGGCCTACGCAAAAGGTAATGGGATTAGATAAGGGAGCTGTGAGTAGGGGCGCATCGGGTGAGGTGTCGCCGAAGAGGAGCGTGCCGGGTAGCGCTTGCCATTTTTTGAGGGGGGCCTTAAGAAGGAGCTTGGGAAGCCAGAGCC